>JBFFMM010000134.1:0-8138 GCA_041554075.1 Draconibacterium sp. | reverse complement strand
TCGACCGTTCAATATGTGCTTTCCAAAGCTCATGGCTTTCTTCAGTGCTCGATGGACTAAGAATTACACCGGAAGACAGTTGAATCGGTTTATTCCGGATCGGGCCAAGAATTCCGTCTGGCAGTTTTTCGGGTGCTGACCAGGTTTTTCCTTCGTCAGACGAATGCATTACCATTCCCCACCAATCGTTTGGGCTGGGGCCAACTTTGAAAAATAGCGAAATACGATCTTTGTCTTCGCGAAACAATACCGGATTCCAGGTTGGATACGATAAGGTATCATTCATTGTGCCGTCGGCCACTTCTATTGGTATTTCCCAGTGGGCATTTTTATAGTGAGCAATGTAAATACCTACATCGGGATGACGTTCGTGGGTTCCTCCAAAATACGCCATCAAAAAACCATCTTTTGTTTCGAGAATTGTTGAAGCATGGCATTGGGCATATTGAGTACTGTCGGATACAAATTCAGTTGACAAGATTTTTATGGCGATTTGATTGGCATCCTGAATTGAAGAATTGCCGGAACAGCTTGCCAGAATTACGAGAGTTACCAGAATTACCAAGTGTGTTTTCATGTTTTCTTTTTATCCCGACAATATAAATATAAAATCGCAGCACAAAAAATAGTTATTTGTGCTGCGATGTATGTTGATTCTAAAATCTTTTTTAGAGTGTGGGATTGCAGGGTTTCAATTATCCTTTTGGTACTTTCTCGTCCGGAAAACGTTTTCCGTATTCTACCCAGAATAATTTTACCTCGCTCTTCATTTCTTTTGAAAGCGAAAGGATTCCAAATAAGTTAGGGATGGTCATTAAAGCAATGGTAATGCCGGAAAGTGTCCAGACAATGGTAGTGTCGGCAAATGAAGCAAAGAAAAACCCGGCTACATAAACCAGACGGAACCAAACTACGCCTTTTGTTCCAAACAAATAAGTAATCGCACGATCGCCGTAATACGACCAGCTGATAGCAGTTGAAAAGGCAAACATCAGGAGTCCGATGGAAACAATGTATTTCCCTGAATCGCCAAACCAGCTGCGCGTAAATGCAACGGTAGTTAGCGGAGCACTGTGCATTAGCGATTTTCCGGATAATGTGAGCCCTGCCTGTCCAACAAGTTTTCCATTAATAAACTCAATTTCGCCGTTGTAAGCCTGGTTATTTACCCAAACTCTAACTTCTTCAGCAACCGAGCGGGCATGAATTACAGTTGGTTGATTTTGGATGATTCCATCAGTAACCATTAGGCTACCGGTGTATTGTTTAAGTTCCTCTATTCCTGCCAGATAATTGTACAAAGTTTCTTTACCGGCTTCGTTTTGGTCTGAATAGGTATCAGCCAGAACAACCAGGTCGGCTTCCTGAAACTGATTGTCTAATTTTTCGGTCCAAACACCTGAGGAAAGTAGAGCTAAACCTGTTAATGAACAAATGATAATCGTATCGATAAATGGTTCTAAAAGTGCAACTAATCCCTCTGAGACTGGCTCGTGTGCGCGGGCTGCTGCGTGGGCAATCGGTGCAGATCCCTGTCCTGCCTCGTTGGAGAATAAACCACGGTTAACGCCGCGGTTAAAAGCAAAAGCGATGCTACCTCCCAAAAATCCTCCAAGGGCTGCAGAACCAGTAAAAACTTGTCCAATAATGGCGGAAATGGAAGGTATAATATTTTCGTAATTGTACAGTATTACAGCCATTGCTCCAATAAAATAAATACCTGCCATTAATGGAACCAGAGTAGAAGTAACTTTTGCAATTCGTTTAATACCTCCAATAATTACAAGTCCAAGCAGAACTGCAAGAACGGCTCCGGTGAGCATGTGGTTAATCCCGAAGGTTTCGAAAAGCGAATTTGAAATACTGTTGATTTGAGGCAAATTACCGGTTCCAAATGAGGACAGAACTGTGGCTACGGCAAAAATTCCGGCCAGCCATTTCATGTTCAAACGGTTTTTCATATAGTACATCGGTCCTCCGGAGACTGTTCCATCACTGGCAATTTCGCGGTATTTGTGCGAAAGCGTAACTTCAACAAATTTTGTAGTCATACCTACGGCAGCTGTTACCAGCATCCAGAATAGTGCTGCAGGCCCGCCAAGATGAATGGCCAACGCAACTCCGGCAATGTTTCCTGTTCCAACTGTTCCCGAAAGGGCAGTTGTTAATGCCTGAAAATGTGATGTGTCTCCTTGATCTCCCTCTTTATCAAATTTACCGCGAACAATTCGTAAGGAGTGTTTTAAATAGCGGAATTGAGGAAATTTCAAATAGATGGTAAAAAAGATACCCGTTCCTAACAATAAAAATACGAACCATTGCGATCCGCCAATGTAACCATCAATTAAAGAGAGAATGTCGTTTAGTTTATTCATTATTTGCCGTTTTTTCAGAAATTCTGCTAAAAATAGTAAACCTATTCAAATAGTTTAAAAATGAAGGTTTTTATTTTCAAAATATTATTTAATGGTGAGAAATGTCAGTTTTTGGCTAATGAAACAAAGTATTTGTTAATCGTCGGAAAATCGTATTTGAAGAGTTATATTACTTTTTGGTATTCTTTTAGAGAAGAGAAGTAGATGAAAGGATAAAGTTGTAAATTCGCATAAACAAACTAAAAACAATTAAGCATGTTACCAAAATTTTTGTTAGCTGACAATTCGCAGGAAACTCCTGATACTATTTTTGTTGTTCACACCGAAACTCCGCGTTTTATAGTAGAAGCCGATTTGGAAGATTTCTGGAGTAATCAGGTTATTCACTGGATTGATGGTGAACCGGGTGACGAGGATATGATTACTGAAATGGTTGAAGCAGCCGAAGAATTTCTTGAAAAAGAATTTGAAAATGAAGAGTTGCTGGCCGATGAGGATGAGGAGTAGAATTGTGTTACAGGTTACAGGTTATTTCAAACTTGTAACCTGAAACTTGCAACTTTTCTTATTCTACGCCTTTTAGCGAAAGTTGAATCCTTTTGCGCTGAATATCAACCTCTTTTACGCGAACTTTAATGTGTTCGTGCAATTTTACTATTTCATTGGGATCCGAAATAAAACGATCTGCCATTTCCGAAACATGTATTAAGCCCGATTCTTTAATTCCTACATCCACAAAAGCCCCGAACTTTGTAATGTTGTTTACAATTCCCGGAAGAACCATTCCTTCGTGTAAATCGGTAATAGCGAAAATTCCATCGGCAAATTCAAATACTTTAATCGGTTTCCGTGGATCGCGACCGGGTTTTAGAAGTTCCGCTTTAATATCGTTTAAAGTGGGGAGTCCAATTTCTGCAGTAACATAGTTGGAAAAATTAATTTTTGAAACCAGTGCTTCATTTCGTATTAAATCACCGATATCACACTTTAAATCTTTGGCAATTTGTTTGACAATTTTGTACGATTCAGGGTGAACGCCTGAATTGTCAAGTGGATTTTTGGCCTCCGGAATTCGAAGAAAACCAGCCGCTTGTTCAAATGCTTTTGGTCCCATTCGCGGTACTTTTTTTAATGCCTCGCGCGACTCAAAAATTCCGTTTTCTTTTCTGAAATTGGTAATGTTTTCGGCCAATTGTGGACCCAGTCCTGAAATATAGGTAAGTAAGTGTTTGCTGGCTGTATTTAAATTTACTCCAACCGAGTTTACACTAATTTCAACCACCGAATCCAGGCTGTTTTTCAAGTTCTTCTGATCAACATCGTGCTGGTATTGCCCAACACCAATACTTTTCGGGTCGATTTTTACCAGCTCAGCCAGCGGATCCATTAAACGACGGCCGATTGAAACTGCACCACGAACTGTGACATCGTATTGTGGAAATTCCTGGCGAGCCACCGACGAGGCAGAATAAACCGAAGCGCCATCTTCGCTAACTACATAAATACGGAGTTCGCGATCGAAATGAAGTTTTTTAATAAAGTACTCGGTTTCGCGACTGGCTGTTCCATTCCCAATGGCAATGGCTTCAATGTTATACATTTCTACCATCGAAGTAATTTTCTTGGCGGCCATTTTACGTTCTTCCTGTGGTTTGTGTGGGTAAATATTTTCGTTGTGAAGCAGGTTTCCCTGTTCGTCGAGGCAAACAATTTTACATCCGGTTCGGTAGCCGGGATCAATTGCCAGTGTTCGTTTTTGCCCTAGTGGTGGAGCCAGCAGTAATTGTTTTAAGTTTTCAGCAAAAACTTTTATGGCTTCGTCGTCGGCTTTTTCTTTCGATAGATTTGCAATTTCGGTTTCAATCGATGGTTGTATTAAACGTTTTAAGCTGTCTTTTACCGCCAAATAAACCTGCTCCGAACTGGGGTTGTTTCCTTTCACAAAAAAACGATCCAAATTTTCGAGTACCCGCTCTTCGTCAGGCGAAATTGAAACCCGTAAAAAACCTTCGTTTTCACCCCGGCGCATGGCCAGCAATCGGTGCGATGGACACTTTTTTAAGGGTTCGTTCCAATCGAAATAATCGCGATATTTGGCAGCCTCTTCTTCCTTGCCTTTTATTATTTTTGCTGTAATAACAGCATCTAAATCGAAACCCCGGCGTACAATGTTTCGGGCGCGTTCGTTTTCGCTTACCCACTCAGCAATAATATCACGAGCCCCGGCGAGTGCTTGTTCAACGTTGATAACTTCGTCGTTTAAAAACGAGTTCGCACGAAATTCAGGGTCACGCTCTACTTGTTTCATTATGATTTTTGCCAATGGTTCCAATCCCTTTTCGCGGGCAATGGTCGCTTTGGTGCGGCGTTTGGGTTTGTAGGGCAAATAAATATCTTACAGCTCAACGGGATCAAAACAATTTTCAATCCGTGCTTTTAAATCAGACGTTAATTTCTCCTGTTCGTCAATAGTTTTCAAAATGGTTTCTTTGCGCTTTGCCAGTTCAACAAATTTTTCATTTTGCTCTTTTATTTGTTGAATCTGTACTTCGTCTAAACTTCCGGTGCGTTCTTTCCGATAACGCGATATAAATGGCACAGTGGCACCTTCATTAAAAAGCTGAATGGTATTTGAAACCTGAATGGTTTTTACACCAAGGTTTTGGGCAATTATTTCGATTGTTTTGTTTTGCATTGTACTATCTTTTCAAGAAAAACAAAGGTAGGAAAAGAAGTTTAGAGTTTAGAGTTCAAAGTTTAGGGTTCAAAGTTCAAATAAGGCGCAAATACTTTCTATACTTGCGCTTTATTGTATTTATAAGATTTGATTTTAGAAACTCATTCCAATAGTAAAATTCATTATGGGTAGCTTTGATTTGGTTTGATTACTTACAGTTTCAAAACCTTCATCAATTAGTTCCTGTAAATACAATCCACCGTAATCATCGCTTTCCAGTTCTTTATTTATCGTGTTAAATTCCGCACCGATTATCAGTAATCCGTATCGAAAATTTACTCCAGTTGATACTCCAACCGAAGCACCGGCTCTGTAATAATCATCAGCATCACCCGGTTTATCCTCATATATAACAGCAGCAGCAGCCCAGTCAAAATCAGCTTTTACATATACATCAAAGGCCATGTTATCCATGGGGCTGTAGGTAAAAGATGGACCTATTTTTGAACCTGCCCGCAAATGGCCCAGATTCGCCTCATACGATCCTTCTTTTGCTGAAAAGTTGTTATAATTTAAACACAAGTAATCCACATTAATTCCGAATGAGATGATATCGGAATTTAAAATACTTTTTAGCATAAAAATCGAACCGAATTCAAAACTGGCACCGATTTTACCGTCAAATCCTTCACTTGCCCATAAGTCTTTTGAAAGGTCGAATTGTTTCCACGAAGGATTGGAATACCCCACGCGAAAATAGAATTGATTGGTGAGGTTTTGGGCAAAAGAAGAAAACGAGAATAAAACAATTGCAAGGAGCGTAACTAATTTTTTCATCCGTTTAAAATTTTCAAGTTATAAATAATTTACTTTAAAATTTGAGAACGGATGGAACCGCTCCGCTCTCGCATAAACTTTTTTAATCATTCTTGTTTTTGAATTTATGATTTAAAAAGTTCATGTTCGTTTCATAACAGTAGAATTTGCTTGGTACTAATAAATGTGTTATTTTTTGTATTCAAAATTTGAATTTCAAGTTAGGATATTCTTTGGAACAATAAAAATATTTATTTCAGAACTGTATATAAATTGAAGAAATTGTAGAGTAGAACGTAGCAGAAAGTACTGCCACCGGCGCTGAGTGAGGGATTGGAGCGTTACCCCACAGTACCCCGACAGAAAGGAGGGGAGCGAGGAGTTTAGCGGAAAGCCCGACCGTTGATAAACGGGCACGCCCATGTTCAGAAATGTTTTTAGAGGATTCCTAAAAACTGAGACTGAGACTATCTATTTTCTTCTTCGGTCTTCCGACTTTTTTTTCTATTTTTGCACCTCATTTTCAAAAGAAGTAAAACGCATGTTTGAGAATTTAAGCGACAGATTGGAGAAGTCCTTTAAGTTACTAAAAGGACAAGGACAAATTACCGAGATAAATGTGGCGGAAACGCTGAAAGATATTCGTCGTGCGCTGTTAGATGCCGACGTAAACTTTAAAATTGCCAAAAAATTTACCGACGACGTAAAAATTAAGGCACTGGGACAGGAGGTTTTAACTGCGGTTAAACCGGGCCAGTTAATGGTTAAAATTGTAAAAGACGAGCTGGCCATGTTAATGGGCGGTACTTTTACCGACATTAAATTGGAAAGCAACCCGGCAGTGATTTTAATGGCGGGTTTACAAGGTTCGGGAAAAACCACTTTCTCGGGCAAGCTTGGAAACATGCTAAAAACCAAAAAGGGAAAAAATCCACTTTTGGTTGCTGGCGATGTTTATCGTCCGGCGGCAATTGACCAGTTGAAAGTTTTGGGTGAGCAAATCGGAGTTCCTGTGTACACGGAAGAAGGCAACATGGATCCGGTAAAAATTGCCAAGGCTGCCATTAAACTGGCAAAAGAAAAAGGTCACGATGTAGTGATTGTGGATACAGCAGGTCGTTTGGCGGTTGATGAGCAAATGATGAACGAAATTTCGGCCATTAAAAAAGCTGTCAATCCGGATGAGATTCTTTTTGTGGTTGACTCGATGACCGGTCAGGATGCGGTAAATACAGCTAAAGAATTTAACGATCGTTTGGATTTCGATGGCGTTGTTCTTACCAAGCTTGATGGTGATACAAGAGGTGGAGCTGCACTTTCTATTCGTTCGGTGGTTGAAAAGCCAATAAAATTTGTAGGTACGGGCGAAAAAGTGGATGCACTTGATGTTTTCCACCCCGACAGGATGGCCGATCGTATTTTAGGAATGGGTGATATTGTGTCGCTGGTTGAAAAAGCCCAGGAACAATTTGACGAAGGAGAAGCCCGAAAACTACAGGCAAAACTTGCAAAAAACACATTCAATTTTAACGACTTTTTGAAACAGATTAACCAGATTAAAAAAATGGGTAATTTGAAAGATGTGGTTGGTATGATTCCGGGAATGGGAAAGGCCATGAAAGGGATGGAAATTGAAGACGATGCGTTTAAACACATAGAAGCGATTATTTTTTCGATGACAGCAGAGGAAAGAGAAAATCCATCGCTCATAAATGGCGGACGTCGTAAACGAATTGCTGCCGGATCGGGAACCAATATACAGGAAGTAAATCGATTGTTGAAACAGTTTACCGAAACCCGTAAAATGATGAAAATGGTTTCGCAAGGTAAAAATGTTCAGCGAATGATGGCTGGCATGCAACAGCAGGGACGGAAGTTCTAGTTGGCAGTCACAGTCACAGTTTTCAGTTTTTAAACTTTTCCAAAGCTTTAAACTTTGGTAGAGCTACAAATAAATAACTCAAATTACTTCAAAAATGAATTTAATTGACGGGAAAAAGATAGCTGCTGAAATTAAGCAGGAAATTGCTGAAGAAGTAAAATCTTTTGTGGCAAATGGAGGCAAACAACCTCATTTGGCTGCTATTTTGGTGGGACACGATGGCGGTAGTGAAACATACGTTGCCTACAAAATTAAAGATTGCGAAGCAGTTGGTTTTAAATCCTCACTGATACGTTATGAAGACGATGTTACCGAAGAGGAACTTTTGGCAAAAGTAGACGAATTAAACAATGATGATGATTTGGACGGGTTTATTGTTCAGCTTCCT
>JBFFMM010000133.1:0-8171 GCA_041554075.1 Draconibacterium sp. | reverse complement strand
GAATGAATAATGGACTGTGGATGCACAATTACATCAATTTTTGAAGCGGGTAAACCAAACAACCAACATGCTTCAATCATTTCAAAACCCTTATTCATAAGAGTAGCCGAGTCGATTGTAATTTTGGCCCCCATATCCCAGTTCGGATGAGCCAGTGCATCGTCCACCGTAACATTTATTAATTCATCGTAGGTTTTCCCTCTAAACGGACCACCCGAACAGGTCAGGTAAATTTTTTCAATGGGATTCATAAATTCACCCACCAAACATTGAAAGATTGCGGAATGCTCTGAATCTACCGGAAGTATTTCCACCTTTTTTTCGTGCGCCAGTTTAGTAATCAGTTCACCTGCCACAACCATCGTTTCTTTATTGGCAAGAGCAATATTCTTACCCGCTTTTATGGCGTTGTAAGTAGGTACCAATCCAGAATAACCAACCATGGCTGTTAATACCAAATCGATGGTTTCCATTTCTACCACCTGGTTTAAAGCTTCGTCTCCGGCATATACTTTTATATCTTCATTTTCCAGCGCTTCCGAAACAAAGGCATATTTTTCTTTGTTGACAATAACCACCACATTGGGTTTGAATTGTTTGGCCTGTTGAACCAACAATTCCACATTATTATTGGCAGTCAACACCTCAACTTCAAAATCATCGGGGTTCTGTGCGATTACTTCAAGCGACTGTGTTCCAATTGAGCCGGTTGATCCAAGAATTGCTATTCTTTTCTTCATTTTAAAAATCGATGTATTGTTCAGGATCCAGCGCCGTCCCTTTGTGCCAGAGTTCGAAATGCAAATGTGGCCCGGTTGTTAATTCTCCGGTATTTCCAATAATAGCAATGGCTTCGCCGGCATTTACTTTATCGCCTGTACTTTTTAGTAATTCTGAATTGTGTTTATATACCGAAATTATATCGGCTTCGTGTTGGATATAAATTACATAACCTGTTTCAAGAGTCCATCCGGAGAAGATGACTGTTCCACCCAAAACAGCTGAAATTCGCGCATTGGGTTCACTTACCAAATCAATTCCAAAATGGTCGGGAGACGAATTAAAATGTTCGGTAACCACGCCGTTTACCGGAACAAAAAAATGAATTTGACTGATACCAATTGTTTTCTCCACATTGTTTTGTATCGATAAACTTAATTGTTCGGCCAATAATTCATCTCGAAAAACGGAATCGTGATTGTACTCCTGAAACTCCACCTCTTCTTGCGGTGTTTCTTCCTGTGACGAAAGATTATCCTCGGGAACCTCACCTGCCATAATGGCCTGAATGCCTTTGAAAAACTGATCGCGTTTGGCCAATTCCTGCTCTAAAGAATCCAATTTTAAAGCATTGTGTACCAACATTTGTCGGTATTCCGCTTTTGGATAACCCGGAATATATTCGCGTAAACCGGTTGTGGCAATCAATAAAATAACCAAAACAACAATTATGGCCGACAACAAACTGGTAACGGTAAAAACCTTCAATCGCGAAAGTTTCATACTCCATACCGATTGAAAAGTAGTGTCGTTGTATATAATTAAGCGATACTGATTTTTTAATTTGTCGAATAATTTCTTCCTCTCTTCCACACCAAATTTATTTTGAAGTGCAAATTTAGTAACAATTGATGAATACCACTGATGTTTAGGTATTTTTAACCAACCAAATCAATAGCTAATCTCTATTTAAAATTCAAATGATAGTTAAAAATAGGTGTGGAATAGAAAATCCGTCAAAATAATATCAATCAACTTTCATATACTTTTTTTGTTGAATGGATGGTTTTTAGTGTAATTAGTAATGACATTTAAATACAAATGGAAAAACCAAACCGATTGAATTCTTAGAGCATTTTTAAGATCCATCTTTCATCTCGGTAATTTTAATTGAAGGAATTAGTTGTGTTACTAGCGTGCACAAAAGCGATAAATATCACATTGCTAACACAATTGAAAAACTATATTTGCATTTCAAAATGAATACAAACAATTAATAATAATATGAGAAAATTTAATTTTATACTGCTACTTACTGTATTTATCTATAGCTCAGCAGTTGCCGACGAAGGGATGTGGCTGCCTTCATTAATTCATAAACTGAACATTAACACCATGCAAAAAATGGGTTGCGAGTTGAGTGCTGAGGATATTTACAGCATTAACAATTCGAGCCTGAAAGATGCCATTGTTGCATTAGACCGTGGTTCGTGTACCGCCGAAGTAATTTCGAAAGATGGGTTGTTGTTAACCAACCACCACTGTGGTTTTGGTGAGATTCAAAGTCATTCAAGTGTTGAACACGATTACCTGCAAGATGGATTTTGGGCCATGTCGAAAGAGGAAGAACTTCCGAACCCTGGAAAAACAGTTACCTTTTTGGTTCGCGTTGAAGACGTTACCGATAAAGTTCTAGCCGAAGTTAACGATGATATGGATGAAAGTGAAAGAGCTGGAAAAATAAGTGAAGCATCGAATAAATTAGAAAAAGAAGCAAAAGGAGATACACATTACGAAGTGTATATCCGTGATTTTTTTAATGCAAATCAATACTTCCTTTTTGTAACCGAAACATTTAAAGATGTTCGTTTGGTAGGAGCACCGCCACAGGCTCTGGGTAAATTTGGTGGCGACACCGATAACTGGATGTGGCCACGTCACACCAACGATTTTTCGATGTTCCGTGTTTATTCAGGCCCCGATGGTAAACCAGCTGAATATTCAGAAGACAACATTCCATATCAGCCAAAACATTTTTTACCTATTTCGCTAAAAGGAGTTGAAAAAGGCGATTTTGCAATGGTTTTTGGATATCCGGGAAGTACCAATCGTTACAAAACTTCGTACGGAATTGAGTACACAATGAATGTAACTAATGCATCGCGCATTGAAGTACGCGAGAAAAAACTGGATATAATTGCTGATTACATGGCTACCAGCCAAAAAGCAAAAATTCAGTATGCATCAAAACATGCCCGAAGCGCCAACTATTACAAAAATGCAATTGGACAAAACGAAGCACTTGAAAAACTGGAAATTCTTGCTCAGAAAAAAGAGCTGGAAGATGAATTTACAATCTGGGTAAATGCTGATGAAAATCGTAAAGCAAAATATGGTGAAGCCCTGGATTTAATTAAGAATAACTACCAGGACATTGAGGCAAGCAAAGCACGTCAATACATGGTTGAGGCGCTATTAATGGGACCTGAAATTTTCTTATTTGCCAACAGTGCACAACCTTTGGTCGCCCTGCTTGAAAATCCGGAAGAAAATAAGGAAAAGATTGCCAGAATAACAGAAGCCTTAAAAGCAAGAGCAGAAGGATATTTTAAAGATTACAGTGCAGAAACAGATGAAAAAATTGCAGGAGCACTGATGAAAATCTATGCCGAAAAAAACAGCTCGAAATTTTACCCATCATTTTTTGCTGATATACAGGGAAAGTACAAAGGCGATTTTGTCAAGTACTCTGCCAAGATGTTCCAAAAATCGGTTTTCGACAACAAAGAAGAGTTAGTTGCATTTCTGAACAATCCAAGTTTGAAAGTATTGAAGAAAGACATGGGTTTTCAGGCGGCCACAGCCATATTCGACAAATTCCGTGAAATTTCGAAAGAGCAGGCTGCAGGCGGAGAGGAACTTGGAAAAGGACGTCGTTTGTTTGTTGCCGGTTTAATGGAAATGAATCCTGACAAAAAATTCTATCCCGATGCCAACTCAACCATGCGTTTAACTTACGGTACGGTAAAAGATTACGATCCACGCGACGGTGTTACCTATAAATACTACACCACCACCGATGGTTATTTGGAAAAAGAAATTCCGGGAGATTACGAATTTGATGTGCCTGCCCGCATGAAAGAATTATTGATTGAGGAAAACTATGGTGAATATGCCGATGCAGACGGCAAATTACATACCTGTTTTCTTACTGACAACGACATTACCGGAGGAAACTCGGGTAGTCCGGTAATTAATGGGAAAGGCGAATTAATTGGAATTGCTTTTGATGGAAACTGGGAAGCCATGAGCGGTGACCTTGATTTTGAAGAGAATCTGCAACGTTGCATCAATGTTGACATTCGCTTCGTGCTTTGGGTGGTGGATGTTTATGCCGGCGCTCAAAACCTCATCGACGAAATGGAAATTAGAAAGTAATTCTAAAAACGACATAAACTCAAGACCTCGTCAATTCTGGCGGGGTTTTGTTTTTTGATAGAAGAGAGATCGTAAGTATTTAGTACTGAGCAAAAAGAATACGGATTAATACCAAGTTGACAACAAAATGCCGCATATTAGTTTATTCTTTTCCGATTTCTCTTCGTTGAAAAGTTTTACCGTAGCGACGGCTATGCTAAAACTTTTCGCCTAGATAAATCAAAAAATAATTGCGCATCCAATACGGTATTTCATAATCAATTTGGTATAATTCGTGCGGGCGCGTCAAAAATCCGTCAATCGGGCTAATTGTATACATTGAAAAAACGAAAAGGTTATTTTTGACTTGATTTTTCTTTGCTTCGTTTCTTTTCATCTAAGGAAAAGAAATGAAGTGGGGTTTGGGGCAAAGCCCCAATCATTAAATATGATGTTGTTTATTGTTTCAGTGTGAGCAATTTTGTCTATAAAAAGGTACCACTTCCTTCATATTACTCAATACCAGAAAATCTAATGTTTGTTTATTTAGAATAATACTCACTACTTTGTACTTCAAATCTCAGTACTCATAAAAACAATGGCTCGACCAAAAATAACAATATACACCGATGGCGCAGCGCGCGGAAATCCCGGGCCAGGTGGTTACGGTATTGTAATGCTTTCAGGCCAGCACCGCAAAGAACTGTCGGAAGGTTATAAACTAACCACCAACAATCGCATGGAATTGCTGGCAGTAATTGTGGCTTTAGAAACCTTAAAAATTGAAGGTAGCGATGTTACCATTTATACCGACTCAAAATATGTGGCCGACTCGGTTACCAAAGGCTGGGTTTTTAATTGGGTGAAAAAAAGATTTAAAGGGAAGAAAAACCCCGACCTTTGGATGCGATTTCTTGAAATTTACAAAAAGCATATCGTAAAATTTGTTTGGGTAAAGGGGCATGCCAACAATCCTTTAAACGAACGTTGCGATGAGTTGGCCGTAGAAGCATCGATGCAACCCCAACTGTTAATTGATGTTGGATATAAACCAGAATAATTTTGAAAAGATACTTAAGTTTGATATTCCTGCTTTCGGTACTTTTATCGTGTCAAAAACAGGTTGAATTAAATCCGAAAATGGAAACCATAAAGTACATAGAAAGAGCCAGCGGTGAAATACAAACCGAAAATGTTCCTGGCGAGGGAATGCTAAAATGGTTGTACTCATCGGCAACAGGAAAAGCCGCTTTGCATTTATTGTTTAAGCGCAAAGTTGTTTCGGCACTTGGCGGCTGGTATATGAATACCAAATTATCGGCAAAACGTATCCCCGAATTTGTGAGCGAACACCACATCAATTTAAACGAATTCGAGATAAATGATTTTAACCAGTTTGAAACATTTAACCAATTTTTCTCTCGCAAACTAAAAAAAGACGCTCGGCCAATTGGAGAAAATGTTGTTTCGCCGGCCGACGGAAAAATACTCGCATTTGAAACGATGAAAGACGTAACTACCTTTTTTGTAAAAGGCTCCGAATTTACGCTAAACTCCTTTTTACGTGACGACGCATTGGCAAAAAAATACGAAGGTGGTGCAATGGCAATTATCCGATTAGCGCCTGCCGACTATCATCGTTTTCACTTCCCGGCTGCAGGAAAAGTTTCTGAATCAATCCCAATTAAAGGACACTATTTTTCGGTATCGCCACTGGCATTGCAGGGCAGTTTGGAAATATTTTGCGAGAACTACCGTGAATATTGTACACTGGAAACAAAAGATTACGGCGATATTTTAATATCGGATGTGGGCGCAACTATGGTTGGCAGTATTATTCAAACGTATCAGGCCAACTCAGAAATACAAAAAGGCGACGAAAAAGGTTATTTTGCTTTTGGCGGTTCAACGTTGGTTTTACTTTTTGAGAAAGGTAAAATTGTGTTTGACAGAGATTTAATTTCGAATACGAAGAAGGGCTTTGAAACTACAATCCGAATGGGTGAAAACATTGCTCAATTAAAAAAGTGATTGCCTAACTTTGAAGTCAGGCAATCGCTTTTATTCCCTAAAAAGCTATCGACAAACGAACCCCGGGATATACATTTTTAAAAAAATCGTTGAAATACAACTCGGGTTTTACGATGAATGTATTGTTGATCTTTTTATTTATTCCCACTTTAAAAGTATTCTTCTTAAAAAAATCATTGTTACGCTTTACTAAATACCCCACCGAAAAACCATACCATTTATCGCTTACCGGAGTATTCGAGAAATTGTGTTCCCACGCTAGCGAAACAAAATGATTTAGCTCAAAAAACTTGCTATTGTTCGATTCCGAAAAATCGTACATCATACTATAATCAACGGCATAAATATTTTTAAACATTCCTTTAATTCCAAAGGTAAATCCCAGTCGAAAATTAATATCCGAAACAAAAGTGTTCTTTACCCAACCGGAACCAATTCCTGCAGAAAGAATAATCATATCGTTTGTTTTGTACGAAGTGTCGAGAAAATAGCCCTTTACTTCGTCGTTGCGCATATCGAACCAAGCATGAATTCCTTTCCTATATTTCGCTCCAAATTTAGCGGCTACGAACTGCTTTGCCTTTTCAGCTTTCACTTCAAAACTTTCATCCAAAAGCAAGTTTAGATCTGCTAAATCATCTAAATAAATTTTTGTTTCAACTGCTTTAAGCGAAAAGAAAACACAATAACGCCCAAAATCTTTTTCAAATGTTGTTCCGTCTTCAAGAACCACCAATGTTTTGGTATTTCTTTTTGAACGACTCAACTCAACTTCCTTATAATTCCAAACGTACAAATCATCTCCCATTTCTTTAAAAGATATGCTAACACGTTCATCATCACTCGGTGGTACAATCGAAATTTCCTCCAAAATCTTTTGAATTTGCTTTATTCGCTCAACATTCGAATCCAAGGCAATTCCCTTCTGAAGAGCATTGGAACTTGCCACTTCAATAAGAATTTTATCAAATTTATAACGTATCGTATCACCTTTGTGTAACACTTCCATCGACAAGGCTGTTGACGAAATTAGAAATAAAAAAAACACTGTAATAATTGTTTTCATATCATTTGAATTAATCGTTTTTAAAGGTATTCTATGTAACTCTCGAAGAATTCTAATTTTTCAAAAAACCAATAGAAAAAATTGGAATTCTTGTTCGTTTCATGGCTTACTTTTTAAAAATGCTACTGTTTAAATTGTTTCTGTTTTCTATAAAGTTTTTCTGAAATACTTTCATTTTCATGTCGGGGTTGTTCACCGTCGTAATTTTTGAAACACCTACTTCAACCCGCTCACTTTTTAATTCAAAAGGAGCCACTTTTTGATTTGTCGTTTCCTTCATCACGCTTTGTTCAAGTGTGGCGAGCTCTTGTTTTGCCTGAATTAGTTCTTTACCTAACTGTGTAATTTCCTGCCTTTGTTTTTTATTACTGGCTAAAATCAACTCCGTTGAGTCAGACAACATTTCATATCTCTGTTCCCAATATTTTTCCGTATTTGAATTTTGTTGAACAACAGGTCTGTCGCGATAAACGAGTTTTTCTTTTTCAACAATTTGTATTTCGGTTTTAATGGCAAGTGGCAACAACAGCAAAGAATCGACAGTTGCAACCAAGCTTGCATTTTCAAGATTCATCTGTTTAATGGTGGCTTGCTGTTTTGCTCCGAAGTTAAAAACGGCAAATGCGCCTGTCAAAAAGAAAACACCCAATACAATCGCAGCAATCCGCCACAATGCAGCAACACCTCGGCGGCGCCCCATTTTACCATCCAATCGATTCCACATGCCCTCTTTGTCTGCCAATTTTGTTTTGGCATCCTGCGCAGCAAACGCCTCTCCTATATTATGTTCCAGATTGCCCATAATCCTGATTAATTTTCTTTTGTAATAATTTCCGTGCCTTAAAAAACTGCGAGCGTGATGTACCTTCTGTTATTCCCAAAGTCGCTGCAATTTCTTTATGCGCATACCCGTCAACCACGTTCATCATAAAAACGG
>JBFFMM010000132.1:0-8188 GCA_041554075.1 Draconibacterium sp. | reverse complement strand
GCTTCATAAAGTACGAACCACTCCAAAAATTGACATTCTTTTTAAACACCTCAAATTGTTGCTCCAAATTCGGCTCACTTTTCCAGGCATTTGTATTTTTTTGAGCAAACAAAGAAAACGAAACAGTAAGCAATAAAATGATTAGTATGGTAATTCTTTTCATATCTCTAAATTCAAATATTCAATTAACGAACAAATAGTACAATTGTTGCATATTTTATGCGCACCCAGGTTTTAGTAATTAATAGAATCCATGGATTTATTCATGCAGAGCAACTCTACCATCTCAAAATAATATGCAAATATAGGCATTTACCCGGCCGATAACTATTGCACAATAAGCGATAGATAATTAAACACAAAATACAACAAAAAAAAGTTTCGGAAGATTCTCTACTTATTAGTCCTTACGCCGGAACAGATGAACAAAACCATTTTTCTTCCGTTTTTCACCATCACGTCCTCTACCTACAACATCGTAATAATAAACACCCGGACTTGCATAGCGACCTCCAATTCGACCATCCCAAACGGTTTCACTCCATGTACCTTCAAATCCTTGAACATCGCCACTTTGCCAGTAATGCACCCGGCGTCCCCAACGATTATAAATATTGATTTCAATACTTTTCATCGACCAAAATTTAATAATAAACTGATCGTTGGTACCATCTCCGTTGGGAGTAAATACGTTGGGTACAGCTACAAATGAGGTATCAACAATAATATAATCCTTCAAAGCAAATGTATCAACACAGGTAAAAAACTCCGAAACATGTTTCGAAACAAGCTTCACCCAATACGATCCTGAATTTTCATAAGTATAAACAGGAGCATCATCGAAAGCAACAAATAATATGCTATCCACCGGCTCAGTAGCTCCCTCTGATTCTCTGGTAATTTCATCCATGTCGCGGTAAAAAAACCATTCGTAATATCCGGGAGAACCATTAAGCGAAGTATTATTAAAGTTCACCATTAAGGGCCCCTCACCACTCGCAGGATCTACAGTAAACTCAGCCTTTGTAACAATCGACTCGTAGGTAACTGTTTGATTTATTCCACAATCGAATTTATCAAAAACATGTAAGGTATAATCCGTGTTTTCATAAGGTGGATCAAAGATTTGCAAATTTAAAAGCGACGATATTTTCGATCCGTCCTGCAACCATTCCACATTCACATCTTTAAACACTTCCAGTTTGGTATTATCACTTAAATCGTAATAATTTAACAAGGCTGTTTTAAACTCGCCATTCAATCGAAACGACTCACAATTTGAATCCGACACATATCCTTCAGCCACTGTCCAGTTGTTAAATATCCAGGCGCGGTTAACCTCAGTTTCGCCCCCCGAAGTAATTGTGGAGCGGTAACAACCATTTTCCAAATTAACAATCTCCGAAGTTGCACCATCCGTAGTTTCCTCCGAGTAGGATTCAAATGCCCCCGACACTTCGTTGTATTTTTCCCAAAGAAATGTTTTTGTTCCTGCTAATTCGGTACTAGCAAGCAGACTTCCAATATTCGCTACTGAATCGTTGGTGCAAAATACATAGATCGAGTCGTTTTCCGTAAAAACAGGATAATTGGTCACATCCACTCCATCAGCATCTGGCGACGTAATTTGTGCTTTCAAGGCAAACGAAAAAAGCATCAGAGTAACTAAAAAATAAAGACTTCTCTTCATAAATATTTATTCTTTGAGATACAATATTAACGTATAATTTTAATTTAATTGCCTTAATACACTGCAAAAAATAGAAAAATTAGATGGGTGTAAATTGAAACTTTAATCGAGTTGGTTGTTCCTAAAATTTACGTCTTAATAAATTGTTGTTTGATAAATGCAAAAATCAGTTAGTATTACACACATTTATCCGAAAAATACGAACAACAAGAAACACTGTCCAACAACCACTTACAGACATTCCAATTAAATTTTGAAATTATTCAGAACTATACAATTAAAATGGCAAAGAGTTTATTATATATATTTGCCGCACACAATATAAAAAAGAGATTTAAGGTGTTCGATTATTTAAAAGAACTTAACGAAGCTCAAAGGGAAGCAGTTTTGCGTACCGAAGGCCCGGCACTTGTCATAGCTGGCGCCGGATCGGGAAAAACGCGTGTTTTAACCTACCGCATTGCCAACCTTTTAAAACAAGGTGCACGGCCATCGAGTATTTTATCGCTGACATTTACGAACAAAGCGGCACGTGAAATGAAGGAGCGAATTTCGAAAGTGGTTGGCGAAAACACGGCCCGCTATCTTTGGATGGGAACCTTTCACAGTATTTTTGCCCGCATCCTTCGTTACGAACACGAAACGCTTGGCTACCCTTCGAACTTTACAATTTACGATAGTGCCGATAGTAAAAGTTTGATTAAAACAATTATTAAAAGTTTACAACTCGACCCGAAAACCTATAAACCCAATGTGGTTGCCGGACGTATATCCATGGCAAAAAACAATCTGATTACTCCTAATGTGTATGCCAACTCACCAGAAATAAGAGAGGTAGATAAAAACATGCGCATGCCTGCCATTGCAAGTATTTATAAAGAATATGCCAGACGTTGTTTTCTTTCGGGTGCAATGGATTTCGACGATTTGTTGTTAAAAACAAACCTGCTTTTTCGCGACCACCCCGATGTACTGCAAAAATACCAGGAGCGTTTTGGTTATGTAATGGTCGACGAGTACCAGGATACCAACTACTCGCAATACCTGATTGTAAAAAAACTGGCAGCTGCCCATAAAAACATTTGTGTAGTAGGTGACGATGCACAAAGTATTTATTCGTTTCGAGGAGCGCGAATTGAGAACATACTCAACTTTAAAAGTGATTATCCGGAACACAAAATTTTTAAACTCGAACGCAATTACCGTTCAACGCAAACCATTGTAAATGCTGCAAACAGTATAATAGCGCAAAACAAAAGGCAAATTCCTAAAAATGTGTTTTCTGAAAACGATCCGGGAAAACCAATTAAAATATTGTCGGCATTAACCGATAACGAAGAGGGATTTTTAGTGGCTCAGGAAATTGCACAAACACAATTGCGCGATCATTACAAATACGAAGATTACGCTATTTTGTATCGCACCAACGCACAATCCCGGATTTTTGAGGAGTCGCTGCGGAAACGAAATATACCCTATAAAATTTATGGAGGCTTAAGCTTTTACGCTCGTAAGGAAATTAAGGATTTACTAAGTTATTTCAGAATGACGATTAATCCGGCCGACAACGAAGCATTAAAACGAATTATTAATTATCCTGCACGTGGAATTGGAGCAACAACCCTAACAAAACTGGAAGCTGCTGCTGTAGATAAGGAAACGTCAATCTGGAGTATAATCAATGCACTCCCTCTGGTTAATCACGTTAATTTAAACAAGGGCACTGTTACTAAAATTCTGAATTTTATTGATTTAATTAAAAGATTCAACAAGATAGCAGAGGAAAGTGAAGCTTTTGTAACAGCAAAAACCATTGCCGAGCAAACCGGAATTTTAAAAGAATTATACAACGACAAATCACCGGAAGGATTAAGTCGCCACGAAAATATTCAGGAATTATTAAACGGTATTCAGGAGTTTAGCATCAATGCAATAGAAACCGGAGAACCGGAAAAACTTGAAAATTACCTGGAAGACGTTGCTTTACTCACCGATCAGGACAACGAAAAAGACGAAGACAAAGACAAAGTAACCTTAATGACGGTGCATTCGGCCAAAGGTTTGGAATTTAAAAATGTATTTGTGGTGGGTTTAGAAGAAAACCTTTTCCCTTCGCAACGCCAGGGCGAAAGCAATACACAAGAGGCTCTGGAAGAAGAACGCCGTTTGTTTTATGTTGCCTTAACGCGTGCCGAAGAAAATGCTTGTTTTTCGTACGCCAACCAGCGCTACCGATGGGGAAACCTCGATTTTTGTACACCAAGTCGTTTTCTGGAGGAACTGGACGAGAAATACCTCGACAGCTCGGGCGTTGAAACCCTTGCTCGCAATTCTCGTCCGCACCAAAGCATGTCGTCAACCGAACGCCAGGTGCAACAATTAACGCGCCGCCCTGCAGGTTCGCCAATAAAAACCAGCCAATCACAAAACATTTTCAATAAAAAACTCGTTTCGTTAAAAGAAACAGGCAAAACACAAGATACATTTGTTGGCGACGATGCCAGTAAAATCCAACCGGGAATGGTGGTTGAACACCAGCGCTTTGGGAAAGGAAAAGTACTGCAGATTGAAGGTGATGCGCCAAATATTAAAGCCACTGTTTATTTTCAAACAGGTGCACAAAAACAATTGCTGCTTAAATTTGCCAAGCTGAAAATTATAGGATAAGAAGGGATTAACACTAATTAATTCGTGATTTGTCTGGAATTCATTAGTTTTGCAATTCTCTTCGGGAATAAATCCAACAATTTTACTTGAAGATTAAGATATATATCAAAAACAATTTTTAGATGGATTACAATTCAAACAGAAAAAAACTAGCTCTTCCTGAGTACGGAAGAAATATACAGAATATGGTCGATTATTTAATGACCATAGAAGATCGGGATAAAAGAAATAAATCGGCACAAACCGTTATCGATGTTATGGGTAACTTGTACCCCTACCTTCGCGATGTTGCCGAGTTTAAACACAAACTTTGGGATCACCTGGCAATTATGTCCGATTTTCAGTTGGATATTGATTATCCTTATGATTTGCCATCGCGCGAAATTCTTACCGCTAAACCTAATCAGGTTCCTTACAATCAACATTATATTCGATGGAAGCATTATGGCCGAACAATGGAACTGATGATTGAAAAAGCCATCGAATATGAAGGTGAAGAGCGTGAAATTATGATTGAACAATTGGCCAACCATATGAAAAAATCATATCTCGCCTGGAACAAAGATGCTGTTGAAGACAAGAAAATTTTTACCGATCTGGATATTTTGTCAGAAGGCAGACTAAAGGTGAGAGAAGACTTACAACTGGCTGATACTAAAGCTTTGGTTGCCAAAAAGAAAAAACCGACGCAAAATAAGTCACACGGTAAGAAGAAAAAATAAATTATTCCATTTCAAACTGAATCTCCAATGTCAACTTTCAAAATAGAAGGTGGATACAAATTACAAGGTGACCTCGAACCTCAGGGAGCAAAAAATGAGGCACTGCAAATTATTTGTGCCACGCTGTTATCGGCCGAAAAAACAGTAATCAAAAATATTCCCGAAATTCGTGATGTATTAAAACTAATAGAAATATTAAAGGGCCTTGGAGTTAAAGTTGAGCGCAAAACAAAGGGGCATTTTATATTTGACGCATCCAATATCGATGTAGATTTTCTGAAAAGTCCGGAGTATGCAAAACAAGCCGGAGTTTTGCGTGGTTCAATTATGATTATCGGACCACTGCTGGCACGTTTTGGGCAGGGTTTTATTCCGCAACCCGGAGGTGACAAAATTGGCCGCCGCAGAGTTGACACTCATTTTATCGGTCTTCAAAAACTAGGTGCCGAATTTCAATACGATGCTGAAAATTACTGGTACTCCATTTCTGCAAAAAAGCTAAAAGGTGCTTATATGTTGCTTGACGAAGCTTCGGTTACGGGAACAGCAAACATTGTTATGGCAGCTGCACTTGCCGAAGGAACAACCACAATTTACAATGCCGCATGCGAACCTTATTTGCAGCAGCTTTGCAAAATGCTGGTGTCGATGGGAGCAAAAATCAATGGCATTGGATCGAACTTGCTTACCATTGAAGGAGTTACATCGCTAAAAGGATGTACACACCAAATTCTACCTGATATGATTGAGGTAGGTAGTTTTATCGGATTGGCAGCAATGACTGCTTCTGAAATCAATATAAAAAATGTTGGAATGGAACACCTTGGGATTATTCCTGAATCGTTCCGCAGATTAGGAATCAATGTAGAACAGGTAGGCGACGATTTGCTGGTTCGCGACACAGAACATTACGAAATTGAATCGTATATCGACGGGTCGATAATGACCATTGCCGATGCACCCTGGCCCGGACTTACTCCCGACCTTTTAAGTGTATTTTTGGTAGTGGCTACACAAGCCAAGGGCAGTGTGCTTATTCATCAAAAAATGTTTGAAAGCCGTTTATTTTTTGTCGATAAATTAATCGATATGGGTGCCCAAATTATTTTGTGTGATCCGCACCGTGCTACCGTTATCGGACTGGACAGAAAATTTAGTTTACGTTCTACCAAAATGGTATCGCCCGATATTCGCGCCGGAATTGCATTGTTAATTGCGGCCATGTCGGCAAAAGGCACCAGTACCATCGACAATATTGAACAAATAGATAGGGGTTACGAGGATATTGATGGACGACTAAATAAGCTTGGAGCTAAAATTAAGCGGATTTAGAAGAAGACATTTTAAACTTTACTCTCCCTTTTTCGTTTATTTATAATTACAAATTATATTTGCATACAATTAAGAAAAGTTAGTTATGAAGAAAATAGTATTATTACTTGCGATTGTTTTAATGGGAACGGGAGTTTCGTTCGCCCAAAAAATTGGTATTAACATTGGAGATAAAGCACCTGAATTGGTGGGTACTACTCCTGACGGGCAAACCATCAAACTATCGGATACAAAAGGGAAATTGGTATTGTTAGACTTTTGGGCATCTTGGTGTGGTCCTTGTCGCCGCGAAAATCCAAACGTAGTTAAAGCTTACAATGCATATCACGAAAAAAAATTTACAAACGGCGATGGTTTTGTAATATTTAATGTTTCGTTAGACAAAACAGGAGATGCATGGAAAAATGGTATTGCACAAGATAAATTAAACTGGCCTTATCACATTAGCGATTTAAAAGGCTGGCAATCAAAACATGCTGCTATTTATGGTGTGCGCGGAATTCCAGCTAATTTTCTACTCGACGAAAATGGAGTAATTGTTAAAAAACAACTCCGTGGTCCGGCTCTGGAAGCAGCTTTGGAAAAATTATTAAAATAAACTGACAGCGAGTTAGTTTAAATATATTTCAAATCATTCAAATTGGCACTCAATATTTACTTTGGGTGCCAATTTGTCTTTTATATTTGCATGGCAAAATTTTTGCTAACGCAAGGGAAGCAAAATAAAACGGTAAAAATGACAGAAGAAAAAGTAAATAAAGGGGAAAATATGGAGGAAGAAGTATTGGACAATGTAAACAATACCGAAGAAGCAGAAGAAAATACCCCCAACACTGAAACAGTAGAGGACGAAAAATCTTCGAAAAAGAAAAAATCGAAAAAAGATAAAAAGGAAGCAAAAATTGAAGAATTGGGAGAAAAGCTACAGGAAATTCAGGATAAACACCTGCGTTTACAGGCCGAATTCGACAATTTCCGCAGACGTACCTTAAAAGAAAAAGCAGACCTGATTAAATCGGGTGGCGAATCGGTTTTGGTAAATATCCTTCCTGTTATCGACGATTTTGAGCGAGCAATTGATTCGCTAAAAGAAGTTGCTGATGATGATGCCGGAAAACAAGGAACACTTCTCATTTATACTAAATTTCAGGAATTTCTGAAACAAAACAATGTAAAAGAGATTGACGCTTTGTACCAGGATTTTGATGTAGATCTTCATGAAGCATTGACAAAAATTCCCGCTCCGGAAGAAAAACTTAAAGGGAAAGTTGTTGATGTTATTTCCAAAGGATATTGTTTAAACGAAAAGGTAATCCGGTTTGCCAAAGTTGTAATCGGAGAATAATTTGACGAACCAAAAAACGATGGCAAAAAGAGACTATTACGAAATATTAGAAGTTGGCAAAAATGCCACGCCGGAGGAAATAAAAAAGGCTTACCGTAAAAAAGCAATTCAGTATCACCCCGATAAAAATCCGGGAGATAAACAAGCGGAAGAAAACTTTAAAGAAGCTGCTGAGGCTTACGAAGTTTTAAGCAATGCGGAGAAAAAACAACGATACGACCAATTTGGCCACGCCGGAATGGGCGGTGCTGCCGGTGGTGGTTTTGGAGGTAGCGGTTTCTCTGATATTGAAGATATATTCTCGTCGTTTGGCGATATTTTTGGAGGCCATTTTGGTGGATTTGGCGGATTTGGCGGCGGTGGAAGCCGTGGTCGCGGAGGTCGCCGTGTTAGTCGTGGATCCGATTTGCGTGTAAAAGTTCATCTAAATCT
>JBFFMM010000131.1:0-8281 GCA_041554075.1 Draconibacterium sp. | reverse complement strand
CCCATATACAAGCACAATTTAATGGGCCATTTCGAAAACGAATAAATGGCGTCGGCTGCCAAAGCAAACAATTTTTTGCTTCCCATTTTTGCTTCACCTTCCAATCGGTCAGGGCGATCGTACGTTATAAATTCGTGCTTAAAGCCAATAAAATTTCGGATTCCCGGGTAATAACGGTTGTGCTCCGAAAATTTCAAAATGGCAGTAACTGCCTTTCTGCTTAGTATCCCAAAGTTTCCGGTTTGCTCAATTTGGTTCCCCTCCGAGATGTTCCTAAAAACCTTATGAAAAACATTGATATAAAATCGTTTGCCAAATTTTTCGTTTCGTTCGTTCCGAACAGCTGAAACCACATCTGCATTCGTCTTTTTTATTTTTGCATAAAGCACTGGTATTAGTTCCGGCGGATCTTGAAAATCGGCATCCATAAGAACAACAAAATCTCCTTTTGTATATTCCAAACCGGCTGTTAAAGCAGCTTGTAATCCAAAATTTCTGGAGAGGGAAACAATCTTTACCTCCTTGTTTTCTTTTTTATACTGAAGAAGTTTTTCTACCGTATCATCAGTGCTTCCGTCGTCAATACACACTATTTCGAAAGCCTCGCCAATACTGCGCACGTTCTTACTAACCTCCTTTAAAAGGCGGTTCAGCAATGTGCTTTCGTTAAATAATGGTATTACTACTGAAATCATTTTTTATGCTTTATGTTGCGTTCCGGGAACAGGTAAGGGGAATTCCATATCAACCGGTCCCATTTCATATTTATCCGGTCCTAATTTTTCTGTCGATGTCATCATTTCGTCCCAGGTAACTTTTTGCCCTGTATAAGCCGCAGTTCTACCCATAATTGCTGTAAGTGTAGATATGGCAGTGCGTTCAGCCTCAACAACCGGTTTATTGGTGCGAATTGACGTTACCATATGAATGTGTTCTTGTACATATGGCGATACTTTTACAACACCTGTTGATCGACCATCCTTGTTTTTAGGATATTCATAGGTCCATTTTACCGAACCATCAGGATTATAAATGGTGTTTTTACAATTTGTGTAGCCTTCGGTTCCCATTATCCGCTCACCCAATTGGTTGGCACATCCGTCTATTTGTCGGGCAAAACTATGTGAAAACTCACCCTTGTCAAACTCAAAATCTACACTGAAAAAATCATATTGATCACCGGTTAATCTACGTGCCCGGCCACCAAATCCAACAGCTTCAATCGGATGTTTTCCCATAAACCAGTTGATTATATCAATGTTGTGTACATGGGTATCTAAAATAAAGTCACCACCTAACCAACAGAAACTGTTCCAGTTACGAAGCATATATTCCATATCACTCCAACCTTCTTCGCGGGTACGAAACCAAACATGCGATTGCATCCAAAAAGCTTTTGCCGATGTTAATTCGCCAATCGCACCAGATGCTACTTGTTTGTAAGTTTCAATATAATCGCGTTGATGGCGACGCTGTGTTCCCGTAATTACTGTTAGCCCCAGATTTTCAGCTTTTTTGGCAGTTGCCATAATTTGTCGTGCACCAACCGGATCAACACATACAGGTTTTTCCAAAAAAACATGCTTTTTTGCCTGTACGGCTGCATCAAAATGCATTGGACGAAAATGAGGAGGAGTTGCTAAAATCACAATGTCCAAATCTGCTTCCAACAAACTTTTATAGGCATCGAAACCCCAAAAACAGTTTTTCTCAGGAACGTCAACACGCTGTTTTAATAATTTATCTCTGCAATCCCAAACTTTATCTTCAAATACATCGGCAAGGGCTACAAGATGCAAATCGTGACCAGCTGCTAAAAAATTAAGGGCAGCACCCGTTCCCCGGTTGCCGCATCCCACCAATCCGGCTCTAAGTTTTTTACCATTAGGCGCTACATCCAGTAAAGGAGGGAATTCATAATCAACTGCTTTCGAATTTTTGCTGCAAGAACTCAAAGCACTCATACCTACAACTCCAGCAGCACCAATGAGAGCAGTTTTTTCAAGAAAATTCCTGCGTGATAGTTGATTCTTATTCATACTATTTTGTTTTATTTTTTTACTGATTAATTGTTTCTGCATCGTACTCACAAACCACTCTAAATCCAACACTTTTAGAATCGGAATACCACCAAATACTTTTAGGTATTTGCGGGTCGGTAACCAACCATGCTTCCGTTTGTGTGAAATCGCGTCGCGCAGCGCGTAAATCTTTTGGGGAGTTTCTGAATGAGCCGCCACGAACAACATGCTCCGAACCAGTTCGCGGACCACGTGGATTCAGAACAACTCCTTTTGGATATTTTCGATATACTTTTGCGTCGTAATAATCTAAACAGAACTCGGCCACATTACCCAGCATATTTTTTAGTCCGAACGGATTTGCCTCTACCGCTTCAGGAGCCTGTGTTTTATTTGGACTGTTGAGTTGCGAAATGACATATTTATCAATGACCTCGGAGTTCGATCCAAATAATTTTTTCAAAAACCCATCGGCTTCATAATCCTTTGGTGATCCTTCAAAAAAGTAAGGTGTAGATGTACCACCGCGAGCTGCATATTCCCACTCGGCTTCGGTTGGCAAACGATATTTGCGCCCGGTAACTTTTGTTAACCACCTGCAATAGGTTTCGGCTGCATGATGACTCATTGTAATGGCAGGGCGGGTGCCTTTTCCCCATCCCTGATCGGGTGCGCCCCATGGAGGAGTAGCTCCGGAAACACCATCTGTTTCTTCATCCACTTCAACTGCTTCTTTTCGTCCCTGAGAACTGGTAGCAGTAAAAAATGCCAGGTATTCATTCCACGAAACCTCTATTTCAGCCATCCAAAAACTATCTACTGCCACTTCACGTACCGGACCTTCGTCTATTTCCCGATATGGCTCATTTGCAGGGCTTCCCATTTTAAATTGACCGCCGGGAATAGCAATCATTTTAAACGACACCGATGTTTCGGGTAGCTTTTCTTCGAATGTTTTAAACCCGGTAATTTGTGTTAGCTCTTTAAAAACTTCTTTTGTCCCTGTCGATTCATCGGCTGCAATTAATCTTACTTCGCCCCGGTCGTGTCCCACATTATGATGACACTGTAAACACGAACTGTTTTCAGGATCGCGTAAATATTTAATATGTTGCTGGCAACCTTGTTCGTTTAAAGTTGAAGGAAACATGTTTGTGTGGCATTTTATACATCCATCTTCATAAACAAATCGTTTAGCTGCTTCTGTTGATCGTTTACCCGCCCAATCAATTTCCTCTGCATCCATTGTCATGTAAGCATACAAATCATGAAATCCGTGATAGGCTTTTCGTGTTAAAAAGCGAGCCGTTTGTTCTTTGGGAGGAAGGTGACAATCTACACAATTGACTGAAGTTCCGCTGGGAGTATTATTGTGAGCTGAAAGTTTCCAGCTAGCATCAGCATGTGGATGCACATGGCACGAATTACAAAATTCGTTACTTGAAGTATATTGAATTGTTTTATTCGACAAAAGTATAAAGAGAAGAACACTTAACCCTCCCGCTATAAACAACAAATAGTGTTTTCGTTTAATCGTTTTATCAGTCATTCTAAAAGTTAATTAAAGTCCAATATTACGCGCGTGTAATTAGTTATCTCTTAACTCAATGCACAACGATGTGTTAACTAGGTCTTAATATAATCTTAATAATTGAGCTAACTTATTGAATAAAAACATGTTTCGAGCCAATAAAAAATGTGAAAAAAAGTTTCTATTAATCTCAAAAATGATATATTTGAGGTCAAAATAATATTGAATTAAGGTTATTTAGTCACTTAATATTTTAAATGAAAGGTGTGTAAAATAAAAATACATATTGTTTTCCTGTTTGGACTTCTATTCTTACTCTCCTTCTCTGAGATCAAAGCTGTAGACTTCTCCGACAACACCTTTTTAATTGCAAAGGTCTCTCCAAACGAATACGAAAACACTCGGCTGTGGACATTTCTTAAGGAAAATAATTGGACAGGAATTGAACTTGATCTCGACAGTTCCAATAATAACGCTTTTCTAAAAAACAGCTCCTATGATTTCTCTACCATTCTGCAAAATATTAGTAACTTAGCTCGCGAAGATGATGCCAAAATTATCCCGGTTTTTATTAATTATTCCGGAAATATTCACCTACTCGATTCAATCATAAACAGCTCTGAAATTTCCTCGCAGCTCTTTTATTTGCCTCAAGGAGAAAAATGGCCATCACTGGAATACCTGGTTCAGGCCAACCGAAGAATCATCTTTTTTGTTGAAGGGGAAATTAGTAATGAAAGCCGGATTCTGCATCATCTTGACGAATATGCACTGCAAATAACTGCAAGTCGTTTAACGCCCAATTCTACTTTTCTTAGCAGGGAGTCGAACATTAACCGCGAACTTTTCAAAATTAATAATTTTCAACTTTTACCAACTGGAATTAATCCCAATCAGCTCAACTCCAGTATGTACCCCGATTATATAAATTTTTTGTTGGACAGCTGGACAAAATTTGGAAAGAAGCCCAATTTTATATCTGTTGGTAGCAGCATTTATAATTTTGATTTTATTGTTAGTCAATTGAATTCCTTTTCTGCAATTAAAGGTCTTGTGCGAACTGTGGGGAAGAATCTCGAAAGAGTTTATTGGAAAAATCCTGACATATTAATTACTGGTGGAAAATTTAGTTTCCCTCTTCGAGGAGGTGAAGAAGTGATCTTATCACCATTTGCCCCGGGATATAGTATGACTCCTGCTCAACTTATAATTACCAACGAAATGGCAATGGCAGAAAACTATTCAGTCCTGGCAAGCCCTTTAGAGCTTAGTCAGGGAATTAAGGCTATTTTTAATTTCGAAGAATCTGTAACAGATATTGTTAATCCGACACGTATTTTTGAAGGACAAGGCTATTCTTTCACTCAAGATATAGACAGAGGAAGCGTGTTGAAGCTTCCAGAAAATGCGAACATAAATCTTGGAAATCCAGATCAATACGGGTTTCCCAATAGCAGTTTTACAGTAAGCTGCTTTGTAAAGTTTACTGATATTCTTGAATTTGGAGACAACGCAATTCTGGGCAACGACGAAATAGGTTATCGGCGGGGAATGCATCTTGTTTTACGGTCGGGGCATCCATACTTTGGCTTGTGGGCAAATGATTTTATGTCGGATGAACTTTTGGAAAATAATGTGTGGTACCATTTGGTTTGGCGTTATATTATTGAAACCGGCGAGCAGGCTATTTTTGTTAATGGCCGGTTTATTGGCAGCTCTGATGGGCATCCTCCGTATTCGGGCAGTAGCGATATTCATATTGGAAGTGCACTTTCGGCAGGGGCGAGCCTAAGAGGTTACATCGATAATCTTCACATTTGGAACCGACCATTGGGAAACGAAGAAATTACACGCCTGTCGTCGGACGAAGAAATTCAATTGGCAGAAAAAACGAAAAAGGGAGATTTATTCTCATCAAATGCAAAAATTATCTCAATAATAAGTGTTTCATTACTTGTTTTGTTGGTGATTTTATGGATAATTTTTCGCAATAGAAATTCAATAAAATCTCATGCCATACCCGAAAGCCGAATTAAACCAAACAGAAATCAGATTCAATTTTTTGGAGAATTCAAAGCAATTAACGCAGAAAATATTAATGTAACGGATCTATTCACGCCGAAGGTAAAAGAGCTACTTGTTTTTACAGTAATTCATTCGTTAAAACATAGCTCGGGTGCACCAATAACAGAAATAAATGACACGCTATGGAATGGAATAGAAGCGAAAAAAGTTGCCAATAACAGAGCTGTTACACTTAATAAATTACGAAAAATTCTGGTGCAATTTGATTCCATCGAAATCATTTCAAACAATGGTTATCTACAGTTAAAGATCTCGGAATCATTCTTCTGCGATTATATTGAAACATTTAAATTGTGCCAGAATCCTGATGAATTGACACGGCCACAATTGGAAACTTTTTTTCAATTTGTTAAAGGCGGTCGCTTGTTGAAAGGACTTGCCTGGGAATGGCTCGATGAAATTCGTGGATTTACAGGAAACCAGGTTATCGACAATTTACTGATGTTAGCTTCTATTTATAAAAAGGAACGTAAACTAAAAGAAGTTGAAAAGGTTGCGCTGCGTATTTTAGATTACGACGATCTGAATGAAGAGGCCATTTTTTTGCAAACGTGGGCATTACAAGAAGCCAATAATTCGCATTTGGCCAAATTCAATTTTAACTCCTTCTGTGTGAAATACGAAAAAAACCTTGGTGAACCCTACTCCATGAGCTTTAAAGAATTCACCAGGTTTTATCGAGAGAAACTCTAAAATGTCAATTCGATCCGTCAAATAATGGAGAAATGACATCTTCATATAACTTTACACATGTTCTAACTCAACCGAGAAGTGTCGCATTATTGGTGCTTCACTTTTAATTCTGTAGCCATGTTTAATGGTTTCTCTTTTGTCGAATATATTTTTTAAAGCCACCGCCACCACATCCATGTGATTATTGGTGTACGTTCGTCTGGGAATTGCCAAACGTAACATTTCTAATTTGGGATAACGATTCTCTTTTGTTTCCGGATCGCGATCGGCAAGTAAGGTTCCCACTTCAACACCACGAATACCGGCTTCCAAATAAAGTTCAATGGCCAATGTTTGTGCAATGTATTCTTCCTTAGGTACATGACTTAAAAAGCGCTTGGCATCGATAAAAACAGCATGCCCGCCAATGGGTTTCTGTACCGGTATTCCCCAACCGATTAACTTATTTCCCAAAAACGCGACCTGTTGAATACGGTTTTGCAGATAATGCTCGTTTGTAACCTCATCCAAACCCACCGAAAGGGCATTCATATCACGACCCGCCATACCGCCGTAAGTATTAAAACCCTCGTACATGATATTAAAAACCGAAGCCTCTTTGTAAATTGTTTCATCTCTCATGGCCATAAAACCACCAATATTTACAATGCCATCCTTTTTACTACTCATGGTCATAGCATCGGCGTACGAAAACATTTCTGCAACAATTTCCTTTACGCTTGTATTACTGTATTCGTCTTCGCGCACCTTTATAAACCATGCATTTTCAGCAAATCGCGCTGAATCGAAAACAACTTTTACTCCATATTTTTGCGAGAGGGCATGCACATCGCGAAGGTTTTGCATTGACACCGGTTGCCCACCCGAGGTATTACAGGTTAGTGTAACAATTACCATTGGAATTTGCTCGCGATCATAAGCAGAATAAACGCTTTCCAATTTTACCAAGTCAATGTTTCCTTTAAATGGGTGTAGAGATTCTGTATCAAATGCTTCATCAATTGTACAATCTATGGCTTTTGCATTTCGAAATTCGATGTGACCTTTGGTGGTGTCAAAATGACTGTTGCCAGGCACCACATTTCCTTCCTTTACCAAAACTGAGAACAACACATTTTCGGCAGCACGACCTTGATGCGTTGGCAAAAAATAGTCGAAACCAAAAATCTTATTGATGGCATTTTTTAGGTTGTAATACGACGATGAACCGGCATAACTTTCATCACCTGTCATTATTGCAGCCCACTGTTTGTCACTCATTGCACCGGTTCCACTGTCGGTTAACAAGTCAATATAAACCTGCTCACTACGTAAATTAAACAAATTGTAATTGGCTTGTTTTATCCATTCTTCACGCTGTTCACGCGTGCTCCTGTAAATGGGTTCAACCATTTTTATTTTATACGATTCTGCAAATGGTAATTCCATAATTCTTTTTTTAGATTGAAAGAAGCAGGCACTCAAAAACACCCCGGCTCTTTCAAACAAAGTTTATAATGTAAAATTGAGATGTCAGAATACTTTGTTCTGACCAACATAAGAATTATAGAAATGAATAAGCATCCCGATTTTTGATATTCAGGAAACTTCGGTTGTGAAGGAAAATTGCCATAAAAAACTTAATCATAACGATTGTTTTTAAAGAACACTTCAAAGTTAGTTCACTTAGGATGAGTAATCAAACGATAAATATCAGCTTTATCGTATCTAAAATCTAAAAAACAAATAGAAATGTAAAAGCTGGCCTTTAACGCGGTAATTTTTGATAGGGACGGTGTGATTACGAAAACAGCCAGCAAACTTACAGCATCAAAAAAAACTTCAATCACTAAATAATTCCTGAACACTGTTTCGTAGAAAATCACGGGTATAGTAATCTTCATCAACAATATCATCATTCCAAACAGCAATATCCAGGTCAATACAACGCGGTCCAAATTTTGGAGCACTT
>JBFFMM010000130.1:0-8305 GCA_041554075.1 Draconibacterium sp. | reverse complement strand
TAATTTCGAAGTTCTTCCAGAGGATAATCAATCAGATGTTTAACCCCAACAAAATTGGGTTTATAAATTGGCGTGTTCTTCCAGTCGATTTTATATTTATTTTTTTGTGCCTCCTGAAGTGTCAGGTATTGTTTGGCTTTTCGTTTTCCCTGGAAATCTCTGATTTTCGCATACTCTGCTTTTACTGATTCAGTATATTTTTCGTTTTTAGCAATAAGGTTTGAAACCACATTTACGGCTAATGAAGCATCTTTTACGTGAATTACAGGATTCGAATATTCGGGCTCAATTTTAACTGCCGTATGAATTTTTGAGGTAGTTGCACCACCAATTAATACGGGAATGTCAATCTTTCGGCGCTCTAATTCTTTCGCAATGTCCACCATAATTTCTAACGACGGTGTAATTAGACCACTCAAGCCAATTACATCTACGTTGTTTTTAATTGCTTCATCAATTATCTTTTCGGTAGGTACCATTACGCCCAGGTCGATAATTTCGTAGTTGTTGCAAGCCAAAACCACTCCCACAATATTTTTCCCAATATCGTGCACATCGCCTTTTACCGTTGCCATCAACACTTTCTTTTGCGCTGACGATATTTTTAATTTTGCTTTTTCAGCTTCGATGTAAGGTAATAAAATGGCCACTGCTTTTTTCATCACACGTGCCGACTTGATCACCTGCGGTAAAAACATTTTTCCGGAACCAAACAAGTTTCCAACAATGTTCATTCCGTCCATTAACGGACCTTCAATAATGTTTAAGGTTGGCGAATATTTTGTAAGTGCTTCGGCCATATCTTCCTCCACATATTCCGGAAATCCTTTTACCAGTGCGTGTGCAATCCTTTTTTCCAGCGGGAGTTCGCGCCATTCATCTTTTCGCTCCTCTTTTTTGCCATCCGATTTTATGTTTTCAGCAAACTCGAGCAATTTTTCTGTTGCATCGGGACGGCGGTTTAATACCAAGTCCTCCACCTTTTCAAGTAAGTCTTTTGGTATTTCGTCGTAAATCTGCAACATTCCCGGATTTACAATTCCCATATCGAGGCCGGCTTTAATGGCGTGGAAAAGGAAAACCGAATGAATGGCTTCGCGCACAACATTATTTCCTCGAAACGAAAAGGAAACGTTACTAATTCCACCACTTGTTTTGGCATGTGGCAGATTTGCTTTTATCCACCTTACCGACTCTATAAAGTCAATGGCATAATTATTATGCTCTTCCAGTCCTGTTCCAATGGTTAATATGTTGGTGTCAAAAATGATATCCTGAGGAAGGAATTTTACTTTTTCAGTAAGAATTTTGTAGGCACGGCTGCAAATTTCAATTCGGCGCTCCAGGTTATCGGCTTGTCCAACTTCGTCGAAAGCCATTACAATTACTGCAGCACCGTATCGTTTAATGGTTTTGGCCTGCTGAATAAAAGCCTCTTCGCCTTCTTTCAGGCTAATTGAATTTACAATGGCTTTCCCTTGCAGACATTTTAATCCTTTTTCAATTACTTTCCATTTCGATGAATCAATCATAATGGGAAGTTTGGCAATGTCGGGCTCGGCCATAATCAGATTTAGAAATGTTACCATTTCTTTTTCTGCATCCAACATGGCATCATCAATATTTACATCAATTACCTGGGCGCCATCTTCCACCTGTGCACGGGCAATGGAAAGGGCCTCTTCGTATTTCTCTTCACGAATCAAACGTGCAAATTTTCGCGATCCGGCTACATTGCAGCGTTCGCCAATGTTTACAAAGTTGGTTTCTTCGGTAAGTGTAACCGGTTCCAAACCACTAAAGCGGGTGTTTGAATCACCAGAATTTAAAGCATGAGGTTTAGCTTGTGCTGCAATTTCAGCAAAAGCTTTTATATGCGCTGGTGTTGTTCCACAGCATCCACCAATAATATTTACAAAGTTATTGTCGAGGTAATCTTTAATGTGCACGGCCATTAGTTCAGGCGTCTCGTCGTATTCGCCAAACTGGTTGGGTAATCCGGCATTGGGATGCGCACTGATATGGAAAGGAGCTTTTTTTGAAAGCTCTTTAATGTATGGGCGCAAGTCGGTTGCTCCGAGCGAGCAGTTTAACCCGATGCTTAATAATTCGACATGCGAAACCGAATTCAAAAATGCCTCCAGTGTTTGTCCCGAAAGTGTGCGGCCACTGGCATCGGTAATGGTTCCGGAAACCATTAGTGGAAGTTTTAAATCACGAGCTTCCAGTGCATCCTGAATGGCAAAAATTGCCGCTTTACCGTTTAATGTATCAAATATTGTTTCAATGATCAGCAGGTCAACACCACCATCTAAAAGTCCTTCTACCTGTTCGCGATAGGCTGCTTTTACTTCGTCGAAACTCACAGCGCGGTAACCCGGATCGTTTACATCGGGTGAAAGCGAAAGTGTTTTGTTGGTTGGTCCTAATGAGCCCGCAACAAAACGTGGTTTGTCGGGATTTTTAGCCGTAAATTCATCGGCAACACTCCGGGCAATTTCAGCCGATTTTTGATTCATTTCGTGCACCAAATCTTCGGTGCCGTAATCGGCTTGCGAAATGCGGGTGGCATTAAAAGTATTGGTCAAAAGAATATCGGCACCTGCCTCCAAGTATTTGGTGTGAATTTCCTTAATGATGTCAGGATATGTAATCGATAGAATATCGTTGTTCCCTTTTTGGTCGTTGGAATGGTCTTTTAACCGCTCCCCGTGGTAATCGGCTTGTGTTAATTTGTATTCCTGAATTAATGAACCCATTGCCCCGTCCATGACGAGTACACGGGTTTGCAGTTCTTTTTTTATATCTTTTTTCATGCTCATTTGTCTTTGTTTCATTTCATCTTATTAAAATTGTTTGTTTTCTATGGAATAAGATGGAACTCCCATGATTATACTATTTATCGTATGTGGAAAAAACTTTGTCATGCTCGTTTCATTTATTCAACCATCGTATTTTTCGCCCCATGCTGCAATTTGTTTCAATCTACCTTATACCGTGGGGCGATTTTTTTTGGGTTTTAGTAACCCAGGGCGTTGCCCCGGGCTTAAATATTTCGCCCCTTCAGGGCTCTCTTTTCCCTCCCTATGGGGAGAGGTTAGGAGGGGCTTTATTTCAATATTCGTATCTCATTTTCTCCCTTAATCCCAACTTTATCTTCGCAAATGATTAACAACGATTGGATTTCGGGATATTGTTCTGCCTGTTTAATTACTTTTTCAACATGGTCGGGCGATTTTACTTTGTTGCCGAATGCTGTTGCAAAAGCATCGGCTAAAAGTATGTCGTCGCAAACTACTACAACTGCATCGGCTTTCCCATAACTTATGGATGGACCTACAGTTCCGGCAGAGGTGCAAATTCCAAACTTTCTGTTTTTTGCAGGAATTACCAAGCCAATTCGTTCTGACAAAATGGATTCTCCGGCAAAAACCGAAAGCACCAATTCGTCTTGTAAAAGTACGTATATGTCGCCGCCATTCTCTATAACCAACTCCTTCACCGAAAAGTTCTGAATAATTTCTTCGCCAATTTCGCGGGCAAATAACCCTGCCACTGCCGACATTGGCCCAATTCCGGCTTTTTCGGCAGCCACTGCCATTTCAATGGCTTCTTTTGGAGCTGTATCCGAAGGTTGAAAAGGTTTCAAACTCTTTTTGAAAAAGGGTTCGGTTTCAATGTATGAATCGAACTTTACGCGCAAACTTTTCATTTTTGTCAAAGCCACTTCCTGCATTTCATCCTTAAACGATTCAGGATTTACGCCTATCCACAAATCGGTTTCGAGATGCCTGACAACGAAGCTCGTAAATCGTTTGGAGTTGAATTGTGTGCGATACGAACGAGGCTCAAAACCTCCCAACAAGTTTTTAAACGGCTGATTCATTTATCTAAAATCAATTTCAAATAAGTTTAACGGGCAGGCCGGTATACACAGTTCGCAAACTACACATTTGCTTTTGTCAAATTCGAGTTCCCAGGTTTTTTTGTTCATGTTTAAAGCTCCGGCAAAACATACCGCGGTGCAGTTTCCACAGTCAATACATTTTTCTTCTTTCCAGCTAATTCGTTTGTCCAACGATTCGCAGGTAATTTTATGGCTTTTTATGTATTCAACACCTTTTTCAATGTTCTCTTTTTTGCCTTGAAGCTCAAGCAATAAACTTCCTCGTTTGCCCGGGTAAACCTCAGCTTTCAGAATATTAATCCGAATATCGTATTCTTTTACCAAGTGGTAAGTAAAAGCTTTGTCGCCACTTTGTGGTGGAAAATTTAGGATATATCTCTTTTTAATCATTGTCAACCTCCGTTTCTATCAGGCCTTTTAATGAGGTATTTGTTGGGAATATTTGTACCGGTTTGCTGACTTCAAACTCGCCTTTTTGTAACCATTGTTTTAACTCATCGGCAATTTTACGTGCTTTCGAAAGGCTGGCAACCGGCGCTGTACGAATCTTTTTCCCATTTACTTTAATCGAACCCGATTGTAATTCTTCGTAGGTAACTTGTCCGAGTTTTGGAGTTCCAACCTTTCCGTAATCTAGTACCGATGTTTCAATTTGACTGTTGTTTATCGAAACGCGTTTGGCAATGTCGGCATTCAAGATTGGTATTGGAATTCCAATTCCAACAAACATACTTACTCCATATTTTTCGTAAGAAGCCGCCTGAATGTATTCGGGTGACATTTCTTTTAAATTTCCCATAACTGCAATGGTAGCCGCATTGGTAACCGGAACTCCCAGCTCATTTTTGGGTTTTGTAGTGTGGAATTGAGTTCCAGGCCAAACGACAAAACCTTGCGTTCCTCCAAGAAAGATTCGGGTACCTAAACCAATGGTTTTAAATTCAGGATCGTTAAGTAACGGACTTAATTCACCCGAAGTAGAATAAGTTGCATTCCGTAAATTCGGAAGCAATGTTCCCATATAAGTATGTTTTATGGTTTGTGTGGTATTTACTGCAACGTTGTAATTTTGGTAGGCATTTCGAGGATTAAAAAGCGTAAACTCATTGATTGTGTTAATATTGATTTTGGTTTTAATGTGTTTGCGCGGGTAACAGTCGGTTCCCTTTCCCCAGGCTTCCAATACCACATCTTTTCCTTCGAGTAAATCCTGAATAACATGAGCCCCACCATATTCCGGATTTTCCGGATTGCAGGCAGTTGCCCCGATGTACGAATCCACAGCAGCCAGACCTTCGTAGCAGGGCACTCCGTTTAAACGAATTTTTTCCATTCGAATGGGAGGATTGGCATGGCCAAAATTAATGATTGCTCCAGAGGAACACATGGCTCCAAAGGTGGCAGTAGTTACCACATCTACCTTTTGAACAATTTCCTCGGGCGACATTTCTTTCGCCATTTTAGCAACTTCCTCTGCAGTGAGAACAACTGCATCACCAGATTTTAGCTTTTGATTTATTTCTTCGTAAGTTTTTATCATTTTAAAAAGTTGGAAGTCGGAAGTCGGAAGACCGAAGTATTTTCAAGGTCAGCATATCCTTCCATATTAAAGTCAAATTTATGACAGTTATCAATCGTATTCAAATCTCTTTTAATAGCGGTTAAAACCGCTCGTGCATACACATATTTGCCCTGTGCAAATAGCTTGTAAAAAATAATTTGTATTGTAATTTCTTCATGATTGCATTCAAATTATAATTCCGTTGCCGGCCGGGTATTGGCACCTTGTTTTCATCAACCGAAGTTTACAGGTTGCCAGAGTCTCGTTGAGCCCGATCTCTCCACTCTTCTGTATAATCAAACACCCTGTGTAAGAATATTTGAAGACGAAGCAAATATAGTTGTTTTTGTAAATTTACAGTCTGTTGCAATGGCTTTATTTGTGATAATTAAGGACTTTTTCATAAATTGTATTTTTCAAAAATAGATTTCAATGAAAGCAAAAACGATCTACTTTGTGGTTTTGATTTTTCTTTTTTCCTGTGATTCAGGAATTGATACTGCTACGTATTTAAAATTTCAGGAAAGAGGTAACGCCATCTCAGGTAAAGTTCAGACAACACTTTTAAGTAATGTGGGAAAGGCGATACAACGAGGAGGACCTCAACATGCTGTGGAGTTTTGTAATCTTAAAGCCGGTTCAATAGTAGATAGTTTAAACCAGGTATATAATTGCAGGATATCACGTATTTCTGAAAAAAACAGAAACCCTGAGAATGTGCTAGGTTCAGCACAAGAAAAAGAACTCTGGCAAATTTTTCAAAAAGGAACGTTGGCAGATACCCTAATTCAGGAAAACAAAAATCTGGTGTTTTATAAGCCCATAAAAACAGGGATGCCGGCATGCTTAAAATGCCACGGGGATCCGGAATCTGACATCAATGAAACAACACGTCAAAAACTACAGAAATTGTATCCCAATGATTTGGCAACGGGGTACAAGTTAAACGATTTTCGGGGCTTATGGAAAATTGAATTTGAACAGCAATAAAAAGTGGAAAAACATTTTATACTTTCACTTACTTAGTAGGGTGTTTGTACTAGAACGTAAAATCTCATGGCTATAACCTGAAAGACGTGTTTTACTGGTTAGTCATGGTTTGTATGATTTGGTATAACTTCACCAATATTGATATGATTATTATGCTTCTTAGAAAAAACAATATCTTTTTAAGGTATGGCACTTTGAATTACACTCAAAAATTACTGATAAAATATTTTCTTTAAATTTTATAGAATTTACGAATTTCTACTTCTATTTTCTTATCCCAGACTCTTAGTAATATTTCTCTCGCAATGTTTCTATATTCCTTGGCTACCTCCTTGTTTCCTAATTTTTCATAAACATCGGCTATCCCTTTCAACGAAGGAATATGCATCTCATTAATATTCAGACAAAATTTAAACTCGTTTACCGATTCTTTCAAATGACCTTTTTTTAAGTGCTTTACTGCTGTTCCATAATGTTTCTCTATTTCCAAGATTTTATGTTCTAATTGCAATTCAATAATATCTTCTTTTTTTAGTGTTATTAGCGAGCATGGCACATCTCTGATGATTTTTTCGGTCACACTTCCCAGCATTAGTCTGCTTAAATTTGATTTGCCTGTGGTACCCATAATTACCAAATCCGATTTATACCTTGAAATAGCACGGAGTATTTCTGTAGATGGGTCTCCACTTAATATTTCACTGGCCCAGTGAAGGTTTGTTAAATTGAAATTTCGTAAAAACAGGTTGAATTTCTTTAGATGCTCTACATGGGCTTTTTCATTTTCTTTATCCCAATCACCGTCGATCCTGGCTGAACGTGAAAAATACGTTTTGCAAACACTAATAATCAGCAACTCGGTATTAAATCTTCGTGCAATGGTAATTGCATTTTTCAGTGCTCTTTCCGATTCCGGGGAGAAATCAACTGGACAGATTATATTCTTAATATTTAATACTTTACCCTGTTTTACTACCCATACGGGCTTGTTGCTTTTTCGAATTATTTTATATGCCGTAATACCCAATTGGAAAACATCATTTTTTGATTTTTCACCTGAACCAATCAGCGTAATATTGGCATTTACGTTATCCGCCGCTTGAATAATCTTATCAAAAGGGCTACCAAATTCCAATATCGGTTCTCCTGCAATTAAACCTACACTTTTAATCTTATTTCTGATGTCTTCTAACTGTTTTAAAGCTGCCTGACTGATAAGCAATTTTGCCTTTTCATTTGCAATGTCGTCGGGCAAAACATGAACAAGAATAATTTGTGAATGAAACGTTTTGGCCAAATTTATTGCGTATTCCAATAGGTTCTCAGACGATTTGCTAAAATCGCTTGCTAATAAAATTCTTTCAAGCAGTTTCATGTTTATTCCCTCCCTTCCTGTTTTAATGAATATTAAAATTCTTATATCATATCGAGGTTTGTTACTTTAGCAGAATATAACGGTCGTACATATAATCAATCGAACTTGTTTCACCAATAATTGTAAGCATATCGTTCTCAAGTAGAACCGTGTTCCCTTTTGGTGCAAACGAAGTGTTTTCCCTATCAATAAAAATCACAAGTACATTTTGTGGCAGCTGAACATCCATAAGTTTTTTATTGATGAATTCTTTGGTGGGCGTATTCCTTGATAGCTGAAACGAAATGTATTGTTTATTGTGAAGCATGTACTCAATAATCTCCCGTTCAGTTTTTAATAAAAGGATATCTTTTGTAAAATAATCTCGTTCAGCAATATCGATTATACTGGATAACATGCGTAATTGTTGTTTTGGATTTTCATCGGCATTAACAAGAAAGAAAAACACTTTTATTGTATCAGTTGAATGAAT
>JBFFMM010000129.1:0-8309 GCA_041554075.1 Draconibacterium sp. | reverse complement strand
TTGTACACATTGGAAAAGCAAAATCGAAAAAAGACATTGCTCCATGGAAAAGGCACCGATCGGCTGCCATTTTTTACACCATAAGTTTGATCCTTATTTTGGCGGCCATCCCCTGGGACAGGGCTTTTGTATAAAATATGAACTAAGAAAGCTGCAAGAAATTCATCTCGCAGCCTTCTTTAAGTTTGGTTCAGCCTGTGCTGTGCACAAATATTTTTTAGAAAGTAACCTGGTTACTTTTACTTACTGAATAAATACTTTCAATTAAATGCTGGTACTTAACAGCAACCATATTTCGTCTTAATTTAAGTGTCGGTGACAGTTCGCCCGAGCTTGGCGACCACTCTTCACAAACCAATCTTATTCGACTTATTTGCTCGTGCGAGCCTAAAGTTCTGTTGATACTGGCTACCTCTTTTTGCATTTTACTCACCACTTCAGGATTTTGAATCAGATCTTTATTGTCTTCAAAATGAATTTTGTGTTCTGCTGCCCAATCGTGCAATATTGGGAAACAAGGTGAAATTAAAGCACTTGCAAATTTTTCGTTGGCTCCTATTACCATCACTTGTTCAATCATATTCGATGATTTCAATTTATTCTCAATCATTTGAGGTGCAATATATTTACCTCCTGAAAGTTTGAATATTTCCTTTTTCCGGTCTGTAATTTTTAAGTATTTATCATCTTCCAAAATTCCAATATCCCCGGTATGAAACCAGCCATTTTCGTCAATTACCTCATCCGTCATTTCGGGTGCTTTGTAATAGCCTTTCATTACTCCCGGACCTTTACAGAGAATTTCACCATCGTTGGCAATTTTCACTTCAAATCCCTCTAAAATTGGGCCGACAGTTCCAATTTTCATCTCGTTTAACGCCGGATTATTTACGGCAATTACCGGCGATGTTTCCGTTAATCCGTAACCTTCAAGATTATACATTTTTGCCATTCCCAACACACGGGCAATCTTTGGTTGTAAAGCCGCTCCTCCCGAAACAACATAAACGATATTACCGCCCAAAGCTTCCCGCCATTTCGAATAAATTAATTTGTCAGCTATTCTGATTTTCAGGCTTAAAAGTGGTCCGTATTTTTTATTGTATTCAAAATGACGAGTTAAGTTTAGCGCCCAAAAATAAAGTGCCTTTTTTATTCCACTTAATTCTTTTCCTTTGGCCACAAAACCATCGTACACTTTTTCGAGCAAGCGCGGAACCGAGTTAAACATGTGTGGTTTAATCTCTTTTATTGCCGAAACAATTTGCGACAAATTCCCCACATAATAAACGCCCATTCCTTTGTACTGAAAATGATAGTTTACACTGCGCTCATAAACGTGGCAAAGTGGCAAAAAACTAATTACCCGATGGTCTTTCCCAAGATGATGCATTTTCGCGTGGGTGGTAAAATTCGAAACCAAGTTGCGTTGAGTGAGCATTACTCCTTTAGGAACTCCCGTAGTTCCTGAAGTATAAATTAAAGTTGCCAAATCATCAGGAGTAATTGATTTTTTTATTTCTTCCAGCTTCGCTTCAAAATCACTCCTTTTTGCTTCGCCAAGATCAAGTATTTCTTTGTAGTTTTTTGCGCGGTCAACCTCATCAAAGGTGTAAACTACGTCAAGCCCATCGAGCATATTTGCCAATGGAACCAGCTTTTCATACAATTTTACATCGCCAATAATTAGAATTTTAACTTCGGCATGTTTTAAAATATATTTGTATTCGTCTTCGCCTAAAGTTGGATAAATGGGAACATGCACTACTCCGGTCATGGCCATTCCCATATCGGCAAAATTCCATTCCGGACGATTGGTGGTTACTGTGGCAACTTTATCTCCCTTTTTTAATCCAAGCGCCATTAAACCCATCGCAAACTGGTGCGATTTTCTATTGTACTCTTCTGTTGAATAGGTGTACCATTTCCCTTCGTTTTTACCTCCAAGGGCATCTTTGCGGGGAAATTCGTTTAAGGCTCGTTCAAGGATATCAAAAGTGCGTGTAACTGTCTGTCCCATATTTCAATTTTAAAAAAACAGCGAAATATAAGTGTTTTGTTGCATGACTTTAAACCAAAACAATCTTGAGATTTACAATTGTCACTATTTATACCAACTCTAAATAGAATTAAGTACTTCATTATCTTATCAATACGGACACACCCATCGACTTTCAGAGCCAATTGTTCCAAAAATTTAAAATAGTACAAGCAGTATTGACAAAATAATTCAATGAAACAACCTGCAACTTTTAGTGCAAAATTAATTCGAATAAAACATAAAATATTCCTTTAATTTTATCGTAAATGAAATCTTATTCTTTGTTGTTTTCTCTTTCGTATTTCGAATCTTTTACATACGCCCAAATCATTAATCCAGCCAACACGCCCATGGAGACAGGAACTGCAGGATGCACCCCATCTGCAACACCTTTACCATACGAATGTAAACCCGACAAGTAATAATTTACCCCGAAATAAGTCATTAATACAGAAGCAAAACCCATAATAGAAGCTACGTTATAATTAAATACGCCTTTTAATGAAGGAATTAATCGCATGTGTACAATAAACGAATAAATAACCACTGTAATCAGCGCCCATGTTTCTTTTGGATCCCAACCCCAATAACGTCCCCAGCTTTCGTTTGCCCACACTCCTCCAAGAAAAGTACCAACGGTTAGAAAATACAAACCAACGGTAGCCGACATTTCATTAATGGTAGTAAGTTGTTCTATAAAATCGGTCACTTTCCCTTTGTTTTTACTCGTCCGGAGCACAATTAAAAGTAAGCCCATTACACCAAGAATGGAACTCAATCCAAGAAATCCGTAACTGGCGGTAATAATTGCAACGTGAATGGCCAACCAATACGATTTAAGTACCGGCACAAGATTAGTAACTTCCGGATTCATCCAACTTAAATGAGCCACAAACAACGCAATTCCCGAAAGAAAAGCTGCTGTTCCAACAACCATCGGATATTTTCGTCCAAAAATAAACCCTGCTAACATGGTTGCCCAGGCCACGTAAACCACCGATTCGAAACCATTACTCCATGGAGCGTGGCCCGAAATGTACCAACGGAGAATCAGACCCGCTGTATGGATCAAAAATGCAAGAAAAATAATTCCAAAGAATGAAATCCGTAACAATTTGGGTAGTGGTTTTTGTCTGAAGATGTTTGCTATTAAAACAAACATTAACAATAAGCCAAACATTAAATAATAAGGAAAAATCCGTTTAAATGGGTTTATTTGGTTGTAGGCAATTTCAATCTCTTTTTTTGATTGCGATGGAATTATATTACCTCCATATTTTTGCTGAAAATTAGCAACAGCTCCTAAAACCTGACTGGCATCGGCATTTTGCTGGCTGGCAATGGATTGTAATAACATTTGAAAGCCACTTTTTATAAATAGTGAATCGCCACCGGAATATTCTGTTGTTTCAACCCCGGGAGAATACCATGGATCTTCCTTGGCTTTTCTTGGATATAGTTTAAACATCGAAGTCTGAAACACCATAAAGCAGATGTTTACCCGTTCATCCAGATTAATATATTCCTTTTCCAGTTTACTTCTAAAGGCGGGTCCTTTACCATAAGCTGCTCTTACATTTTCAGAAATTTTATAATTCCCCTGAGCATCAAAAAAATTCTGAACAGCAAGGTATTTCCCATCAACTCCTAATTGTGCTGCTATTGATTTATCGGAAACAAGAATAATTGGCATGGTTTGCCAAATTTCAGGATAAACCATCATACTCAACACCACCTCATCGGATGTTTTTTGATACAGGGAAGATTTGCGACTTATTTTGCGCACAATTTCACTCGATAAGGTTGAAACAGGTTCAATTCGTCCGTCGGCGCCTTGTACCCACAATTCGCTAAATTCTTTCACCAACTGACCGTGAATGTTTGGAATTGCGGCCCCCGCAGAACCTTGTGCTGAAGCGGAAAAAGATAATCCTCCTGCAAGAACAAGTAGAACAATTGTTTTTACTGAACTTTGCTTTAACTTCCGCGCTAAAAACTGGAAGTAAGAATTTTTGTTTACCAAAGCCAGCACAATTCCGATTATCAATAAAAGATAACCCAAATAAGTAATTCTAGTGCCCCACAAATCATGATTTACAGAAAGTACTGTCCCGCCTTCATCCGTATCATACGACGATTGGAAAAATTTAAACCCTTTGTAAACCAGCGTGTAATTCATAAAAATACGGTAATCCTTTTGAAGCCCGCTATTGAAATCCTGCAAAACAACTTCCGAAGCATAAGATGAAGGGGACTGTGACCCAGGATACCGTTCCAGTTGAAAATCTTTTAAAAAAATACTAAATGGGATCGTATGAATTGGTGATCCATAAGCAAGTTTTAATTGCCCGCCACCAACCGGAACGTTGATCGTATCGGCAACGATTCCTGAATGACCAAATACCGGAACAGTTTGTTTATTTATTCCATCCGAAATTTCTACAATTACTGCATCTCTACCTGTTTCATTTTGCCCTTTCAATGCCATTAAAGTAGCACTTGGTAAAAAATTCCGTAGTAAAAACTGATACGATTCTAAACCATATAGAAACATTACTTTTGCAGGAATAGTGTCCCCGGCTGGAAATGTAACCGTTTCCTCCGAAGCCATCGTTGTTTCCTTGATTGGAAAAGAAGAAACAAAAAACAAATCTTGCCCTTTCAGAAAGAATTTAATCGCTGTGTTCTGTTCTGATTCAAACCCAACAGTAAATCCGGGTTCTTGCATTACATTGCCCTTTTTTAATGGGAACGTCTGCATTCCTTGCATTCCCGGCGAAGAATAAACAAAATCAATTATGGCTCCTCCCGTTTCAGAAGGAACAGGTTTACTTTCAGCATCGGAGATAAATCCAACCGATTTAACGGTTACTTTTTGGCCGCCAACCTCAAATTTTGTGGAAAATTGTTTGGGTGCAATTTCAGAATATTTGACTTTCTTTTCCTTCTGTTGATTTCCCAAAGCCGCATAAAAATAATCATCGGTAGATACAATACTATTACTACTTTGATTTTCCCGAATATGCATAACCCCTTCGTAACTTATATATCGGGTAATAGCTGCTCCAATTAAAATAATTATAAATGATATGTGAAAAATAGCAAGTACAAAACGCCTCTTGGTAAAAAAGTTATAACGAATTAAATTGTTAATCAGATTTAGTGCCAGCAAAAACCAGATGAGCTCAAACCAATGTCGGTCATAAATTAGAGCACGCGCTGTAGGTGTTCCATGGCTGCTCTCAACAAATGTGGCAATTGCCATTGTGAAACCCACTGTTAGCAATAAAAAAGCCATAAATGGCATCGATGTTATGAATGAATACAATTTTTTCATTTCAATCAGAAATTAGCCGGAAGTCAGATTCCGAGGTTTTGCTTAAAATTTAAGAAGCTGAAAATAATTCTTATTTAGATGAATTCAAAAAAAGCTTGACCTAAAAACGGATTTAATTGTATTTTATTATTAAAATGGAAAGTACAGATTCTCACAACCAAAAAAAACCTTCAAGCTTTTAAAAACTTGAAGGTTTATACTTATGAAAAAAACCATTCTATTTTATGTATTTCAATATGCGAATTGGAAATCGCATCACCCTATTGCAAATACGAAAGTGCTTTTTCGATGGCAGCCTCTAAACCACTAACATCTTTACCACCGGCAGTTGCATAAAAAGGTTGACCACCTCCGCCACCTTTTATCTCTTTTCCGGCTTCGCGAACAATTTGCCCGGCATTTAAACCTTTTTCGGCAACAATATTATCCGAAATCATAATGGTTAAATTGGGCTTTCCATTAATATTGGCTCCCAATACCAAAAACAAATTATCAATTTCGCCTTTTATCTGAAAGGCCAAATCTTTCACCAAAGCAGCGTTATCAATAACAATAGTATCGGCAATAATATTTATACCACCTTCTTCCAATACTTTACTTTTTAAATTCGCTTTTGCAATTTTCAGGCTTTCACGTTGGAAATTCTCAATCTGTTTTGAAAGATCGGTGTTTTGTTTTAATAAAGTTGTAACACTTCCCAACACATCTTTCGAACCTTTTATTACCTCTTGTATATTTTTAAGAATATTCAGTTGCTCGTTAATGTATCTTTCGGCATGGCTTGCAGTAATGGCCTCAATACGACGCACACCGGCTGCAATGGCACTTTCTGAAACTATTTTCAGCATTCCTATTTGGCCTGTTGCTTTTACATGTGTTCCCCCACACAATTCAACCGATTCGCCAAATTTTATAACCCGAACTGCGTCTCCATATTTTTCACCAAAAAGCATCATTGCTCCGCTCTCTTTTGCAGCTTCAATTGGCATGGCACGATTTTCTTCCAGAGCTGAATTCAAACGAATTTTTTCGTTAACAATCTTTTCAACCTTTTCAATTTCCTCGTCTGTTAATTTTTGGAAATGCGAAAAGTCGAAACGTAAGTGGTCGGCATTTACCAACGAACCTTTCTGTTCAACGTGTGTTCCCAACACTTCGCGTAAAGCAGCGTGTAACAAGTGCGTTGCAGTGTGGTTGTTTGCAATGTTTGTTCTACGGGTTGTATTTACAACAGCGGTAAAATATTCGCTCGGATTCTCCGGTAATTTTTCAACCAGATGAACGATTAGATTATTTTCCTTTTGTGTATCAAATATTGACGTTTTTACACCATCCAATTCAATGTAACCGGTGTCGCCAACCTGACCACCCGATTCACCATAAAATGGAGTCTGGTCGAAAACCAACTGGAAAAACGATTTTTTCTTCTGAGTTACTTTACGGTAACGCGAAATTCGTATTTCAGCTTCCAGTTTATCGTAACCTAAAAATTCGGTCTGCTCAATTTTACGTAATTCCACCCAATCGTCAGTTTCCTGTGCGGCAGCATTTCTCGATCGGTCCTTTTGCGCCTGCATTTCAACCGCAAAACCTTTTTCATCAACACCCAATCCATTTTCGCGTGCAATCAGCTCGGTTAAATCCAATGGAAAACCAAATGTATCGTACAATACAAAAGCATCTTTCCCTGCAATTTCGGCAAGCTTTTCTTTTTTTGCTTTTGAAATAATATCGTCCAATAATTTTATCCCGGTTGAAAGTGTGCGCAAGAATGACTCTTCCTCTTCTTTAATTACTTTTTCGATTAAATTCTGCTGGCTGACAATTTCGGCGAAAGCATCGCCCATATTTTCTTTTAAGGCCTCAACCAATCTGTAAATAAAAGCTTCCCTAAATCCCAGAAAAGTATATCCGTAACGAACAGCACGGCGCAAAATCCGGCGAATTACATAACCGGCTTTGTTGTTCGATGGCAATTGTCCGTCGGCAATGGCAAAAGCTACTGCGCGAAGGTGATCGGCAATAACACGCATGGCAATGTCCACTTTTTCGTCTTCGCCATATTTTTTACTACACAATTTTCCAAGTTCGGCAATCGTATCTTGAAAAACATCGGTATCGTAATTCGACTGAACACCCTGTAAAACCATACACAAACGTTCAAAACCCATCCCTGTATCCACATGTTTGTCAGGCAAATTCTCAAGGTTTCCGTTTGCTTTTCGATTAAACTGAATAAAAACCAGGTTCCAAATTTCAATCACCTGCGGGTGATCCATATTTACCAAATCCTTACCCGGAACTTTTGCACGTTCTTCTTCCGAACGAATATCAACATGCACTTCCGAACAAGGTCCACAAGGTCCGGTTTCGCCCATTTCCCAAAAGTTATCCTTTTTATTTCCATTCAGGATTCTGTCTTTCGGAAGATATTGTTCCCAATAACCGGCTGCTTCGTTATCACGTTCCTGATTATCATCAGTACTTCCTTCAAAAACAGTCGCATACAAACGTTCAGCATCAATTCCCATTCGGGTTACTAAAAACTCCCAAGCCCAATCGATGGCTTCCTTTTTAAAATAATCGCCAAACGACCAGTTTCCCAACATTTCGAACATGGTGTGGTGATAGGTATCCAAACCTACTTCCTCAAGGTCGTTGTGTTTTCCTGAAACACGTAAACACTTCTGAGTATCCGCAACGCGAGGGTATTTTACAGGTTCATTTCCCAAAAACTGGTCCTTGAACTGATTCATTCCTGCGTTGGTAAACATTAGTGTTGGATCGCCCTTCACAACCATGGGTGCCGAATTAACAATCTGGTGTTCTTTCTCGGTAAAAAAGTCGAGAAAAGCCTTACGTATCTCCTTAGAAGTCTTCATTTTCCGTTTGTGTATTTTATAATTCTGTTAAAAAACCCTAATGCAAAGG
>JBFFMM010000128.1:0-8323 GCA_041554075.1 Draconibacterium sp. | reverse complement strand
CCGATCGAACCATTGACCGAGAATATGAAAAGGCATCCGGATTATAAAAAGGTGTTTTCGAAACTGGAGAATAAATTCAATAATTACCACAAACGAGTTGAGGCTTCTCTAAAAACAAAGGGCTTGCTTTAATTCTCAAAAAATGATTATATATTTTCTTGTTTTAGCCGAATAAACCAGCCAAGAGAAGTTAGTCCCGAAGGAATGATTCCCGAAGAGTGAGTCGCTCCAGCCAGAGGAACAAGAGATACCAGATTCGTGCTGGCTCCAACAGCAATAAAGTCAGCGTAAATATTTGATGTTACAATTGGTGGAACAAATTTATCTGCCGTTCCGTGTAAAAGCATGGTGGGTGTAGTTGTTAAAAACGCCTCCACACTATTCTGCTCTAATCTACCGGTAAGATCTTCATATTTTGTATCTGTACTCCAGTTACTAATATAATCTGCTGTTAAAAGGTCCGGAATTGAAGTGGACAGTAAGTCGTTAATTTCATCACCCGACTTTGTCCCGTCATAAAGAGTTGGAATAAGATCGGCATAGGGCTGCTGAACTACGTCTTCAATCAAGGTCGTCATTCCTAACTTTAGGTAACTATTAAAAATATAGCCTAAAAAGTAAGGCATTGGGTAATCTGACAAACCGGTAACATATTCGTTTATAGTGGTTAAATTATAAGGGCCTGCACCACATGCACTCGCTTTCAAATCAAATTCGTCGGAATATTGTGTTTCAATGGCTTTTTGCAAACACATGGTTGCCCAGCCACCTTGCGAATACCCCGAAATGTATAAATCCTTATTCGAACTGATGTTTTCATCAGCTTCAACCATTTCTTCAACCGCACGCAACATATCCATCACCGATTGTACGGTAGATTCTTTGTCCATGTACGGATGAAACATATCGTCGGATTCGCCAAAACCAAGATAATCGGGCAAAACAATTATAAATCCGGTTGATCCCATCATTTCAAGAATTTGAAAAAGTCTGTTCTCATCATCAACAGTAGGTGCTGCACTGTGCAAAGTATTGGTACCGTTTTGATAGCTTAAAATGGGGTAACTTCCAGCCTGATCGGGCAAACAAACTATTCCCGAAGCTTTTACTTCCTCTCCCTGAAATTCAGTATTATAAATAATTTTGTATACTCTAACTCCACTTTCAACATAAGTTAAAAGTTCCTCTAGTTCATCGCTTTGGTCAGGGTAAATAAATGATGCTGCCGTAATTGAAGCACTTATGTATGTTTTGCTGAATGTTGTAACAGGGATCGATTCAACAAAATAGATACTTTCACTTGGCGCTTCAACGTCTTCCAAACCATTGTCGCACGAAACAAAAATCAAGATCGAAGTCAACAAATAAAGAGGGTAACGTAATATTTTGTAATTCATGGTTTTTATATTTTCAATAAGATGAATCAAATTTAGTTTAAATTATTGTACTTGTACACTGCTACAATTAAAACCTGAAAATGTTTCAATACAATAAAAAAATCATTGTTTTTTGACAAGTATTACAAATGTATAGTTGAAATTATTAAATTTATCGGCAGAATTGACCAGAACAGTACAGTTGATCTGAGATATTTTACTGTTTAAGTGACCATAAGTAAGCCCGTTATGAAGAGAATATTATTCCTGTCTTTATTCGTCCTTTCTGTTTTGTTGTGCAAAAGTCAGACTACAAAAATTATGCTTGTAACCGGAGGACACGCTTTCGATAGTCTTGAGTTTTTTCAACTGTTTGATTCTTTTGACGACATAGATTACGAACATTTCGCACAGCCCGAAGCCAATGCCGGGATTGCAAATGGGAAGGCGAATGATTTTGATGTTCTTGTATTTTACGATATGTGGAATGAAATTTCTCCAGCGGAAAAATCGGCTTATTTGAAATTAACAAAACAGGGCAAACCTTTTTTATTTTTGCACCATTCTATTGTGTCTTACCAGAACTGGCCCGAATTTGAAAAGCTAATTGGTGGCAAATACGTCGAAAAGGGCAGAAATATTACCAAAGAGGACTTATCTACCTACGAACACGATGTTTGGGTATATTGCACAATCGAAAACTATACTCCGGTCACTTCCGGGTTTAGTGAGCTTCGATTTTTTGATGAGGTCTATGGGAATCTTCGGATTTCAGATGATGTAAAACCACTACTTCGTACACGGCATCCAAAAAGTTCAGAATTTGTAGCCTGGCAACATGTTTACAATAAATCGAATGTTGTTTATATTCAGTCGGGACACGATCGGCGTACTTACGAATCAAAAGAGTATCGAAAACTGCTTTTGCAGGCCATAAAATATTTATCAACAACAAATTAAACCATTTTATAAATCGGAGATATGTGACTTTTTAAGTTCGTATCTCTTCTAAACCAATTTTAAAATTATGAAAGATGTAAATCAGAAGAGGCTCTTTGTTGCAGCCTGCCTCGCGCTTTTGGTAACCGCAATTACCTTTGCCATCAGAGCACGAATTGAAAGTGTTTTTACCGACGAATACGGCTTAACTGCCGAGCAGGTAGGACGTGCGTTTGGCCCGGCTTTCTGGGGTTTTGCAGTAGCGATGTTTGCCGGAGGTTATTTTATCGACATTGTTAAAACCAAATCCATTATCTGGGCGGCTTTTACAATGCATTTAATTGGTATTGTTTTATTGTTAATGGCAAAAAGTTATACTTCATTGTTTATTGCCAATGTATTTATTGGACTTGGAAACGGAAGTGTTGAAGCGGCCTGTAATCCATTGGTAACTACACTTTTCCCTAATAATAAAACAAAAATGTTAAACCGTTTCCATGTTTGGTTCCCTGGCGGAATTGTGGTTGGTAGCCTTTTATCCGCTTTAATTATGGATTCAATCAATTTACCATGGCAAGTGTTGGTTGCTATGTTATTTATTCCTCTGGCCATTTATGGTTACTTGTTTTTCGGACAGAAAATTCCGGAAACCGAACGCGTGGCAAGTGGAGTTAGTTATAAAGAAATGATGCGAAATATTGGTGCTCCGATTACAATTACTTTAGCAGTAATATTTATGATTTTAGTAGCAACTACACCTACCATATCCGAAATGGTTACCGCAAACTATTCAACACCTTTAATTATAGTTGCTGTAGTTACTCTTTTAATTATTATTGAAGGAAGGCTAGTCAATAAAATAACTTTATTATTTCCTTTCATTTTTGGATGTATGTTACTAACTGCCTCGACGGAGTTGGGTACCACGCAATGGATAAGTGCATTATTGGCTAACAACGGAATTCACCCCATGCTAATTTTGGCCGTTGTAACAGGATTAATGGCTGTAGGACGTTTTTTTGCAGGTGGGTTAATCCATCGTTTAAATCCTGTAGGTGTTCTTTTGGGATCTTCGGTAATTGCCGTTGTTGGTTTATTGCTGCTTAGTATTGCAACCGGTCCGGTAATGACTGTTCTTTCGGCTGCAGTATTTGCAGTGGGTGTATGTTATTTCTGGCCTACAATGATTGGTGTTACATCAGAATATGTACCCAAAAGTGGTGCCCTTGGTATGTCTATTCTTGGTGGTGCGGGTTTTGTGGCAACATCAATGGTATTACCAATTATGGGTAAATCGATTGAAACTGCAGGGCCGCAAATTACCTTGCGTAACATGGCGGTACTACCGGTTATTTTGGTTGTTGCCTTTATTATACTTTACGTTCTTGTGAAAAATAGAAAAGAGGCATAGTCGTATTTATCGAAAAATGATTAGCCGCTCTGGAATTTGTTTCAGAGCGGCTTATTTATTTTCTAATGGTTAAAACCCTGTAATTCATTGCATCTGTCTTAGTTTCTACAAATATCTATTGCATAAAGCCCGAAGATGGGAGTTCGAAGTCAGAAGCTTTATAAATGAATTTAGTATTGAGCCCATGAACTTTTTCCTACGGTCTTCTGACTTCCGGCTTCAAACCAATAAAAATTTTATTTCGAATTTCATTCGAGATCTTAAAATCTATGTATTTTAATGCATAGTGGTTTATTTATTTCTCTCTATTTGTCGGGAGGCGATTCATTGTTACGTACTGGTTATTTTTGCAAAAATATTCTTACTAAGACTTCAAAAAAGCTGAGTGACTATCAGGACATTGCTGATTTTTATTGTTTTGGCAAAAAAAGCTACCAAAATATGCTGAAACATTAATTGATATTTCTTTACTTTGAATTAATAGGTTGTTCAAACCTATTGTGTGTTTGGGGGTTAACATTAAAAGGGCAGTTTTTGAACTGCCCTTTCTTAGCCCCTCCGAATGCAAACTAAATTTGGCACAATTCTTTGTTCTTACCTTTGGTAAGATATACTAAAAGGGCAGCTGTTGAGCTGCCCTTTTTTGATGAGAAATTTTAACTGTATTTAAAATCAGTAAAGAAGAGTTGAAATGCAGCCCAGAGAATGACAAGAAGAAGTTTGTGTCAGAAAAATTTCATGTAATTTTTTTTGTGGGCTTAGGTAATTTAGAATGAATTACTATATTTGCACTCGCTAAAGCAAAAACGGGTGTAGCTCAGTTGGTAGAGCACTGGTCTCCAAAACCAGGTGTCGGGAGTTCGAGTCTCTCCTCCCGTGCAAAAGCAAAAAAGGCGAGGTTTTACGAAAGTGAAACCTCGCTTTGTTTTTAAATAGATTTACTTCTCCATTTTTATTTTTTCTTATTCTTTTAATGTATTTTCATGGCCAAAATTAGGTTCATGTTAGTCGATATTTTTATTCCTTGTTTTATTGATCAGTTTTACCCTGAAACGGCTGAAAATTTTGTGTCAGTTTTAAAAAAGGCTGGTTGCGATGTGAAATATAATCCGGAGCAAACTTGCTGTGGTCAGCCTGCATATAATAGCGGATACTGGAAGGAAGCAAAAACAATTGCAATTAAATTTTTAAAAGATTTTGGACAAGCGGATATTGTTGTGGCTCCCTCGGCATCGTGTTCCGGCTTTGTAAGAAATTATTACCATAAACTTTTCGAAGACGAAGTTGAACTGTTAGAAAAGACCAACCAGATTCGAAAACGTGTATTTGAATTTTCCGACTTTTTAGTGAATCATTTAAAACTTACCGATCTAGGTGCAGAGTTTAATCATAAAGTTACTTTTCATGATTCGTGTGCCGGATTGCGAGAATATGGAATAAAAGAGGAGCCTCGAAAATTGCTGGCTAAAGTAAAAGGCCTGGAGTTAATTGAAATGGAGAAGCTGGATACCTGCTGTGGTTTTGGAGGAACTTTCGCGGCTAAATTTCATCATATTTCAACAGCAATGACCGAACAAAAAGTGGATTATGCACTAAAAACCGGTGCGGAATACATTGTGTCAACCGAAGCTTCGTGTTTAATGAATATGGAGGCTTATATTCGAAAACAAAAACTACCTATAAAAACCATTCATTTGGTGGATATTCTTGCACGGTAAATTATGGATCTGTTAAATTGAAAAACTGTCTTCTGGTAATTTCAATTTGATAAAAAAGGTAGAGAAATGTTCGAATATTTATCTCCCTTTTTTGTTTGTGGCTAGCGACTTAAAGCTCGAAGCTACTTTTAAAACATCTGCATTCCGTGCAATCTCTTGTACCGGCCATCGATTTTCATAAGTTCTTCGTGCGTACCTTGTTCAACAATTTTACCTTCGTCCAAAACACAAATTAAATCGGCATTTTTAATGGTCGATAAACGGTGAGCAATTACAAGTGAAGTTCTGTTTTTCATCAGGTTTTCCAAAGCTTCCTGAACCAGTTTTTCCGATTCAGTATCCAACGCCGATGTGGCCTCATCTAAAATGAGGATGGGTGGATTGCGTAAAATAGCACGCGCAATGGAAAGTCTTTGTTTTTGTCCTCCCGAAAGTTTATCTCCGCGGTCACCAATTTTAGTGTCATAACCTTTTTCCGAGGCCAAAATGAATTCGTGTGCATTGGCAATTTTAGCTGCTTTTTCGACTTGCTCCTGCGTTGCATTTTCAACACCAAAAGCAATGTTATTATAGATGGTGTCGTTAAATAAAATTGGTTCCTGGTTTACATTTCCAATCAAATTGCGTAACGATTTAATCTTGAGGTCGCGAATATCTGTTCCATCCACTTCAATATTTCCTTGCGAAATATCCCAGAAACGTGGAAGTAAATCAACCATGGTAGTTTTTCCGCTACCCGACGAACCAACTAAAGCAATGGTTTTACCTTTTTTAATATCAAGCGAAATATCAGAAAGCACTTCATTGGTTCCGTAAGCGAATGTTACATTTTTATAAGAAATTGATTCCTTAAATGAATCAATATCTTTTGCATCAGGTTTGTCTTTAATGGTGATTTCGGCACTTAAAACATAGTCTATACGATGCATCGAAGCCAATCCCTTTTCAATGCTATATAAAGCAGTTGAAAAGGCTTTTGCCGGGTTTATAATTCCATAGAAAAAAACCAGATAACCAATAAATTCAGCCGCAGAAAGTGAGGAGCCTTCTCCTTTTAAAATTATGCTTCCACCGTACCATAAAATGATAACAATTACAATTGTACCTAAAAATTCACTGGCCGGATGTGCCAAGTGACGGCGCCACATCAGGCGGTTCATAATCAGGCGGTAATTGTTGTTCTCTTTTTCAAAACGTGCAATAGCTTTTTCTTCGGCGTTAAAAGATTTTATTATACGTAAACCCGATAAATCCTCTTCTATTATAGATAGAATTTCACCCAATTTATTTTGCCCTTTCGATGAAACGCGTTTTAAACTTCGTCCGATTCGTCCGATAATAAGACCAGTTAAGGGAAGCATTACGAATACAAAAAGAGTTAGCGACCAACTCATGTAAATCATGACAGCCAGATATACTGCAATCAGTATAGGATTTTTAATCATCATGTCGAGCGAGTTGGCAATGGAATTTTCCACTTCCTGAACATCGTTGGTCGTGCGTGCCATGATATCACCTTTGCGTTCTTCCGAAAAATAACCAAGCGGCAGACCAATAATTTTTTTGTAAATCAGCGAGCGTATGTCGTAAACAACTCCATTTCGAAGCGCAATAATTACAAAGCTGGCCAAATAGGTAAAACCCACTTTAAGCAATGTGGCAATAACCAGAATAACTCCGATAACGATTAAGGCTCTGTGTGCACCAAATTCAACAATTAACTGGCTAATGTAATAGTTGAAGAAATGTGTGACCGAGTCGATTGTAAATGCAAAATCTGCTTTCTCAATAACTATTTCCTTGGTTTGAAAAAGGATTTTTAAAGCCGGAATAAGCATCGCAAAAGAGAAGGCTCCAAACATTGCCCCCAAAATATTATAAACAAGATTCATAACGATTTTCCACTTGTAAGGTGGCATAAACCGTTTCATAAGTTGCAAGAATTCTTTCATATTGAAGAAGACCGAAGACCGAAGACTGAAGACCGAAGTCAAAAGTCGAAATCTTCTTTTTTATTTTGATTTATATATCAGTTTGAAAGTAATAAGAATTTTTATTCATTACTCACTACTAATAGCTACTTGTCGTACTTTAAAATATTCCAGTATAATTTTGAGGTGTAATTTGTTTTAACTCCTCTTTTACAGCATCACTAACGTCGAGTGTATCAACAAAATTGTGAATGGCTTCTTTATTAATTACGTCGTTTTTACGTGTAAGATCTTTTAACGCTTCGTAAGGATTTGGGAAAAACTCGCGACGTAAAATGGTTTGAATCGCTTCGGCAACCACTGCCCAGTTGTCTTCCAAATCTTTTTCAATCGCTTTTTCGTTTATTAGAATTTTGTTTAATCCTTTTAATGTTGACTTAATTGCAATAATAGTGTGGCCAAACGGAACACCAATAAAACGTGTAACTGTTGAGTCAGTTAAATCGCGCTGCAGACGCGAAACGGGTAATTTCGATGATAATTGCTCGAAACCTGCGTTGGCAATGCTAATGTTTCCTTCCGAGTTTTCAAAATCGATAGGATTTACTTTGTGCGGCATGGTTGACGAACCCACCTCGCCTTTTTTTATTTTTTGCTTGAAATAACCCATCGAGATGTACGTCCAAATGTCGCGGTCTAAATCAAGAATAATATTGTTGATACGTTTTAATGCATCGAAAATAGCACTGTGGTTGTCGTAATGCGAAATCTGAGTAGTAAACTGCGAACGGTTCAAACCCAGATTTTCCTTACAGAATTTATTGGCAAATTCTTCCCAGTTAATATTGGGATAAGCTACATAATGCGCATTAAAATTACCGGTTGCACCGCCAAATTTGGCATCAATAGCAATCGACTTAAGTTGTATTACCTGCACCATTATTCGCT
>JBFFMM010000127.1:0-8344 GCA_041554075.1 Draconibacterium sp. | reverse complement strand
TGAAGAAAAAGGGGAAAGAAACAATTTTTATCTATCATTTTGATGTTATTGGTATTACCCCAACATTAAATTATAGAGATACTGAAATACCCCCTGTTTTTGCATTGGTTTAATTTTTAACTTTGGTTGATTTTTCAAAAAAACTTTAAAAATAACATATTATGCAAACTATTAGCAGCTACGATTTTAAAGGCAAAAGAGCACTTATTCGTGTTGACTTTAATGTGCCATTAAACGAAAACTTTGAGATTACCGACGATACACGTATGCGTGCAGCGCTACCAACTATCAAAAAAATTATTGAAGGCGGTGGTTCTCCTGTAATAATGTCTCACCTGGGCCGTCCGAAAAACGGACCGGAAGAGAAATTCTCGTTAAAACCGTTGGTAAATCACTTGTCGGAATTGTTAGGTGGTGCAACAGTGAAAATTGCGCCCGACTGTATTGGCGACGAAGTAAAAGCCATGGCTGCTAATGTAAAACCCGGTGAAGTTTTAATTCTTGAAAACCTTCGTTTTTACAAAGAAGAAACTGCCGGCGACGAAGCTTTCGCCGCTAAATTGGCTGAGAACGGTGACTGCTGGGTAAACGATGCATTTGGTACGGCTCACCGTGCGCACGCTTCAACTGCTATTATCGCTAAATTTTTCCCGAACGATAAAATGTTTGGTTACTTAATCGAAAGCGTAGTTGAAAGTCTTGATAAAGTGGTAAAAGAACCTCAGCGTCCGCTTACTGCAATTATGGGTGGTGCTAAAGTTTCGTCTAAAATTACAATCATCGAAAACTTGCTCGACAAAGTTGACAACCTGATTTTAGGTGGTGGAATGATTTTTACTTTCATTAAAGCTAACGGCGGCGCGGTAGGTAGCTCGCTTTGCGAAGATGATTTCCTGGAAACAGCCCAAAAAATTGAAAAACTGGCCAAAGAAAAAGGAGTAAACCTTGTTATTGCATCTGATGTTGTTGCAGCCGATGCTTTTAGCAACGATGCCAACACCAAGATTTGTCCTTCTAATGAAATTCCTGAAGGTTGGATGGGATTGGATGCCGGTCCTGACAGTATAGCAGAAATGAATGAAGTTCTTAAAAAATCGGGAACAATTCTATGGAACGGTCCGGTTGGTGTTTTCGAAATGGAAAACTTTGCAGCAGGTTCGAAAGCTGCCGGAACTGCCATTGTTGAAGCAACTAAAAAAGGTGCTTTCTCGCTTGTTGGTGGTGGTGACTCGGTAGCTTGTGTAAACCAGTTTGGTTTTGCCGATGGTGTTTCGTACATCTCAACTGCAGGTGGTGCCTTGTTGGAATATTTGGAAGGAAAAGTTCTTCCAGGTGTTGCTGCTGTTCGTGGCGAATAGAAAGCCCCTCTTAATCTCCTCAAAGAGGAGAAAAAAGAAACAATGTATAATAACATATATTCAAAAAGCTCGAAGTGAAAACTTTGAGCTTTTTTGTAAAAATAAGCTACCTTTAAACAAAAAATGACATCAAAAGCCGACTTAGTTGACGAACGTTTTTCGCAGGTAAACTGTGCTCAAACTGTTTTTAGCCTTTATGCCAAGGATTTAGGAATTGATGAAGTAACGGCTTTAAAAATTTCAAGTGGTTTTGGCGGAGGAATGGCCTGTGCCGAAACCTGCGGCGCGGTAACCGGCTCGTACATGGTTATTGGCATGAAACACGGGCATTCAACTTCCGATCCGGAGGCAAAAGCTGCTACCAAACAGAAAATTCAGCTCTTTAACGAAAAATTCAAAGCTGCACACGGAAGTTTAATCTGTAAAGAATTAACAGGCTACGATATTTCTACTCCCGATGTAGCAATGGCAGCAAGTGAGGAGGGTGTATTTGCAAACCTATGTCCAGGCTTTATAAAAACAGCTTGCAACATTATTAATGAGGAGTTTTGAACTCAATACAACTCTGATTGTTTTATTTATTACATATTAAAAATTTAGAATTATGAAATATAATGTAGGATCAGTTGACCGTTTAGCAAGAATAATTGTTGGGTTGCTTATTGCCATTGTTGGTGTTATTTTCGACAGTTGGTGGGGATTGATTGGAATTGTTCCACTGGCAACAGGACTGTTTCGATTTTGCCCATTCTATGTGCCGCTAAATATCTCAACAGAAAAGAAACAAGACTAAGAACAAATCAAGTCTTAGATGTCTTGTTATGATGCTGTCTGTCGGATGACAGATTCAGCATCTTTGTTTGAAGCAACAGATTTCAAATCCATCAGCTGACGGAAAGAATGACGGATCCAATTGATGTGGCCGGCTCAGATATTATAGTTTGTACCAATGGTATTATTAATACGGACTGCCATATCCGCCGCCGTACCCGTTATTCGAGTTGTAATATTCATGCCTGTCAATGTAGATTTTGCCTTCCATTGGATGTTCTCCAGTTGTAACTTCGTATTTGTAATAACTTTCCGATCCCCAAATTCCCATACCACCAATTACATTGGAATAAACTGGAACAGGTTCCGAAAAATAATCTTCAGCATACCAAAAGTGATAATTCACCGTATTTAGATATTCGAAATATTCTTTACTTAAGGAATAAAAAATAATCGTTCTTGTTGAAAAACGACCAGATGCGTTTCCTTCATTTGTCAAATTGTAGTTAAAATTGATTTTTAAGGTGTGCTCCTGACCTCTGATTTGTCCATCAGAAAAAATGGCAAACTGATTACTTGGAGTACCCATCACAATATCGTTAGCTTCATTATTGCTTTCGTAGAAAATAGGATCAGAAGGATCAACATAACCGGGATAATCATAATAGGTAAGTATAGTATCGGGAGAAATTACGATTTCCGAACCTTGGTAATAGCTTAATTCACTTCCACTTAAAGTACTGGAAGAAATGCGATAATAGTTATCAATATTCGTTGGATCTTTAAACCCAATGGAAACAGAAAAAAGCCCCGTTATTCCCCAATCTTGCTCTACCTCCAAACGAGACGTATCTTCTTCCGAAAACGCCACTGGTGTTGGCACAGTGGTTTCGCAGCTTACTGCATCAAATCCATCGCACGAAATTTCTAAACGATAAGTTTTTCCCGCCTCAACGGTTGTTTCACCCATGTAGATCCCTCTATTGTAAGGTGTTTCTTTAACCACATCGTATGGTAAATGCACTCTCGAAGTATCAATTCTTCCCTCATACTTTAAGGTTTCAACTAATGTTCCGTCTACATACAAATCGGCTTTTGCATTGGTAAGGGACTCAAAAAAAATATCTTCCGACAATTGACTTCTACTTTTAAGAATACTTGCCGACACTTTCGTCTCAGGTGTTAAAATTCCATTGACAACAATTTTAGGATTGATTGTATCCCCATCAAAATCGATGGTTTTTTCGCACGAGAAAAACAAAATCGCAACAAAGATTCCTGTAAGTGTTTTTACTATTGATTGCATAACTTAAAACTTGAAGGTGTAGCTTACTGATGGTATAACCGGGAAAAGACTAACCTGTTTTAGCACAGGTTTCGAGTCTTCGTAATAATAGCCTTGCCCATTGTAGCCATTAACATTATCGTGTCCCCAATACAGGTAAAATGGATTTTGATGACTGTATGCATTATACAATCCGACTGACCATGTACGAATACCACGCTTTTTTTGTTTATGAAAATTCATACTGATATCCATACGATGATACGAAGGGATCCGGTATGCGTTGCGCCCCCCGTAATAGGCAATTGTTTGCTGCCCTCCGTAATTAGTTTGAGGTAGTAGCGCTGGATATTGCTGCACTCCCAGAGTAGTGGCATTTCCTGTACCGTAAACCCAGGTTAGTCCCATATCAAACTTTTCGCTGAATTTGTGTGTTAATGCCAGGCTAACATCATGGCGTCGATCGTATTTTGCAGGAAATGTTTTGCCAAAATTCAGGTTTTCGAATTTCCGGTCTGACCACGACAAAGTATAACCTATCCACCCCGTGGTTTTACCCACTGTTTTTTCGAGCATAATTTCTGCTCCGTACGACCATCCTTTTCCCATTTCAATTTTCGATTCCCAGCCATCGCTAACACCCGAAAACGATGCACCTTCTTTGTATTCAATCAAATTGTCCATGGTTTTGTAAAAACCTTCAACGGTTAAGTCGTAGCCTTTATTTAATTTTAAAGATGCCCCCAATGCGAACTGATGTGAATTCTGCGGTTTTACATTTGAAGTCACCGGAAGCCATAAATCGGTGGGAAGACTTATGGTTGACGAGCTTAATAAATGAATGTACTGGCTCATTTTTGCATATGAGGCTTTAAACGACAAATTATCGTTTGCTAAGTACCTTAAAGAAACCCGGGGCTGCAGCGAGGTATAGGTTGTTTTTTGGACATTGAACATAGAGAAGTGCAGCCCCAGATTAGCTTGTAGTTGGGGTGATATTTTATAATTGTCTTCAATAAATAATGCAAATTCAGTGGCTTTAATATTCTGGTTTCCATAGGTGGTATCAATTCTGGTATCAGGATTCGTCGTATATGAATTTTTTTCGTGATTTACTCCCGGTTCAAATTTGTGCCAAATGTTAGATGCTCCAAATTTAATGGAGTGCCCTCCCCCCGGATAATAATCGAAATCCACTTTTGCGGTAACATCGTTAATACCCGACAAATACTGAAAATAATCTTGACTAAAAGTATTGTCTTTGGTATTTTCATACCTGGAATCTTCGCTAACATCGAATTTGTATTTGCTGTAGGTAAGTGTTGCATTACTAAAAAGCTTGGGATTGTATACATAATTCCAGCGTAGTGCAGAAGTTATATTTCCCCAGCCAATCCCCATGTCGTATTTCTCATTAATTCTTGTATGATCGAACACGTAATATGAATCTTCTTTCGAATACGCCTTATCGCGCCCCATGTAAGTTGAAAGGAAAAGCCTGCTTCGATCGGAAAATTTATGATTTACTTTGGCATTGAGGTCGTAAAAATAGTAGCCTGCATTTGTATTTCCGTTATCGTTTTGTTTGTTGGAAATTTTTATTGCCGGTTGTGCCAGAATATCAATGTAAGTTCTTCTTCCCGAAACAATAAACGATGTTTTGTCTTTAACAATTGGTCCTTCGAATGAAAAACGCGAAGAGATAAGACCGATTGAAAATTCACCTTTAAACTCTTTAAAGTTGCCTTCTTTCATCCGTATATCAACTACCGACGAAAGCCTTCCGCCAAACCGGGCAGGGAAACCGCCCTTATAAAGTTTTACCGTTTTTACTGCCGATGGATTAAATACCGAAAAAAAACCAAACAAATGGCTGGCATTGTACACCGGAACTCCATCTAAAAGAAATAGGTTTTGGTCGGGGCCACCACCGCGAACATAAATACCGCTGGTTCCTTCGGCTCCCGATTGTACTCCGGGCAATAACTGTATAACCTTTAACACATCGGGTTCGCCAAGTAGTACCGGAAGTTTTTTAAGTTGCTCCGATTGTATCTCAACCATACTCATCTGAGTTCGTTCTACTTTCGATTTGTTTGCCTTTACAGTAATCTCATCCATCTCGTTTTGTAATTTCAACGCTATATTAATTACAGTATCTTTTTTGAGATTGAGTTGCAGGTTTTGTTTATCATAACCCACAAAAGAATATTGTAGCGTATTTTCTCCGGCAGGTAAAGTCAAGCTGTAAAAGCCATATACATTACTAATGGTTCCTTTTTCCTTTTGAGGCTCAAAAACATTGGCATTAATCAGTGTCTCACCCGTGGCAACATCTGAAATATAACCACTTATGGTAACTTTTTGAGCATAAGAAGAATAAATGCATAAGCATAAAAAGAGTGAACAGAGGTAAATTTTCTTCATGAATACGATTGTTTAATTTATTCAAGGTTGATTATGGCTTTGAAACACAAAAACTATTAACGCCAAAAATAAAATATTATTATGCTAATAAATGTTACGATTATTTAAGAAATTTGAACAAATGCTAACAACTAATAAAATCTCTTAATCCAACACAAAACGGGGAGCTGAATTTTTAAAGAAAAACTTGCACTTGCTTATATACTTGTTCTACTCAATAAACGTTCGTATTTATTTTCTGGTTAATGGTTGAAACCCCGATATATGCCCGGTGCAGGCTCTGTAATTCATTGCAGCAACTTTAGTTTCTACAAATATCTAACACATAAAGCTCGAAGACGGGAGCCCGAAGTCAGAAGTTTTGCAAATGAAAATATTAATGAGATGAACTCTTTGCTTCGGTCTTCTAACTTCCGGCTTCAAACCAACAAGTATTTTCTGATCGAATTTCATCTTATTTAAATTGTTTGTTTTCTATGGTATAAGATGGAACTGCCATTGTGAAAAACTTTATCGTATGTGACAAAACTTTGTAATGCTCGTTTCATTCGAAATCTTAAAACCTATATATTTTCAATGCACAGTGGTTTAGTCCTAATTGTATGTTTTACGCTAAGTGATTTTTATGCTAATTTAAAATAAGTATTTTTACAGCATCAATACTAGGTTTGCTTTCCCAAAATTTAGAACTTTGATGCCGAAAACTATTGGATTAAAAACAAAATAACTATGAAATCAATCTTTCGTGTACAAACTATGGTGGCAATGTTTTTACTTTTTACATTTGCCTGTACGCAAACTTCAAAAGACCCTAATCTAATGATTCAGAACGAAATAAATTCGAACTGGAGTTTCAATCAGGTTGGCCAAAACCAATGGCTTCCGGCCACTGTGCCCGGAACCGTTCACACCGATTTACTCGACAATGGAAAAATTGAAGACCCCTTTTATCGATTAAACGAACACGATTTACAGTGGATTGACAAAGTGGACTGGGAATACAAAACCACTTTTACCGTTGACAAAGCCATTTTGAAACACGATCGTATTGAACTTGATTTTAAAGGATTAGATACCTACGCCGACGTTTTTGTTAACGAGAAAAAAGTTTTATCGGCCGATAATATGTTTCGTGAGTGGAAAGCAAATGTAAAAACTGCTTTAAAAGAAGGTGACAATGAGTTGCACATCGTTTTACGTTCGCCAATAAATGAAGGCATTAAAAAATACGATGCCCATGATTTTGTAATACCGGTATCGGACAACGATTTAGCAAAAATTGGAAAAGTAGAAGGAGACAAACAGGTAAGTATTTATACACGTAAAGCCGGTTACCATTTTGGTTGGGACTGGGGGCCACGTTTGGTTACAAGCGGTATTTGGCGTATGGTGTATTTAAATGCCTGGGACGAAGCAAAAATCGAAAATCTTCAGATTGTTCAAAACAGTGTTGAGGAAAACAAAGCCACATTTACCGCTGTTTTTGAAGTGGATGCTGCTCAAAAAGGAAAGGCAAATATTGCTATTAAAAACGATAATACGCAGTTGGCAAATACAAGTATTAATTTAGTTGAAGGACTTAGTACTTATTCGGTTGATTTTGAAATTGAAAACCCAAAACTATGGTGGACAGTAGGTTTGGGAGATCCGTATTTATATAATTTAACCGGCGAACTGTCTGTGAGCGGAAGGACAACAACAAAAGAAACCCGAATTGGAATACGCACTTTAGAATTGGTGCGCGATAAAGACGACGATGGAACTTCCTTCTATTTCAAATTAAACGGACACCCTGTTTTTATGAAAGGTGCCAACTATATTCCAAATGATGCATTTCTTCCGCGGGTAAGCGACGAAAACTATAAAACCGTTGTTGAAACAGCAAAAAACTCAAACTGCAATATGTTGCGTGTGTGGGGTGGCGGAGTTTACGAAGAAGATATTTTTTATGATTTATGCGACGAAAATGGGATATTAATCTGGCAGGATTTTATGTTTGCTTGTGCCATGTTCCCCGGCGACGATGCATTTCTTGAAAATGTAAAACAAGAAGCTATTGATAATGTAAAGCGTTTGCGTAACCACCCAAGTATTGCCATGTGGTGTGGAAACAACGAAATTTTAGCTGCCTGGAATGGCTGGGGCTGGAGACAAAAAGAAGAAGCCAAAAGCAAAGAAAATGCCGATAAAATTTGGCAAGCTTATGTCGATATATTCCACAAAACACTACCGGGCGTAGTTGAACAATACGATCCACAACGAAGCTATTGGGGATCAAGTCCATCGTCGGGTCTGGGTATAAGCGCCGACCTTATTAACGGTGACGAACATTATTGGGGAGTTTGGTGGGGAAAAGAACCTTTTGAAACCTATGCCACCCATTTGCCTCGTTTTATGAGTGAATATGGGTTCCAGAGTTTCCCCGAAATTGCAACGGTTCGAAAGTATGCAGAGCCTGAAGATTATGATATTCGCTCGGAAGTAATGAATTCGCACCAGCGTT
>JBFFMM010000126.1:0-8347 GCA_041554075.1 Draconibacterium sp. | reverse complement strand
TCGCGCACTTTTTATTTCCACTCAAAGCAGCTATTTTTTTGAGATGTACTTCGTCAGCTCCGGGAATACAAGCTACTATGAACCCTGTTTTATCGCCTTCCAGTACAAGTGTTTTAAATACTTTAGAAATATCCTGATTCAGGCTTTCTGCCACATGAACAGCACTCAAATCCAACTCGTCAACATTATAAGTAATAGGGTTGTATTCAACTTTCGCTCGGTCGAGAATACGCATTGCATTTGTTTTTTTCATGGCAGCTTTTTGAGTTTATGTAGGTTTTGCTGATGAATACTTTCGAGGCAAATTTTAAATTTATTCCCGATTTTTCCAATTGAAACTAAAATAGAAAAACAAAAACCCCGATGCGTCAATTGACGAACCGGGGCATCATTTTAGTTTATAGTAAAATGGATTAGAAAATGGTCTATTCTTCGTCCTGTTCAGCTTCGTAAGCTTTCAGTAGTTCGTCCTGAACATCGGCAGGTACTTTTTCGTAATCATCGAATTTCAGACTAAACACTCCACGTCCACCTGTAATCGAGCTCAGCGAAGTGGTGTATTTGTTCATTTCTTTTAATGGAACCTTAGCTGTAATTTTCTCAAGTCCTTTTTCCGAACCCATACCCATAATCATAGCACGGCGTCCTTGCAAGTCACTCATTACATCACCCATCCGGTCAGATGGAGTCCAAACATTCAGGTCGTAAATTGGCTCAAGAATTTTAGGTCCGGCATTTTTAAATGCCATGCTAAATGCATTTCTACCGGCAAGTTTAAACGAAATTTCGTTAGAATCAACCGGGTGCATTTTTCCATCGTAAACATATACGCGGATATCGCGGGCATAAGAACCGGTAAGTGGTCCTTCGTTCATTTTTTCCATAATTCCTTTCAAAATTGCCGGAAGGAAACGGGCGTCGATAGAACCACCAACAATACAGTTGCAGAAAATTAATTTTCCACCCCATGGTAATTCATGTTCTTCAACGGCACGAACCGCCATTTTTTGTTCTTTGTCACCAAATTTGAACATTTTTCTAGGTTCTGAATCTGGTTCGTAAGGTTCAATAATTAAATGTACTTCACCAAATTGTCCTGATCCACCCGATTGCTTTTTATGACGGTAATCAGCTTGTGCAAACTTGGTAATTGTTTCGCGGTATGGAATTTTTGGCGTCAAATAATCAATGTCAATTTTATAAATCGTGTCAAAATACCATTTCAATACGTTTAAGTGGTATTCTCCCTGTCCATGAACCAAAAGCTGTTTTAATTCTTTCGAGTATTCAATTACATAAGTTGGATCTTCGTATTTAATTTTACTCAATACTTCTCCCACTTTTTCATCGTCCGAATCATTTTTTGCTTTAATTGCAACAGTATGACGTGATGCAGGGAACGTAATTTCTTTGAATTTTATTGAAGCTTCTTTAGGCGATAATGTTTGGTTGTATTTTGTGTCTTTTAGTTTTACTGTACAGCCTAAATCACCGGCAACAAGTTGGTCAACTTTTTCGCGGTTTTTTCCTGCCGATACAAATACCTGCGATAAACGTTCTTTGTTTCCCGATTTGCTGTTTACCAAGTCTAAACCTTCTTTAATGGTTCCCGACATTACTTTAAAGAAAGTGATTTCTCCAACGTGCGATTCAACCGCTGTTTTAAAAACAAAAATACTGGGCACATCAGAAGCCTCCATTTTTACGGCTTTTCCCGCAACAATCTCGGTCATTTTTTTCTCGCTCGGAGCAGGCGAAATATTGGTGATAAATTCCATTAAACGCCCCACGCCAATGTTTTGTTTCGCACAGGTACAAAATACAGGGAAAAGTCCTCTTTCCAACATTCCCAGTTTAATTCCTTTGCGCATTTCGTCTTCGCTAAGTGTGCCTTTGTCGAAATAAAGCTCCATTAAAGCTTCTTCGTTTTCGGCTGCCATTTCAACTAATTCGTTGTGTAATTCGTCGGCTTTATCTTTTTCCGAAGCAGGAATGTCAAGAATTTCAGGTTTGCCACCATCTTTGGGGTATTTGTACATCTTCATCTTCAAAACATCGATAATTGAAGAGAACGATGGGCCTGCATCAACAGGGTATTGAACAACAGTAACTTTATTGCCAAATGCCGTTTTGCATTGGTCTAAAGTACTATCGAAGTTTGAATTGTCGTGATCCAATTGATTGAATACAAACACAAGTGGAGTGTCGGCATGTTCGGCCTGGCGACCTGCAGCTTCAGTACCGGCTTCAACACCGTTTGATGCATTGATCGTAATTAAACTTAAGGCGGTAACACTTAAGGCCTGAACAACACTTCCACAAAGGTCGTCCATTCCGGGAGTATCCAAAATGTTGATTTTTTTCCCGTTGTATTCAGTATATAATAAAGTAGAAAAAACAGAATTGCCATAATCCTGCTCTATTTGGGTGTAGTCAGAAACCGTATTCTTTGCGGTTACTTCACCTCTACGACTAATAATTCCACCCTCGAAAAGCATAGCTTCTGCAAGGGTGGTTTTCCCACTGCCAGCATTACCGATTAAAGCAATGTTGCGAATTTCTTCAGTTTTATAAACCTTCATATTGTATCAGTTTTATTGATTTGATAAATCCTTGTATTCTTCTTTTTTTGAAGCAAGGATTTCAAAAATAGTAATAATTTATTAACAATCAACAGGCATAAATCAGCATGAAATAATATATTATCAAGCCCTCTTCCTTAATTGTGTTTAATTGGCTATATCACAGTATTTAAGCGGGTTTTGTTAATAAATGTTATTGTGTGAAATGATTATAAATAAGGCCTTTTGTAAATAAGATTATTTTTATTCTGAATACAATGAAAAAAATACAGTTGCATCTAGGATAGTGTTCTCAGGGTTTTGGTAAATGTTAACTTATTTATACTGAATAAAAAAAAATAAAAAAAAATACTTTGTTGTCTGAAAATATGCTTTACATTTGCACTGTGTGACTTAAATTAGATATTGAAAAAAAGATTATGATGAATAATTCTTCTGACATAAAAACAAACTGGATGACATGTATGATGTGTATGTGTTGTAATACTGTTTTGTTGCAGAAGGATATTGATGTGTAAATAGCTCATAACTACTATAATTAATTAGCCTTTCTGCAACTGCAGGAGGGCTTTTTTATTTAAATATGGTTTATGGAAGAACGGGCAACGACATTGAGTAACACTTAAAAAGTAATATCACATTTTTTAAACAATCAGTTTAATGATTAAGGAAGCAAATAACGTGAAAATGATTGATAAAAAAAGGCGGAGTATTTTAAAATCAATTTCGTGGCGAACATTGGGTACCATCGATACTGTAATTATTTCATGGATTGTAGTTGGAGATATAAATTTTGCAGTAACCATTGGAGGTGTTGAGGTGTTTACAAAAATGATACTTTACTTTTTTCATGAGCGTGCCTGGAACAAAAGCAACTTCGGACGTGTTAAAGAAACTCCGATTGAATATGAAATTTAATTGAATAAACATGCAAAAGAACTTTTTACCCATATCGTTAAATATTGCCAATCAGAAAATATTAATACTGGGAGGAGGACAAGACGCCTTTAAAAAGCTGAAGATCTTGCAGCGTTTTGATGCTGAAGTGGAGGTGCTGGCCTTGAAAGTTTGTGAGGAAATTAAAAACAGTGGGGTGAAGTTTTACGAAATGACTTACCACAAAAAATACCTAAAAAACTACCTGATGTTGTATTCCTGTTTAAACAACGACGAGCTGGACAAACAAATTGTAAAAGATTGCAACGAAGCCGGCGTTTTAGTCAATATCCACGACAAACCCGAGCTCTGTCAGTTTGTGTCGCCAGCCATTTATAAACAAGGTAACATAACAATTGCAGTGGCATCGAATGGCGAAAATGTGTATGAATCGATTCGAATTAGAAACCTGATTAAAGATAAATTACAGTTAAATTAAAATACAAAATGAGTTTGAAAACAAATCCATTTAACGAGCAGCAGTTAGCGACTTTAAATCAGCTGTTGCCCGGATTAACAAAAGAGCAGATTTTGTGGATGAGCGGTTATCTGGAAGGAAGGCTGGCTGCTGAAGGTGGAGTAGAAGTTCCACAGTCTAATGCTGCAGCTGTGCAAACAGAAAGCCTTGTTAATCTAACCATTCTTTATGGTTCAGAAACCGGTAATTCGCATTTGTTGGCTGAAAAGCTGGCTGAAAAAGCTGCGAATAAACGTATTAATGCGCAGGTTTTAAGCATGTATGATTTTAATTACAAAAAGCTTAAAGAAGAAGAGAATGTTGCCATAATTGTAAGTACGCATGGCGAAGGGGAACCGCCTGATATGGCAGAAGATTTTTACAAATATGTTACCGGGACGCGTGCTCCACAGTTGAAAAATCTGAACTATTCGGTTTTGGCGCTGGGTGATAAAACCTACAAACATTTTTGTAAAACCGGAGAAGATATTCATACGGCCTTAAAAGGTTTGGGCGCATTTGCGTTTTCTTCTTTGGTCAAATGCGACGTCGATTACGACCAGGATGCAGATATTTGGATGAATAATTTGCTGGCTAGTCTGTCTTCAGTGCAAGCAGCAACACAGACTGCTGTGCCCGGTGAATCTGTTTCCGGGGAAGGATCGATAGCATTCGAAGAATTTTCAAAAACAAATCCATACATGGCCACTGTGCTCGAAAAAGTGCAAATAACAGGAAGTGATTCGGATAAGGAAGTTTATCATTTAGAATTGTCATTGGAAGGATCGGGGCTTGAATATGAACCGGGTGATTCAGTGGGGATATTCGCAAAAAATCCGGAATCACTTGTGGAGCAAATTCTTGAGAAGACGGGTTTTGATCCGGAACAGAAAGTGGATGTAAAGGAAGAAGAAATTACCATAAAAGAAGCTCTGGATCATCATCTTGAAATTACGATGCTCACTTTTGATGTGCTGCGGAAATACCAGGAGAAGGTTAAAAATCCTGAGCTGGAAAAAATAATCAATGACGATCAGTTATCGGATGATTATCTCTACGGACACGATGTGTTAGATCTTTTGGAAGATTTTCCGTTTGATTGGAATACAAATAAACTGGCAGAAGTGTTACGACCTATTCCAGCACGCTTGTATTCCATTTCGTCGAGTATGGAAAGTGTGGGCGAAGAAGTGCATGTAACCGTGTCGGTTGTGCGTTACGAGCGAAAAGATCGGCTTAGAAACGGAGCATGCTCGTCGCATCTGGCAGATGCAATTGAACTGGACGATCAACTTCCGATTTACATTGATAAAAATCCATCGTTTAAACTGCCAGCCAATGGGTCAAAAATAATTATGGTGGGAGCCGGAACCGGAGTTGCTCCGTACCGCGCTTTTATGCAACATCGCGAAAGCCTTGGAATTAAAGGAGAGTCGTGGTTGTTTTTTGGTGACCGTCGTTTTAGCTCCAATTTTCTGTACCAGACCGAATGGCAAAAATTATTGAAGTCGGAACATCTTACAAAACTGGATGTGGCTTTTTCGCGCGACCAGGAAGAAAAAATTTATGTACAACACAAACTAAAAGAGAATCAGGAAGAGGTTTTTAAATGGATTGAAAATGGGGCTCATTTTTACTTGTGTGGCGATATGAAATACATGGCAAAAGATGTAAATAAAACTTTGCTCGAAATTATTCAAACACAGGGAGGTGTAACAGAAGAACAAGCAGAAAAATATGTTAAAAATCTGAAGCGTGAGAAACGTTTCCAAACCGATGTTTATTAATTAGGCTCAACTTTCAAAAATAACCGATTTGAAAGTTGTTAGCCGAATAAATCCCGGAAACAAAGTGTGCCGGGAAAATACAGGGTGTGTGGCCTAACCAACCAAATGCGCACCCATTAACAAGATAACCCGAAAAATTATGACCGATACGATTAACTGGAAGGAACTTTCAGAAGTGGAAAGACTAAAGTACGACAGCAATTATTTGCGTGGTACTTTAGTCGAAAGTTTAGCAGATCCAATCACCGGGGCCATTGCTGATGGCGATACCCAAATATCAAAGTTTCATGGCATGTACCTGCAGTGGGACCGCGATTTAGACAAAGAGCGCAAGCGACAAAAGCTGGAACCGGCATTTTCATTTCTTATTCGTTTAAGAATGCCCGGCGGACGTTTTACACCCGAACAGTGGCTTAAAATGGATGTACTTGCCGAGAAATATGCCAACAATACCTTGAAGCTGACCACGCGTCAAACGTTTCAATTGCATGGTGTTTTAAAGAAAAATTTGAAAAAAACCATTCAGGAAATGAATGACAGTTTGATGGATACCATTGCCGCTTGTGGCGATGTGAACCGGAATGTAATGAGTCATGCTAATCCCGCGGAGTCTCCTTTTCATGCCGAGGTGATTGATTTGGCTCAGAAGGTGAGCGAGCATTTATTGCCAAACACCACCGCTTATCACGAAATTTGGCTCGATAAAAAACTTATTGCCGATAGCAAAACCGATGTTGAACCTTTGTATGGCGACCGATATTTGCCCCGTAAATTTAAAATCGGAATTGTAATTCCACCCAATAACGATTCGGATGTGTTTTCGCAAGATTTGGGATTTATCGCCATTGTTGAAAACGATAAAATTGTGGGTTACAACGTGTCGATAGGAGGTGGTTTCGGTTCAACTTTCGGAATGCCGGAAACATACCCTCGTTTAGGAACTGTAATTGGTTTTTGCACACCCAAACAGGTAATTGATGTTGCTGAAAAAGTACTTCTTACACAGCGCGATAATGGAAACCGCAAAAATCGTAAACAGGCTCGTTTAAAATATACCATCGACCGAATGGGAGTTGATGTTTTTAAAGAAGAGGTGGAAAACCGTTTAGGTTTCAAATTAGAACAGGAGAGAGCTTTTAAGTTGGAGCGTAATGGCGACGATTTTGGCTGGAAAAAAGGAACCGATGGTAGATGGCATTTGACCTATTTTGTGGAAGGTGGCCGTGTAAAAGATGACGGCACACAAAATATAAAAACAGCTTTACGCGAAATTGCAAAAATTAGTGATGGCGACTTTATTCTTACCGGAAATCAGAACCTGATTGTAGCGGGTGTTTCAACGGAAGTAAAAAAGAAAGTTGATTCGATTTTGAAAAAAAATGGAGTGGCTCCAACCGAAATTTCAGGCCTGCGTAAAAACTCGATTGCCTGTGTGGCATTGCCAACTTGTCCGTTAGCGTTTGCTGAGGCTGAAAGATATTTGCCAACGCTCATCACAAAACTCGATCTCATTTTAAGTGAATTTAATTTCGCTAAAGAAGAAATAGTAATTCGAATGACTGGTTGCCCCAATGGGTGCGGACGACCTTATTTGGCCGAAATCGGATTAATTGGAAAGTCTCCCGGATATTACAATTTGTATTTGGGTGGAAGTTTTGAAGGAACACGCCTGAATACACTTTACAGAGAAACGATTTCGGAAGAGGAAATTTTAAATGAACTGCGGCCGATTATTGAAGATTTTGCCATTAATAGAAACAAAGGAGAGCACTTTGGCGATTTTGTAATCAGGCAGAATTATGTGAGGGAAATAAAAGAGGGAAAAGATTTTAAGCATTAAATGGCTTAATACTTAAGACCGTAACGAGTTGAGGGAGATGGGAATTAAAAACAATAAATACAAAAAGTTATGAGCAAAACAGTATCAATATTAGGATGTGGATGGTTGGGGACAGCCCTCGGCAAATCCTTACTTCGCTTAGGTTGGAATGTAAAAGGTTCCACAAGTTCAATCCAGAGTAACAACGATTTGGAAATGACTGGGATTAGTACCTTTTATGTAAAAGTAAAACCCAAAGCAATAGAAGTTGACTACAATAGCTTTTTTAGTACCGATGTATTAATTGTTTCTATTCCGCCCACTCGAACCGATTGTGTGGAGGAGTCGTTTCCGCAAAAAATAGAACAGATTGCTATTACTGCAGAAAAAATAGGTGTTAAAAAGGTACTTTTTATTTCTTCTACCTCGGTGTATGAATCCCGAAATATAGAAGTGAAAGAAGGCGGTGAAGGCAGTCCTGAAAAACAAAGTGGACGAGCGCTGCTCAAAGCAGAAAAGGTGTTGACGGAGAATCCCAATTTTCGAACCACAATACTTCGTTTTGGTGGATTAATTGGTTACGATCGTAATCCCGCAAATTTTCTGAAATACAAATCGGAAGTTGCCGGAGAATCACCTGTTAATCTTATTCATAGAGATGATTGTGTAAGTATAATTACAGAAATTATTGAAAAAGATATTTGGGGCGAAACCTTTAATGCCTCCAGTCCTGAACATCCGAATAAAAGAGAATTTTATAGTAAAG
>JBFFMM010000125.1:0-8364 GCA_041554075.1 Draconibacterium sp. | reverse complement strand
GTTGTGAGAGTAGGCAAAGTGGGTGTGTCTTTTCTCAATTTTACAGTTGATAAATTGAGAGAGGTTAGCGGTATAAAAATCATTCCCGGATTTTAGAAAGAGCTGGGACAACAAATAAATACAGTGCTTATGCAATTATACATGAAATTTTTGCCGGCAATAATACAAGGGCAAGCAGTAGTGTCTTCCTTCTTCATGCGGATGAATATTGGATTGCCCATACAATTGTTCGCCAAACAGGAAATACCTCCCTATCTGGTTTATTTGAATTTCAGTTTTCAGCCCGATAAGGTTGAAATAAAAAGTTTGGAAATTAAATTACCCGGATACTGTTGATGAGATCAAATAAAGAAAAAATCCAAAAGATGTTATATCAATCTGGTTCCCCTTCCGGTAGCAATGTTTTCAGGATTTGTAATTAGTATTTCTTTAACACCTCTCATTTTAGCGCGGAAACCATTTTCGAGTTTGGGGATCATTCCATCGCTTATTACTCCTTCGTTTTTGTATTTATTAAAAAGGGGCAAATCAAGATCGTAAATTACCGACGATTCATCATCAGGATCAACCAAGACTCCACGTTTTTCGAAACAATAAAACAGGTAAACATTAAAATAATTTGACAGTTCGCTGGCCAATTCCGAAGCAATTGTATCAGCATTTGTATTTAATAGTTGTCCTTTTCCATCGTGAGTTAGAGGCGCAATAACGGGGACTACATTTTCATTAATCAAAAGCCTTAATTCGGAAGCATTTACATCGTCAACATCACCTACAAAACCATAGTCGATATCTTTAACCGGGCGTTTATGTGCTTTTATTAAATCGAGATCGGCTCCTGTTAAACCAATGGCATTCATGTCACGAGACTGCAATTCTGCCACAATCTTTTTATTTACCAATCCACCGTACACCATAGTAACTACTTCAAGCATATCGGAATCTGTAATCCGTCGGCCATCTACCATTTTTGTTTCAATACCCAGTTTTTTAGCAATTTCAGTTGCAGTTCTTCCTCCACCATGAACCAATAATTTATTCCCTGAAATGTGCTTAAATTGGTCGAGAAGCGCATTTAACGATTCGGTTTCTTCTACAACTTTGCCACCTACTTTTATAATTGTTAACCTATCCATACTCAAAGTTACGATTAAAGATTTAAAAAGTGTTCTAAAATTTTTGATCCAATGGTACCACTTTTTTCCGGGTGAAATTGGGTTGCATAAAAATTGTCGCGGTGCAAAGCAGCACTAAACGGCAGAATGTAATCGCAGGTTGCTATGGTATGTTCACTTTTTTCGGCATAATACGAGTGCACAAAATAAACGTATTCGTTTTCCAGCTCGGGTGAAAAAATGTCGCTTTTTAAGTTTTTTATGGCATTCCATCCCATGTGTGGAACTTTTGTGATGTATTCTTCACCGGGTGCGGGAATAAAACGTTTTACTTTCTCATCAAAAATCCCAAGACATTCTGTGTTGTTCTCTTCCGAGTGAGAACACATTAACTGCAAACCCAGGCAAATTCCAAGTACCGGTTGTTTTAACGATACAATTAATTCATCCAACTTATTTTCGCGTAAATAAGCCATGGTCGTACTGGCCTCACCAACACCCGGGAAAATTACTTTGTCGGCATTTTTTATTTTCTCCGGATCAGGCGTAATTTCGGCATTTACACCCAAACGGTTGAGCGCATTGTTTACCGATTCAATGTTCCCGGCGTTGTATTTTATAATAACGATATTCATATATAAGCCCCTCCTTAATCCTCTCCGAAAGGGAGGATATTAATGCAGTAATTATTTAATGTTTGATAATCCAATTATATAGTTCATTTGTATTGTTTCTTTCTCCTCCCTTAGGGGAGGCTGGGAGGGGCGTTCAACAACAAATCTATCACTTCCACCATTTCCTTAAATTCATCTTCTTTAAACAGGCGTGTCATATAAACTATTTTACCTGTTTTATCAACGATTACGTTTCGGGTTACACCGGCTCCTTTTGCTGCAAAAGTGTAAAAGATCTCTGCACCCGGATCCAGTGCCAAAGGGTAAGTTACTTTCATGGTTTCCTGAAACGATTTGACTTTGTCAAGCGGCTCGTCCATATCTATTCCTATCAACGCAAAATTATTGTTATTCTTATGTTTTGCCCAGATTTCATTTTCAATATGAGGCATTTCCTTGCGACAAACCGAACACCAACTTGCCGTAAACTGAAGCATTACAACTTTCCCTTTTAACGACTCGGTTGTAACAACCGTTCCGTTGGTTAATTCCATTGAAATATTGGGCAGTTGCTGACCTATTTCTACCACATATCCGTAATCGGCAGGGATTTCCTTGGTTGGTATTTCTTTTAACTGTGCAAATGATGGGAGAGCGAGCATTGTAATAAATACTATTGTAAGTAATTTTTTCATGTTGTATTTTTTGTTAATTGTTTCAGGTTGCAAGTTTCAGGTTTGTATTCATTCAAATGTTTTTATTTAACCTGTTATCGTGCAACTTGGAACCTGCTAACTTATATCCTTAATTAAATACCACGGTTCGGTTTTTATACACTAAAACTTTTCGCTGCAAATGTTTGTAAACCGCATTCGAAAGTACAATTTTTTCTAAATCACGACCTTTACGAATTAAATTCTGTATGGTGTCGACGTGGCTGCAACGCGTTACATCCTGTTCAATAATTGGTCCAGCATCAAGTTCCGTAGTAACATAATGGCTGGTTGCTCCAATAATTTTAACACCACGCTGATGCGCCGCATGATAAGGTTTTGCTCCTGCAAATGCCGGTAAAAACGAGTGGTGTATATTAATTACTTTATTCGGAAATTCTTTAACAAAATCTTCAGAGAGAATCTGCATGTATCGCGCCAGCACTACAAAATCGATGTTCTTTTCCTTTAACAATTTTAATTCTGCAGCTTCCTGTTCTGCTTTGTTTTCCTTGTTGATCGGGTAATAATGAAAATCAATTCCAAAACGTTCGGCCACAGGTTTTAACGTTTCGTGGTTGCTTATAATCACCGGGATTTCAACATCCCATTCGCCGGCAGTGTAGCGCGCCAGAATATCGAATAAAGCGTGTGGCATTTTCGAAACAAAAAGCGCCATTCGTGGAACCTCATTTGAAAAATAAATTTTCCAGGTCATTTGGAGAGGTGCACCAATTAGAGTGTCGAAATATTCCCCAATTTTATCAGAAGGAATGGCAAAATTTCCCAATTCCCATTCAACCCGCATATAGAAGATCTTTTGCTCGCGATCGACATGTTGGTCGAGGTAAAGGATGTTCCCTCTGTTTTTATTTAAAAATTCGGTTACTGTAGCAAGTATTCCTTGTTTATCAGGACAGTGAATCAGTAAGATGGCGGTGTCCTTTTTTTCACGTAAAGGTTTTATAGTTTTCATAATAAAAGCCCCCTAAATCCCCCGATGGGGGACTTTAAGCCGAAGGGCTGCGGCTTTTTTATTTATATAATCGTTCATCTTATTGTTTTTTCTTTCTCCTCCCATAGGGAAGGTTGGGAGGGGCTTTATAATTTTCCTTTTGTTGATGGCAATTCAAAGTTAAATACATCGCGGCGAATGGCCATTTTAATGGCTTTGGCCAGGGCTTTAAATATTGCCTCAATTTTATGGTGTTCGTTTGTGCCTTCTGCTTTTATGTTCAGATTACATAGCGCTGCATCCGAAAACGATTTAAAGAAATGCATAAACATTTCGGTGGGCATGTCGCCAACCATTTCGCGTTTAAATTCGGTTTCCCACATTAACCAGGGACGCCCGCCAAAATCGATGGCCGCCATGGCCAGACAATCGTCCATTGGCAAACAAAAACCGTAACGTTCCATTCCCAGTTTGTTTCCAACGGCATTTTTAAAAGCTTCACCTAAAGCCAATGCGGTGTCTTCAATGGTGTGGTGTTCGTCAACTTCCAAGTCGCCTTTTACCTGAATGCTCAAATCAACGCCCGAATGCCTTCCAATTTGATTCAACATGTGGTCGAAAAAATTAAGTCCGGTTGAAATAGCACAGACGCCTGAACCATCCAAATTTAGTTTTATTTCAATGGCCGTTTCTTTTGTAGTCCGAACCACTTCCGCAGTTCTTTGTGGTGAGGCAACACATGTATAAATATCGTCCCAGTCGTCGGAAACCAATGCACAAATATCGGCAAGTCCTTGTTTTTCTAGTTCCTCAACCAAAGCGCCATTATTTATAAAAATGCCTTTTGCACCAAGGTTTTTAGCCAGTTGAATATCGGTTAAACGGTCGCCAATTACAAAACTGTTGGCCAAATCGTATTCTCCTTCCATATATTTGATTAGCATGGCAGTTCCCGGTTTGCGGGTGGGTAAGTTTTCGGCAGGAAAACTTCTGTCGATACAAATTTCATCGAAAATAACTCCTTCGTTTTCAAAGGCTTTTACAATAAAATTTTGAACAGGCCAAAAAGTATCTTCCGGAAATGAATCAGTGCCCAAACCATCCTGGTTGGTTACCATCACCAATTCATAATCCAGATTTTTTTGAATGTTGTACATGTTCCTGAAAACCTTTGGCAGAAATTCTACCTTTTCAAACGCATCAATTTGTTCGTCTGCAGTTTCAAAATTTAAGGTACCGTCGCGGTCTATAAATAATACTTTTTTTGTCATGGTTTATAATAATTTGTTTGCTTTACCCCCCCGTTTTCACCACGCCCGTCAAGCGGTCTTGCGATTCAAACTGTCCCCTTAATTAAGGGGGACACTTCCGAAACGGGGGGACGCGATACTCATTTTATATCAAATTCTTTAAAGCATTTAACAAGGTTTCATTTTCTTCGGATGAGCCAATTGTAATTCGAAGACTGTTCGTGCACAGATGCACTTTCGAACGGTCACGAATAATAATTCCTTCTTCAACCAGATAATCGTAGATGCCTTTTGCATCGTGCATGTTTACCAAAAGGAAGTTGGCATCGGAAGGATAGACCTTTTCGATAAATGGAAGGTCTGCAAGTAATTGAGCCATCTTTTCTCGTTCTGCAATCAATAGCTTTACCCATTTCTGAACCGTAACTTTTTTGTCCAACAATTCCAAAGCCTTTTGTTGTGTTAGTATGTTCAGGTTGTAGGGATATTTTATTTTATTCAGAATACGAATGATTTCTAAAGAAGCGAAAGCCATTCCCAAACGTATACCTGCCATTCCCCATGCTTTCGAAAAAGTTTGAAGAATAACCAGATTTGGATAATCGTTTAATTCCTCTAAAAGTGTTTTTCCCGGAGCAAAATCGATGTAAGCTTCATCAACAACAACCAGGCCTTTAAATGAATTGGCAACTTCCAACATCGCTTCTTTGTTCAGACTGTTTCCGGTTGGATTGTTGGGTGAACATAGAAATATGAGTTTTGTATTCGTGTCGCACGCCCCAAGCAATTCATTTGTGTTTAACTGAAATTCTGTGGTTAGCGATACTTTGCGTATTTCAACGCCCGAAATGTCGGCTGCTACCTGGTACATTCCGTAGGTTGGATTAATGCTGACAATGTTATCCTGACCCGGTTCGCAAAAAGCGCGGATCAATAAATCGATGGGTTCGTCACTTCCGTTTCCCAAAAAAATATTTTCGGGTGCTATGTTTTTTAGACGCGAAATTTTCACTTTAACTTCCTTTTGAAGTGGATCGGGATAACGGTTATAGGGCTCGTGGAACGGATTTTCGTTGGCGTCAAGAAAAACCATTGCTTCGCCGGTGTATTCATCTCTTGCCGATGAATAGGGTTTTAGCGATTGTATATTTTTGCGTAGTAATTGAGTAATGTCCATCTTATTGAATTTCTTTCAAACGTAAAGTTACTGCATTTTTGTGTGCTTCAAGTTCTTCGGCAGCTGCCATTTTTTCAATTGCCGGGCCAATAGTCAACAGTCCTTGTTTTGTTATCTCCTGAAATGTAATCTTTTTAATAAAACTGTCGAGATTTACACCACTATATGAACGTGCCCAGCCATTTGTCGGCAAAGTATGATTGGTTCCTGAAGCATAATCACCGGCACTTTCCGGAGTTAATTCACCTAGAAATACAGAACCTGCATTGGTAATCTGTTCCGAAATTTCATGATAATTTTTTGTGCTCAGAATCAGGTGTTCAGGAGCATATTCATTAATTAAGTCAATTTGTTCCTCTTTATTTTCAACCACAATTAAAATACTGTTCGAAAGTGCTTTTTCCGCCATTTCTTTTCGTGGTAAAATCGCAAGTTGTGTTTCAATTTCAGCTTTTACACTTTCGATTATTTCCAAATTGTTGGCCACCAAAACAGCCTGACTGTCGGCACCATGCTCTGCCTGTGAAAGCAAGTCGGAAGCCACAAAAGCAGGATTGGAAGTTTCGTCTGCAACAACCAGTACTTCCGAAGGACCGGCAGGCATGTCGATAGAAACATCGTTCATACTCACCAATTGTTTGGCCGCCATTACATATTGATTGCCGGGGCCAAATATTTTATAGGTTTGCGGAACCGTTTCAGTTCCATAAGCCATGGCACCAATTGCCTGAACTCCTCCCAGTTTGTAGATTTGCGTTACGCCGGCAACTTTTGCTGCATACAAAATAGCCGGATGAATTTTTCCTGTTTTATTGGGTGGCGAGCAAAGAACGATCTCTTTACATCCCGCAATTTGTGCAGGAATAGCCAACATCAAAACCGTTGAAAATAGCGGTGCAGTTCCGCCGGGAACATACAAACCCACCTTTTCGATTGCCACTGCTTTTTGCCAGCAACTTACGCCGGGTGTAGTTTCAATCTTATTAATTTTGGTTTGTTGTGAAGCATGAAAAAACTCGATGTTTTTTGCTGCTACTGCAATGGCTTCTTTTAAATCATCTGAAACCAATTTTTCTGCTTCAGTAATTTCTTTTTTCGAAACCACTATTGAATTTAACTTGATTCCATCAAATTTTTCAGTGAATTCGCGAAGTGCGCTATCTCCGTTTTGGCGGATTTCATTTAAAATGGACTGTACTTTCCCGTAAAGTTCCGAAACATCAAAAAGCGGTCGTTTCAGAATGTCAAGCCACATTTCTTTTTCAGGATTTATATATGTCTTCATGCGGTTATTTTTTTTCTTTTAAATCGTAGTGCCAGAATATTGCCCGAAAATAGTAAAACTATTCCCAAAAGTGCGAATACATCCCAATGGTAGCCTTCAAATAGTGTTGATATAACAAGGGCAATCGCCGGTGTAATTAGTGCGATGTAGATCGATCGGTCGGGGCCAATTTCGCCCAACAATTTTAAATAGGTTGAAAACGCGATAATTGATCCAAAAACGGACAAATACAACAAAGAAGTCAGGTAACTGAAAGAACTGTCGAAAACTAAAGGTTTGCCTAAAACTAGTACCAATACAAACATGCTCAAACCGCCATACAACATTCCCAATGCGGTGGACTGAATTAAGGGAATCCTTTTTTTCTGTTTGTAGGCTGACAAAATATTTCCCAGCGAAGCACTGATTAAACCACCTAAACAAATGAGAAAAACAAGTGAATCTTTACTGTTTAAGTTAAATGACTTTATTTCGTTTTTAAACAGAAGTGCTGTTCCTCCCACACCAAGAATGGCTGCAATAACCACATCGATTTTTATTTTTCCTTTTAATAGAAGTGCATTAAAAAAGATATTGAAAAAGATTATGAGTGAAAAAACTACTGCCACAACGCCGCTGGTTAAAACAGTTTCGGCCTGGTAAACAAACCAGTAGTTTATTCCAAAAAGACAAAGACCGAGCAGAAATGCAAGAAAATGTTCTTTGAAAGTAAACTTCAAACTCCTTTTTGTGGCCAGACAAAATGAAATCATAATAATTCCGGCTAAAATAAATCGATAAGCCACCGATAAAAGTGGGTCAACCATTCCTAGCTGGAATTTTATAACATACCATGTCGATCCCCAAATCAGGGATGGAATAGTAAATAATATGGTTTGTCTTGCTGTCATTTATTTAAAAAACTTGTACCCCCTGCTTTCTCCGGATCTTCTTCGAAGCCTCCGGCTCCAGCTGTCCCCCATAATTAAGGGGGACAGTTGAGGCAGGTAACTTCGAAGAAGGTACCTGACCGAAACAGGGGGTCGCTTAAAAGATCATTTTTTCAATTGGGATAACCAAAATACCTTCGGCACCGGCTTTTTTTAATCTTACAATTACTTCCCAAAAATCGTCTTCTTCAATTACTGAATGCATCGAACTCCAGCCTTCTTTGGCCAGTGGTACCAAAGTTGGTGCTTTCATTCCCGGTAATAAATTGGTGATTTCTTCTATTTTTTCGTTAGGAACATTTAGCAAAATGTATTTTTTACCTTCT
>JBFFMM010000124.1:0-8388 GCA_041554075.1 Draconibacterium sp. | reverse complement strand
TTTGAATTTTTTGTACACCTCTTTTTCCAAGTGAGGAAGTTCTTTTCGGCATGGCGGGCACCAAGTAGCAAAAAAGTTTATCCAAACTACTTTCCCGGTTAAATCCGACAGATTTTTAATAGTTCCATCTTCCATCTGAATTGAGAAGTCGGGTGCTTTATCACCGGTTTTTACCACTGTGAATTCATCTTGAGCAAACAATTGAACACAGAATATTAAATGGCAAAGAATTAGTATTGTTAGTTTTAATTTCATTGTAAGTTGTTTTTGTGCTAAGAAAAATAAAATTATTGAAACTAAAGACCAAATATACGAATAAACGTTTTTGAATATGAAGGGTATAAAGTATCTCGATTTTACGATCGGGGCAAATTGAAAAGGGCATCCACGAAGATGCCCTTTTCTATTTACCCAATTACAGGAATTTAAAATTACTTGTTGTCGTTAAATACTTAACTGTCCTTCTGAATCAGCATTTACCAGATTCCGAACTTTTGTAGTTCCTCCACCATTTAAAGTTAATTCAACCGGTTTGTTCGTTTTCCATGCGCCACGCGTAAAATCAGGTACTTCGATTGGTTGCGATCCGTTGGCAATCGACCACTCGCTAAGAGGAGTAATCGAACTCCATGCAGCTGCATCGTATACATCCATATCCATAGGTAGTCCATTTCGCAAACAGTCAATTAGGCGCCAATCCATAATAAAGTCCATACCACCATGACCACCAACTTGTTTGGCCATTTCTCCAACGCGTTTTACTATTTCGGGTTGATATTGTTCCTCCAGTTCTTTCATTTTTGCCTCATCAGCCACGTCATGGCCAAACGCAATTTGCTGAATTGGATATTTTTGTGCAAACGCTTTTGTACCGCTTAACTGATGGATTCGTGAATATGGGCGCGGAGAGGAAATATCGTGTTGGATTAAAATTGTTCGTCCTTTATTGGTGCGAATCATTTGCATATCCATATTTCCACGCATATCCCAGCCAACAAACTGCTCAAAAAACGGATCTTCCTTGGCTTTTTCTGCAATTCGTTGTTTTAATGTAAAATCATCGCCCATCATCGATGTTAGATAATCCATTTTGTCGCCACGATTTATGTTCATAGCCTGACAGATTGGACCTAATCCATGGGTCGGATATACATTTGCTTTTCGTTTATTTTCGTGCAAACGCCACATTTTTGTGTAAGCACCATCCGTCATTTTTTCATCTTTGGGCTTATTGAAGTGCCAATAATCTAAATTGTGTATGTAAGCACCTTCACCATGAATAAGATCTCCAAATGCACCCTGACGTACCATGTTAAGGGTTAATAATTCAAAAAAATCGTAGCAACAGTTTTCCAGAATTACGCAATGTTTTTTTGTTCGTTCCGATGTTTCAACAATCTGCCAACACTCTTCCATCGTCTTCGCTGTAGAAACTTCAATGGCTGTATGGCATCCGGCTTCCATCGCAGATAATCCCACAGGAATATGCCATTCCCATGGAGTTGCGGTGTACACCAAATCGCAAAGTCCACTTTCGCTTAGCTCTTTAAATGCAGTGTCGCTACCTGTAAATTCTTTTGCTTTTGGCAGGCCTGCTTCGCTGAGTATTTTCTGAGCTCCGTCCAGCGCAGCTTGTCGTGTATCGCAAATGGCAGTAATTTCTACGCCATCAATATAGGTCATTCGTTTAACAGCACCCGAGCCACGATCTCCAATACCAACAAAACCAACGCGAACTTTATCGAGTTTAGGTGCAGCATAACCACACATATTAAAATGTTGAGGATTTGTATTAACGGCAGCTTCTTTTATATGATGCATTACCGATTGTTCTGCTTGTGGTTGCTTGCATGATGATAATCCGCCTGCCATTAAGCCTGCACCGGCAGCTCCGCTTATCTGAAAGAATTTTCTACGATTCGTTTTCATTGATACTAGTTTTTAGATATTGATAAATTTAAAAAGATTAGCTAAGAAAATGGAAAAAATTAAATTCTGCAACGATATTGCTCATAATTATGGACGGATATAAGTTTTCACTTAAATTTATATATATTCGTTCAATTGTTTATAAGAATTCAAACCTTATTTCGCGATTAATATCTATTTGTTTCGTTCTATATCTAACTAAAAATCAATCTGCATGAAACGAATTCTGTTTTTCTTTTTATCCATTTGTATTTTTGGAAATTTATCGAGTCAGGAAGACGTAACAAAACAAGGCTTCAACTTTGGGGCTTTGCCAACCATAACGTTTGATACTGATCTTGGGTTTCAATATGGAGGATTAATAAACCTCTATCACTATGGCGATGGAAGCCGTTATCCGAGTTACAACCATTCGCTGTATTTCGAAGTTTCACGTTTTACGAAAGGAAGCGGAATTAACCGGATATATTACGACTCAGATCAGTTGCTGCCAGGAATACAAACTTCGGTTGATTTAAGTTTTTTATCGGACAAAGCTTACGATTTTTATGGATTTAACGGTTACGATGCGGTAGTCAATAAAGATTGGTTTGACGATGAAGCAGGAGATGCATACAGAACCCGGATGTTTTACAAATACGATCGTAAAATGTTCCGTTTTAAAGTAGATTTACAAGGGAAACTGGCCGGCGATAATTTTAAATGGATTGGAGGGATTAATCTTCTGAATTTCAAACTGGATTTAGTTGATGTAGATCAGTTAAATAAAGGAAAGGATGGAGGCGATTTACTTCCTTCGCACGATGAAGAGCCTGGTTTATATCAAAAGTATCAGGAGTGGGGAATCATTTCAGAGGAGGAGGCAAACGGTGGTTTTGTGCCTACGTTAAAAGGTGGTATTGTTTTCGATTCACGCGATAATCGCCCCAATCCAATGAAAGGAATCTGGACAGAAGCCGTTTTATTGGGGGCGCCAGAGTTTTTGGGTGGTGAACAAAGTTTTGTAAAATTAAGTTTAATTCATCGTCAGTATTTTACCGTCGTTCCTAAAAAAATGTCGTTTGTGTATCGTTTGGCCTACCAAACTACCCTGGGTGGCAATGTGCCTTTTTACTATCAAACACAAATGATTACATCAGTTTTAAAAGGAGCTAGTTCTGAAGGTTTGGGAGGTGCAAACTCATTGCGTGGTATTCGCCGGAATCGGGTGGTTGGTGATGCTTATTTTTTAGGAAATGTAGAAGCGCGTTGGAAATTTGCCCGTTTTCAGTTTATAAATAACAACTTTTATTTGGGATTAAATGCTTTTACCGACTTTGGCCGAGTTACCAGTAACGTGAATATAGATCATTCTAATTTTAGCGTATTACCGACTGATTATTTTGCTCCTGATACTGAAGAAATGCACTATTCGTATGGATTAGGACTGCGGGTTGTAATGAACCAAAACTTTATTATCCGTTGCGATTATGGAATGGCTGCCGACGAGCGCGATGGCGATTCGGGCGTTTACATTGGTTTGAACTATTTATTTTAAAGAAACAAGTTTTTAAATTGAATTCGCCCGGTGATTCTTCATGTTTGAATAATCACCGGGCGAATTTTTTATTAGCTCAATCAATCTCCTTCAATTTTATCAATCTCTTTTTAATCATAAAAAACTGCGACTGCGTCTTCCAACTTTTTCTCGTATCAACGATAAAAATCATCAAGTCAACGAAAAAATTCTGTGTTAACATTAATAAGGTTTACATTTGATTGAGAAATTAAAAACAAATGAAATGAAAACAAGGAATATTTTAATCGCAGGTTTTGTTACTCTTTTTCTTTCGGGTTGTGTTGTGTATTCGTTTTACCCGCTTTACACCCAAAAAGATTTATTTACAAACGATATTCTTACCGGTGAGTGGTTCGAAGAAGATGATCAGGAAGTAAAATTTTCGGATGGAGATTCGGAATGGTTTTTCGAACATCCGTTTGTGGGGAAAAAGGAAAATGGAGTTATCGACAGTACGTCGTATGTATTAACCTTGAAAACCATTGAAGAGGGAAAAGAAATTGTTTCACAGTTCCGGGTACACATAATTGAACTGGGTGGAGCCTATTTTCTTGATTTTTACCTTGAAGATTTTTTGGGAAATGAAGAATTAACTTTGGCCTCATTTCATATTGTTCCGGTGCATACTTTTGCAAAGTTGACTGTAAAACCAGACCAACTCATCATCAATTGGTTTAATCCGGATTGGATGGAGAAATTAATAAAAGAGAATAAAATCAGAATTCACCACGAGAACAATGGCGATTATATTTTGCTGACCGCAAAACCCAATGAATTGCAAAAGTTTGTAGCGAAATATGTAAATTCGGAGGAAGCTTTTGACGATGGCCTGGAAGTAGTTTTACACCGAAAATAAATGAAACGATACCTGAATATAATTCTCAGTCGCTTGGCAAAAGACAGGATGTTGCAACATATCCTGTTTTGGTGTTTATCGTTTTTAATCTTGATAAATATTTTAAAAGTTTCGGCAGAGGTAAAACGTATTGACCTGATTTACACTGCTGTTTTTCATGTTCCTATCGTATTGGTTGTTTACCTAAATTTGAAACTATTATTTCCCTTGTTTTGGGAACAGAAACGATATTTTGTTTACTCCTTTTCTGTATTGACCTTGGTGGCTCTTGGTTCCGGTTTTTACCTGTTACTTTTCGACAGTTGGATCGATCATATTTTTACGGGTTATTATTTTATTGCATACTATAGCTTTTGGGACATAGCGTTGTACTTTGTTATTTATTTGTTTGTTACCAGTTTGTTGCGATTAGCGAGGGGTTGGTTTCGGGTGCAGGAGCTGGAAAACGAAAAAACCATGTCGGAGTTAAAAGCACTAAAATCGCAAATAAACCCGCATTTTTTATTTAATTCGTTAAATAGTATTTACAGTTTGGCGCGAAAGGAATCGAAAGAAGTCCCCGATAAAATTGTTCAGTTGAGTGATTTAATGCGACACATAATATACGATTCGGATGTGGATTTTATTTCGCTTGAAAAAGAAGTGGAAATGGTACAGAATTATATGGAACTGCAAAATCTGCGCACACAAAAATATCATAAAATTCAGTTCGAAACAGTGGGGGAGATTAAAGGAAAAAAAATAGCACCTCTCATTTTTCTTCCGTTTGTTGAGAATAGTTTTAAACACGGCCTTAAAGGAGGAGCAAAAAATGCATATGTAAATATCAGGCTTCAAGTAGAAGCGAAAACCTTACTTTTTGAAATTGAAAACAGCAAAGGACAAACTTCGGAACTTACAAATAAACGGTACAAAGGAATTGGAATAGAGAATGTTAAAAAACGTCTGGAGCTTATCTATCCTGATTTATATTCACTCAAAATTTTGGATGAGGAAGAAACTTTTAGAGTACTTTTACAGGTGCAAATAAATTAGAAATTAAGAAGAGGATTACAGAATGGCTTCGTACTTCTGTCTTCCAATTTCCGTGTTTTCGCTTCCTGCTTTTCATTGAATAGTTCAGCGTTTAACGTTCTGCATTGCGCAAGCTGCCTACTATTTTGACATACTCGTTATTCTCTAAAACTTTCTTATTTTTGATAATCTAAATCAATTAAATAATGAATCAACGGAATCATCTGATAGGAATTTTCTTCTTATTTGTGGTGCTTAGTTCTTGTTCATCAAAAACGAATAAAGAAATATCAACACATCCCAACGTACTTTTTATCTGTGTCGACGATTTGCGCACCGAGCTAGGGTGTTACGGAAACAGTTACATAAAATCGCCTAATCTTGATAAACTGGCCGCTTCGGGATTTTTGTTTACACATCATTACGTAACCGTTCCAACATGTGGTGCTTCGCGTCAAAGTTTGTTAACAGGGCAGTTGCCGGATTCCAAAGCTTATTTGCAGAACGGAATTACGGCAAAAGTGATTGCAGGTCAGCCAGAAAATGAAGTGCCCGAAACTTTTATACATCATTTAAAACGGAATGGATATTACACAGTGGGAATTGGAAAAATCTCGCATCACCCCGATGGTTATGTATATAATTATTTGGAACCTCGAAGTGATAAATTGGAATTACCTCACAGTTGGGATGAGATGCTCTTAGACGATGAAAAGTGGGGAAGTGGTCACAATGCATTTTTTGGTTATGCCGATGGTAGCAACCGAAATACATTAAAAAAAGAAGTAAAACCTTACGAATGTGCCGATGTCCCTGACGAGGCTTATCCTGATGGTTTAACAGCAAATCTGGCCATTAAAAAGCTAAAGGAATTAAAAGCCAAAGACCAGCCTTTCTTTTTGGGCCTTGGTTTTTTTAAGCCGCATTTACCTTTTACTGCGCCTAAAAAATATTGGGATCTATACGATGAAAGCCAAATTCCGCTGGCTCCATTTGCAGCCATACCCGAAAAATCGAGCAAAGCAAGTTTGCACGGAAGTGGAGAATTTAATCAGTATAAACTTGGTGAAGAAAAAGCTTCGTTGGATAAACCTGTTTCGGATGAATATGCCCGTAAACTTCGTCATGCCTATTTTGCCTGTGTGAGTTATGTGGATGCCCAGATTGGGAAAGTGCTGGACGAATTGGAAAAGCAGGGATTGGCAGAAAATACAATTGTTGTAGTTTGGGGCGATCATGGCTGGCATTTAGGTGATCAACTCGTTTGGGGTAAACATACAATTTTCGACCGGGCTTTGCATAGTTCGTTTATAATGTCTGTTCCCGGAGTTGAGAATGGAAAACAAATTCATAAAGTGGTGAGTACTGCAGATATTTACCCCACATTAATTGACTTGTGTGCTACGCCGGTAAATCATAAATTAGACGGAGAAAGTTTAAGGCCATTATTTAATAATCCGGAAGATGATAACTGGCGTAATACCGCCTATAGTTACTGGAATAATGGTTATTCGGTGCGTACACCGGATTATCGAATAATGAAATATTACCGAAAGGAAAAGCCGCTTATCGAATTGTATGATCATAAAAATGATCCAAATGAAACAGCCAATGTTGCTGATGATAATTCTGAAGTAGTTAATAAATTACTGCATGTTTTGGAATTAAAGAATACGGTTGCAGATTACTAAAAAATAGAAATATCTAATTGTAATAATTATGAAAAAAATAGTAGGACTAATTGTGTTTTCTACCTTGTTTGCAGTTACTGTGAGTGCACAAAACAAATCAAAATTAATTGCAAAAAATGCTACGATACAAAAAGCAGGCGATGGTTTTGCCTTCACCGAAGGTCCGGCAGTTGCTTCCGATGGACGCGTGTATTTCACCGATCAGCCCAACGACCGAATTTATATTTGGGATGAAAAGGAAGGCATTTCACTTTACCTGGAAGGAACAGGAAGATCAAACGGAATGTACTTTAATGCCAGACAACAACTGGTTACTTGTGCCGACGAAAAAAATCAGTTGGCTTATTTCGATGAAAATAAAAAACTACATGTGATTCATGAAGGATTTGAGGGTAAACATTTAAATGCACCCAACGATTTGTGGATTACACCTGATGGAGGAATTTATTTCTCCGATCCTTATTATCATCGCGACTGGTGGGCCGAAGGGCACAAAGAAATTCAGGATACGCGTGGCGTTTATTATGTGGCACCCGAAGGAGGAATTATTCGGGTTATTGGCGACTTTGAAACGCCAAATGGTTTAATTGGAACTCCGGATGGGAAGACATTATATGTTGCCGATATTCAGGCAAACAAAACCTGGAAATACGATATTCTTGAAGATGGATTTTTGGCAAATAAAACCTTTTTTGCACCGAATGGCAGCGATGGCATGACAATCGATAACAAAGGAAATGTGTATCTGACTTCAGGAAAAGTATGGATTTATAGTCCGGCAGGAGAATTACTGGAAGAAATTGAGTTTCCGGAAAAGCCTGCTAATGTTTGTTTGGGTGGAAAGAAAAGAAATATACTTTTTGTTACCGCACGCAAAGGTGTTTATACTCTGGAGATGAATGTTAAAGGAGTAGACTAATCAGAGTCGCAGTGATCAGTTTCAGTATTCAATTCAATTACAAAACAAGCCGTTTCAATTTAATTTTGAAACGGCTTGTTTTTCTTCCAGCTTCCGTATTCCGTCTTCTAACTTCTTACTCCATCTCCCAATCATCGGTTCTAAACGATGATGCAGGCAATCCTTCAGTATTAAACAATTCGCCAACCACGAAATTTTCAAAGGCGTAACGCACGGCTACTGGCTTGTCAACATTTGGAGACGAAACCGAAATGCCTTGTCTGGTAATGAGTGCCTGTGTCGGATAAAAACGTTTGTTCTCTCCGGCAATGGTAAAGTTACCTAACTCTTTCCCAAAAGTTGTTAAGCCGTTGGTTGCATGGTCGAAAGTTAGTTTGGCGATGCTGCCTTCAATTTTCATGTCTTTTAAAACCGGGCCTGA
>JBFFMM010000123.1:0-8389 GCA_041554075.1 Draconibacterium sp. | reverse complement strand
CATTTTTGAGTTTTTCTATCTCGGGATACTGCGGAAACACAGATTTTTCAAAGTCATTCTTCACCACATCTTTCCAATCTTCAATCGGCAGGGTTTCAATTTCTTTTAAATTAAATGCGGAAGGTGACGGAACGATATTCCTATATGCTTTGGGAGTACCAACTGAGAAATTAGGTTTTAGAATTACAATTTCGAAAGCAGATAGATCTAGTTTTACTGCTTCAAACTGATCTCCAATTCCTGTTGCAAAAGTGGGTTTATTTTGAATAAAAAAAGGACAATCGGCCCCTATTTGTGCAGCGTAACGTTCCAACTTGGTTTCAGAAATATCAAGCTTAAAATAATCCTTTAGCATTTTAAAAGTAAAAGCAGCATCGGCTGACCCTCCTCCCAAACCAGCTCCAAATGGGACTACTTTGTGCAGATGTAATTTTACTGCGGGTAAATCGTAATCTTTTTGAAGCAATTGGTAAGCTTTGAAAACGAGATTATTTTCTGCCTTGCCATCAATTTCTATTCCTGAAGAAGTAAACTCAGTTTTTTCCGATTCGACCAGTTCCAATGCATCAGATAATTTAATCGGATAAAAAATGGTTTCCAGATTGTGGTATCCGTCCTGTCGTTTGGAAACCACGTTCAAACCAATATTTATTTTAGCATTCGGAAATGAAATCATAAAACAAAAATAAAAAAGCCATCCGAGATCCGGATGGCTTTTCGTTTATTATTATGAAAAATGATCGTATTCTTCGGGCGAACCACAGGTACAAATCAAATTTCGGTCGCCCCAGGCATTGTCAACCCGGCCAACCGGCACCCAGTATTTGTTATCACGTACCCAATCCAAAGGGTAAGCTGCTTTTTCGCGTCCGTAATTATGTTCCCACACATCAGCACAAACGGTTTGAGCGGTATGAGGAGCATTTTTTAGTACATTATCCTCTTTATCAACTGTTCCATTCTCTACTTCTTTTACCTCGTCGAAAATCGAATTCAAGGCACTAATAAAACGATCCAACTCCGTTTTCGATTCACTTTCCGTTGGTTCAATCATCAATGTTCCATGTACCGGAAAAGAAAGTGTTGGAGCATGAAAACCGTAATCCATTAAACGTTTTGCAATATCTGATTCCGTAATTCCGGCTGATGTTTTCAGGTGGCGACACTCTAAAATCAATTCATGTGCAACCCGTCCGTTTTCGCCGGTGTATAAAATTCCGTAATTATCTTTTAATGCAGTCGCAATATAGTTTGCATTTAAAATAGCCACTTTTGTTGCTTCGGTTAAACCTTCAGCCCCCATCATTTTAATATAACCGTAGGTTATTGGAAGAACAGATGCGCTTCCCCAGGGAGCTCCTGAAACTGCGGTAATTCCAACATGACCGTTATTCATTATTGGGTGGGATGGTAAAAAATCGACCAAATGACTAGCAACCCCAATCGGTCCAACTCCCGGGCCACCACCACCGTGAGGAATGGCAAATGTTTTATGCAAGTTCAGGTGACAAACATCGGCTCCAATCATCCGAGGATTTGTTAATCCCACTTGTGCATTCATGTTTGCACCATCCATATAAACCTGTCCGCCGTTGTCGTGTATTACTTCACACATTTCAATAATCGACGATTCGAATACTCCGTGTGTTGATGGATAAGTAACCATAAACGATGACAAATTATCTTTGTATAATTCGGCTTTGGCTCGCAAATCATCCATGTCAACATTCCCACGTTCGTCGCAGGCAACCACCACTACTTTCATCCCGGCCATTACCGCACTTGCAGGATTTGTTCCGTGTGCCGATGCCGGAATCAAAACAATATCACGATGATCGTCTCCACGGCTTTTGTGGTATTCGTGAATCACCATCAAACCTGCATATTCGCCCGCAGCACCCGAATTGGGCATTAAACTAACATCGGCCATACCTGTAATTTCGGATAAATCGCGACGCAATTCTTCCATCATTTCGTGATAGCCACGTGCCTGGTTTTTTGGAATAAAAGGATGCAACCCGGTAAATTCAATCCAACTTAACGGAAGCATTTCAGTGGCAGCATTCAGTTTCATGGTACACGATCCTAATGAAATCATTGACTGTGTTAACGAAATATCTTTTTTAGCCAGGTTTTTAATGTAACGTAACATCTCTGTTTCCGAGCGGTATTTGTTAAATACCTCTTCCTTCATAAATTCCGAGTCACGTTTAAATTGCTCATCAATGTCAAACCCGTCAGGATATTCCTGTGCCACCTGCCACTTTTTGTTGGCTGCTTTGGCAAAAACTTCAATTATCCAGCCAATATCTTCAGGATTGGTTGTTTCGTCAATACTAATTCCAACATCACCGTTTTCGAAATAGCGAAAATTCATTTCCAATTCCAACGACAACCATTCAATATCTTCGCGCATCACATGTTTTGGCAATGCAAAACGAATGGTATCAAAATAAGCTTTATTAACCTGTTTATATCCAAGTTTCTCAATTTCTAAAGCCAGAAATGCAGCAATATTGTACACCCGTTCGGCAATGGTTTTAATTCCTTCCGGACCATGATACACGCCAAAAAAACCGGCCATAATTGCCAACAAAGCTTGTGCAGTACAAATATTCGATGTTGCTTTTTCGCGCTTAATATGTTGTTCGCGGGTTTGCAATGCCATTCGTAAAGCCCGGTTGCCATGTTTATCTTTTGTAATTCCGATTATTCTTCCCGGCATATTTCTTTTGTAGGCTTCTTTTGCCGTAAAAAATGCAGCATGTGGTCCACCGTATCCCATTGGCACCCCAAAACGTTGCGAGTTACCAAAAACAATGTCAGCTCCCCATTCTCCCGGAGGAGTTAAAATGGCCAACGAAAGCAAATCAGCAGCCACTGCCACTTTTATTTCCTTTTCGTGCGCTTTTTCAACCAACGCAGAATAATCTATAATTTCACCATCGGAGTTTGGATATTGTACGATAACACCAAACACATTCTCGTCAAATAGAAAATTGTCTTTCGGAAGAATTTTTAATTCAAAACCTAGCGGAAGTGCACGTGTTTTTAGGACATCGTGAGTTTGTGGCCACATTTTATCGTCAACCAAAACAGTATTGACTCCGTCTTTTACCATTTTACGCGAACGAAGATTGGCCATCATTACCATGGCTTCGGCAGCTGCGGTCGATTCGTCGAGTAAAGAAGCATTGGCAATGTCCATTCCTGTTAAACCACAAATCATGGTTTGGAAATTCAACAAAGCTTCCAGCCGTCCCTGCGAAATTTCAGCCTGATAAGGCGTATATGAAGTGTACCATACCGGGTTTTCAAGTACATTACGCAATATTACTGCAGGAGTAATGGTATCGTAATATCCCATTCCTATATAGGTATTATACACCTTGTTTTTCGAAGCCAGCTCCAGTATTCTTCTAAAATATTTCCTTTCCGACAAACCTTCATTCAATTTTAAAGGTTGCTGTAAACGAATATTCGATGGAACCGTTTGTTCCAATAGTTCTTCCATTGAAGAAACACCTACTGCTTCGAGCATTTCTGCTATCTCGTTGTTACGAGGGCCAATGTGGCGGGTCACAAATCTATCCTGAGACATTTGTTGTAATATTTATGTGTAAATTTTTTGCAAGTATATGAACTGTGTATTAACCAAAAAATGATTTTAAACCAGTTTACTATCAGGTGAGGAACGGATTGGTACTTTTTTCGAAACCAATTGTCGTTTCCGGACCGTGGCCACAATACACTTTTGTTGTATCGGGCAAGGGAAATAGTTTATTCTTAATGTTTGAAATTAAATCGTTGTGGTTTCCTCCAGGCAAATCAGTTCGGCCAATGCTTCCATAAAAAAGCACATCGCCGGCAATCAAAACCTCTGCTTCTTTGTTATAAAAAACCACATGCCCGGGTGTGTGTCCCGGAACATGAATTACATCCAATTCTGTGTTCCCAAATTTTATTTTATCATTTTCAGTTAAATACGCATCGATGGGGTTTACTGGCTTAACTTCAAAACCAAAACGATTAGCTTGCTCCTGCACTTTTTCAATCCAAAAAGCATCATCGGCATGTGCATGTAATGCAATTCCATACTCTTCACGAATAAACTCAACTCCCATTATATGATCAAAATGACAATGTGTGTTTGTAATTTTTACAGGATTTAATTTATTTTCAGTGATATATGTACGAATCTCGTCTTTTTCTTCATCATAAAAGAAACCCGGATCGATAAAAATACATTCGCCGGTTTCGTCTGAAACGACCAAACTATTCTCGCCAAGCGGATTTACTACAAATTTTTCTATTTTAATCATTTATTAATTGTTTACGGTACCTTTTAACAGAGGAACAAAAACAAAGCCTCCATGTTTTTTCGAAGTGAAATCATTTTCTGCCACACGTGTAATCTCGTACATTTCTTGTCGGTTAGAATCGCCAACCGGAATAACGAGGCTTCCCCCAATTTTAAGTTGAAGTTTCAAATCAGACGGAATAGATGGAGCGCCTGCCGTAACCAAAATCTTATCAAAAGGAGCCAAATTGGGTAACCCTTTGTAGCCATCGCCAAAAAAGCAGGCAGGTTTATACCCAATTGTTGGTAAAAACTTTTGTACTTTCATATACAATTCGCGTTGCCGTTCAATGGTAAAAACCTTCGCCCCCATTTCCACCAATACAGCTGCCTGGTAACCTGAGCCCGTTCCTACTTCAAGCACTTTATCGTTTTTTTGAATGTTCAATAATTGCGTTTGGAAACCCACAGTATAAGGCTGCGAAATGGTTTGCCCGGCACCAATCGGAAAAGCCTGATCTTTGTAAGCAAAGTTTATAAAACTACTTTCCATAAAAAGATGGCGAGGCACCTTCCCTAATGCTTCCAACACTTTTTCGTTCCGAATTCCCTTTATTTTAAGCCCGTCAACAAGTCTTTTTCGCAAACCCTGGTGACGGGGAGTATCGATATAAATCATTTGGTATAATATAGCACAAAATTAATCGAAATGGTGATTGTTCAATCCTTATTATGGTCATTGAATATTAACATTTAACGTTGATAAGTTACACAGAAGAAGAATACAATATCTGTTAATGTATTTTATATTTGTCGCTGAATCATTTAATTTTGCATAATATGCTGAATGTCGGATTAATAGGAAACACAGAAATTCTTGAACCCTACGTTACAAACATCAAAAAAAATAGTGAGATAAATGTAATTGGGAAAGCATCAATTGGCAGAAGTGCACAGCTTAACAGTTTCCATTTTTCTATTCCTGAATTTAATCGTGTTGAACTGATAGAAAGAGCCGACGTCATTTTAATGGACAATTCCATGCCAATGCCCTTCAAATTTATGAGGGATATTATTGTCAGGTCAAAGCATATTTTTTGTATTGAATATCCTGATTTAACCATTGAGGAATGCACCGAATTAAATAAGCTAATCAACGAATCAAGATCCATAGTTCAGGTTAGCAATCCGTATTATTTTACACCGGCCATTCAGTGGATGAATGAAAACATTACCACGCCGGCATTTATCGATTATTCAAATTTTGAAAAAAACATAACAAGCAACAATCCTTTGTATCCAATGTTGCTGATGTTGTTGGGTTCTACAGGAATAAGTCCGAAAAAGATTGGTGCAGTAACATTTCCGGGCTACAACAATTCAACCTTTACAAATGTACGCTTAGAGTTTAGCGATGCCTCGGTAGTTAATCTTAATTTCGGAAGTTTGGAATCGCTTAAAAATTTTAAAGTACGTATATACTCCGACAATCAGTTTGCTACCTTCAATTTTACAAAAGACAAATTTCTGTGTGATAATAAACCCATTGAGTTAGAACGTTTTTCAGAAATTAACGAACTTAACTCTTTTGTTGATTCAATTCTTGGCAAAACAAAAAAAATATCTACGCTCGATGACTATCTGATCGCCATGCATGTGGCGCAAAAAATTACAAAAAAGATAGCACAGTTTTCTACGCATTAATACCCATAATAATTTACTTTTGCAGCAATATTTTTTTGGAGTGGTCGTTGTAACAATGAATTGCATTGTTAGAAAAACCAGACTTAATCGCATCTATGAATAAAACGAGGCAGGTTGCTAAATATTTATCTCTCGACTTTATTGCTGCAGCAATTGCCTGGGCTACATTTTTTGTTTACCGAAAAAAAGTAATTGAACCTCAGTTTTTTGGTGGATGGAAAGTACCTTTTGAATTTACTACTCAGTTTTACCTGGGATTGATTATCATTCCTCTATTTTGGATTACAATTTACTATATAACAGGTTTTTACAAAAACATTTATCGCCGTTCTCGTTTACTTGAACTGGGACAAACATTTTCTACATCGCTGGTTGGTGTTATCGCCATTTTCTTTGCTTTTTTACTCGACGACTGGATTGGATCGTATAAAAATTACTATCAGTTGTTTTTTACACTATTGGCTTTGCATTTTTTCTTTACCTATTTTTTTCGCCTACTGCTTACTACACAAACTATCCATAAAATTCATACCCGAAAAATAGGTTTTAACACCTTAATTATAGGCAGCAACAATAAAGCCCTTAAAGTATATCAGGAAATGTCGAAACAACATCGTCCGGCAGGAAATAAATTTATTGGCTTTATTGGATTGGACGAGAATGATGATGCGATTTTAAGTGAATATTTACCCAAACTAGGGCAAATACACGACATTGAAAACATAATTGAAAACAAAGACATTGAAGAAGTTATTTTGGCGCTTGAAACTAAAGAGCACAAAAAACTGAGTAAGATTTTAACCATTATCGAGAACCGCCAGATAACCATTTGGGGTATTCCTGATTTGTACGACCTACTGTCGGGAATGGCAAAAACCAACACCATTTTTGGTAGTCCACTTATTAAAATAAGCAATGGATTAATGCCGGGCTGGCAAGAAAATACAAAACGTTTATTGGATGTATTTTTCTCATTCATAGCCATCTTACTTTTTTTACCCATTTTTATTGTTTTGGCAATTGTAATAGTGACAACGTCAAAAGGACCAATATTTTACAAACAAGAACGGATTGGACGATTTGGGAAACCCTTTAACATTTACAAACTACGAAGTATGGTTTCGGGCGCCGAAAACGGAACTCCTGCTCTTTCGTCGGAAGAGGACGTGCGCATTACACCCATTGGAAAGTTTTTACGCAAAACCCATCTCGATGAAATTCCACAGTTTTATAACGTAATTACCGGAAGTATGTCGTTGGTTGGACCACGTCCGGAGCGGGAATACTATATCAAACAAATTGTAAAAAAGGCGCCTCATTATACGCACTTGCATAAATTACGCCCCGGAATTACATCGTGGGGACAAGTAAAATACGGATATGCATCAAACGTAGACGAAATGCTGGAACGCTTAACTTATGATATGATGTACCTTAAAAACATTTCGTTGTACATCGATTTTAAAATACTTATTTATACGGTTATGGTAAGTATTAAAGGGAATGGGAAATAGATGCCTCAACTTTTAAATTCTTAATCTCCCGTCCTGAAAAGTCAGGTTATTTTTGTTTTATTTTTCCATGAACTACTTCCAGTTCATTACTTAAATATTCCAGTTCCTTCTCGTCTTTTTCCCAGGTAATGTTTTTTCTAATACGGCTAAGGCTTTGTTGGGTAACCCCAATGTAAGAGGCAATGTCTTCTAGTTTAGCCTTTAGCGCAACAGAGGGGAATTCTTTTAAGAATTGCTTATACCTGTCCTGGGCATCAAGTGTACGCAATAAAGCTTGCTTGTAATGTGTCATGCCCAGATAGTTCACCACACCAATCGCACAAAATTTAGAGATATCAAGGTTCGAAAATATCATTTCAACGAAAGGTTCCCTGGGAAGCTCTATAAACTCGCATTCCGAAACTGTTTCGAGTGTGATTCGGGAACGAATGTTATTGAGCAGCGAAACCGTTTCGGATAAAATAATAGGAGCCACACGAAAATCGTATATAAACGATTTTTCATTGTAGTGGTCTTCACACTTCACAATTCCTTTTCCTAAAAAACGGACTGAACTTTCAACCTCCATGTAATCCAGTAAGCGCACACCTTTCCCAACGCGCCAAAATTTCATTATACCACACATTTTTTTCCACGATTCATCGGAAACAGGACTTGTTTCATTAATGAATTGATAGAGTTGGTCAGCGTAATGTGGATAATCTTTTGGATTAAGTGCCTGCATTGTTTGTTGTTTTTTTACTTGTATTAAATTATTTGTTCTTTTAGATATTTATAAATCAAACTGATTAAACGTATCAGCATTTTTTACCCCAAAACGGGCAAATACCTGATTTTTGCCAAAGTAGTGATTTTTTACCATAGGGTAAAT
>JBFFMM010000122.1:0-8391 GCA_041554075.1 Draconibacterium sp. | reverse complement strand
TGATTCATATTGCATTCAAAATTCGTTTGTTGGAATTATATTGAATTACAAAATCGTACGATATTTATGTACCAAAAGTTTATTGTTTGCAGAAGTTAATGTATTTCATGCACATATAAGTTTAACAAATAGGCACTTATCACAAAAATAACAGCACCATCTAGGAAACTGTGTAAATTGATGTAATCCTATTCCTCGCTTGCGGTTTTAGTTTTGATACTTGATACTCAAATCTCAATACTAATTTCGTTTCGAATTAGTCTAAAACAAATCGATAGGAGATTGTTCCTTGTTGAAATGCCGGTGCATTGTTGTCGAGGTTAAATTTGGCTTTTAAGGCAGCTTGTTTGGCTTCGTTTAAATACCTTACATCAGAAATATTCGTTCCGCGTGCACCGGGTTCAGCAGAGGTTACTTTGCCGTATTTATCAACTGTAACTTTAACTACCACGATTCCTTCATCGTTGCCGGGGTAATTTGGTTTGGGTAACGATTTGGCCGATCGTCCTGACAAACTAAACGAAACACCCGATCCCTGATTTCCTGAGCCACTTCCTCCCTGACCATATTTATTTGCATTTGGATCGCCGGTTGGTACTCCCTGGTTTCCGCCGGGGAAAGTTACTCCCTGACTTTTTCCGTCGCCGCTTCCGGTTCCTCCGGAACCATCACCACTGTTTGCAAATGCGCCTTGTGTACGAGAGTTTATTTCGTTTATTTTTCGTTGCTCCTCCGCTTTTCGCTGACGTTCTGCTTCTTCACGTGCTTTCCGTTCTGCTTCCTCGCGTGCTCTTTTCTCTGCTTCTTCGCGCTTTGCACGTTCAATTTCTTCTAAACGTTGTTTTTCTATTTCAGCTTGTCGCTTTTGCTCCGCTTGTTCTTCCTGTTTCTTTTTTAACTGTTCCTGCTCTTTTCGTTTTTTCGCCTCCAATTCGTCTCTGCGTTTCTTGTCTTCCTCTCGTTTTTTCTTTTCAGCCGCCTCAATGGCAACTGTTTTTTCGTAATCCTGAGTCATTGCTACTTCTTTCGCTGGCTCCGGTTCAGGTTGCGAAACTGGTGGTGGAGATGTTTTTTTTACAGGAGGAGGAGGAATCGTTTTTTCTTCTTGTTTTGGAGGTGGGGGAGTTTGTTGTTTTTTGCGTGCAGGAGCAGGTTCCCGGTTACCCAAACCATTTTCGGTATCGCCAAAGTTTACAAGAATACCTTCTTCGCCCGGCAAGGGTAGCGGGGTAAAAAAGCCCAGAAAAAACAGTATCAACAAAACAATTGTATGGAAAACAATTGTTCCGATAATTCCTTTTTTCTTTTCGCTGTATTCTCCTCTGTCCTTCATTCTGTAATTTTAAGCTTGTTTATAGCCTATTCTGGAGCGGTAGCCGCAATCATTTTGTATTTATTACGACGACAAATATTCATAATTTTTACAACCTCTTCCCAGTCAACAGATTTGTCAGCATGAAGCGAAATAAAAATATCGTCGTTACCCATTCCGTATTTATTACGAAGAAAAGGTTCAATTTCGTTAAATGAAACCCGTTTCAAGTTGTTATCGTCGTTGATGTAGTATTTCAAATCTTTGGTAATCGAAATAGTGGTAATTGGCTTGGCTGCCGTTTGGTTATTACTTTGTGGTAGCAATAATTTTAAAGCATTTGGCGCAATTAAAGTAGATGTAACCATAAAGAAAATCAGCAATAGAAATACAATGTCAGTCATCGACGACATGCTAAAGGAGGCATTTATTTTATTTCTTTTTTTTAGTGCCATTTTACTGATTTATACCGGTTCGTTTAATAAATCCATAAATTCCGATGTGGTAGCTTCCATTTTAAAAACTACTTTTTCAACGTTCGAAACCAAAATATTGTAGGCGAAATAAGCAATAATACCAACGGTTAAACCGGCAACAGTAGTTACCATTGCCTGATAAATTCCTGTTGAAAGTAAAGTTACATCTATATTATTTCCGGCATTCGACATATCGTAAAAAGCCTGTATCATTCCAATAACCGTTCCAAGAAAACCAATCATTGGAGCACCACCAGCCACCGAGGCTAATACCGGCAAGCCTTTTTCAAGCTTCGCAATTTCAAGGTTACCTACATTTTCGATGGCAGCATTCACATCGGTTAAAGGACGACCAATTCGGCTGACTCCCTTTTCGAGCATGCGCGAAGCCGGATTTGCATTGCTGCGGCAAAGTGCAATCGCAGCATCAATTTTATTGCTGGTAATGTACACCTTGATTTTTTCCAACAGTCCGGAATCAAACTTGCCCGCTTTTCGGATGGCAAAATACCTGTCGAAAAATATATAAACTGCAATAACCGATAAGGCCAGAATTGGCAGCATAATCCAGCCCCCTTTCATGGCCATGTCGATAAACTTTGTTGATATTCCTTCCGGTTCAGTGGCTAAGGCTTCCATTTCCTGAGGAAGGTCTGATTGGATCATTAATAAATTCAGCATGAGCATCAATGTTATTTTATTCAATTCTTAAAAGTAAAAACGGGGTATACTTTTATTTAGTATACCCCGCAAAAATAAGTAATATTTTAACTGCATTTTTCTGCTTTGTAGTTCAAAACACTTTAGTTATGAACAAAGCCATTTTGATAGGTTATAAACCATACATCACATAGTAAACGGCTGCTCCTGATAAATAACCAACTAAGGCAAGCAATGATATTTTCTTTAAGTACCAGATAAAATCTATTTTTTCAAGTCCCATAGCTGCAACACCGGCTGCAGAACCAATAATTAGAATACTACCACCTGTTCCGGCTGTATAGGCTAAAAACTCCCAAAAAACACCGTCCTGAACAAATGCAGCACCATAACCGGTTGCTCCAGCTTCTGTTATTGGGTACATTCCCATTGAACCGGCAACAAGCGGAACATTATCAACAATTGATGAAAGAACACCAATGGCAAGATCAATTAAATAAATGTTACCCAGATTTTCATCAAGATATTTTGACAATATGTTTAAATGACCAGCCGACTGTAAAGCAGCTACGGCCGACAAAATTCCGAGAAAGAAAAGAACTGTTGGTACATCTACTTTGCGTAAAATGGCAGTAACTTTTAATTTGTCTTTTATTTCTTTAGGTTTATCGCGGTGAACAATTTCGCCTACTACCCATAAAATACCTAACGATAGCAACATTCCCATATAAGGAGGCAAATGTGTAACTGTTTTGAAAACCGGAACAAACAATAATCCACTCACTCCTAAAACCAGAAATAAAACTCTTTCGCCCGATGTTGTAAAATCTTTATCATCTTCTTCAACCAGTGGACGTGTAACGTTTCCTTTCATTGTGAAGGATAGAATTGCCAGTGGAACCGCCATACAAACCAAACTTGGTAAAAACACACCAACTATAATGTTTGCAGCAGTTACCTGTCCTCCAATCCAGAGCATAATAGTGGTTACATCACCAATTGGCGACCACGCACCACCAGCATTCGCAGCAAGTACTACCATACTGGCAAAAAACCAACGTGTTTGTTTGTCGTCAATTAGTTTGCGAAGCAAGGCCACCAAAACAATAGTTGTGGTAAGGTTATCAAGTAAAGCCGACATGAAGAAAGTAAGAACACTAAGAATCCATAGTAATTTTACTTTATTTGTGGTGTTTATTTTATCAGTAATAATTTTAAATCCTTCGTGCTGATCAACCACTTCAACAATTGTCATTGCACCGAGTAAAAAGAATAAAATTTCGGCAATCTCACCTAAGTGATGAATAATTTCGTGTTCAACAATAAATTCGTGAACAGCATGTAACCCATGTGCATCGGGATACATGGCTAAAAAGTTCTGCCACGAAGGACTAAAGCCCATATGCAGAATGTCTTCGGCACCAATCACATAAACTACCCAGGTTAAAGTTCCAATAATTAAAGCCGAAGCAGCTTTGTCAATTTTTAAAGGATGTTCCAGCGCAATTGCAGTGTAGCCCAGAACAAATACGACAACCATTAATATGAACATAGTAATATTTTATAAGATTAAGTTTAGAATAAAAGAACAAAAATATATTTCGTCTGACAGAAAAAAAGAAATTCTATCAGTTTTTTTGTTTTTTTTATTATTAATTATGAATTAGTAAATATTCAGAATCTTAATTGACTTCTAATCCTTCTTCTTTCTAAATATTTTGGTCATTTTATGAAAGAGTTCATCAATTGAATTGTATTCTTCTTTAAAGGACAAACCAATTCCTTGCGTGTAAGGAGCGGTTTCGTATATCAGGTTGTTATTGGAACGACTGTAAGCTTTAAACTGAATTTTTCCGCTGGGGACCAACTTTACACTTATTTCGAAATCGCCAACTATCTGACTGCTGCTATTCGTGTATTCGTTGGTGTTATTTCCAATGTTGCCATTCAATGAAACACGATCGTTAAATATTTGAGTACTCAATGCCACTTCAATTTCATCGTCGGTAACCTGGTTCCCGGGGCGATAGTTTAACCCAACATCCCAATTGCTGCTAATTTGCGATAACCAATTACTCAATTGATTTGAAAATAACTCGCTGGCTGTTGTTCCAATCGCGTTGCTGTTTTGAGCATCGTAAGTTCCTCTCATATACTCCGGTGTGTAAAATTTTCCCAATACAATAAGTGAAAGAATCTGTTTGTTCATTTCTTCATCGGTATTGAAGAATTGGCGCAATCTATCTTTATCCTGTTCATCTGCATTCGGAAAATTTATATCAAAGCCAATGGTTGGATTTGCCAGTTCATCATCCAGCTCAATAATACATTCAACCTGAATACGTTGATTCTGATTTTTATATTCAGGGCTGTTTACAAACAGATCGTACAATGATGCTTTTAATTTATAAACCGCTTGTAAATTAATAATGGCATTGTAGGGATCGCCCGACCAAATAATTGAGCCACCTTGTTCAATCGAAAAACGTTTGTTTATAACATTTTGTAGGGTAAATAAATAATCACCTTTGGTAGGATTGTAATTCCCCGAAAGTGACATATTATAATCCTGATCCATTTCGAAAAGAAGAATACCTTCGCCCTGAGCTTTTATAATATCGCCAATTTGCGAATTATAAATCAATTGAACTTTTGCCTCTGGTGTTGCTTCAATTGTAAAACTCAAATCATATTCAGCTTTCCCTGAATATTTGCTTTCCTCAAAAAAATCATTGATTTCCGTTTTGGCGGTTGATACAAATTGGATAAAATCGTATTTCTCAATTTCACTTTCGCCTTCCATCGAAATATTTATTTCAGTTCCGGCGAGAGTTGTTGCCGACCCCGTCATTTTTAATGAACTAATTGGGCCGGTAATATCAAATCGCCCATTTACAATGGCTGTTCCATAAAACTGCTCGCTGTTTTGCAAAATGGTGTTTAATGCCCTGATTTTTTCTGACCTAAGATGCAAGTCGAAAACCATATCTCTAAAATTCTTGTGTACAATGGTTCCATCAAACCAACCCGGGTTGTTTTTGTCATCGTAAATGGTGATATTATCAAAATCGATGGTGTCGTTTTTAAAATAGATTGTATTGGTAAATGAATAAGGAATTTGAGTGACATTAACCGTTAGTCCTGCATTTTTAACAGCAACACCACCGTTGAGTTCAATATCCCCAAAAGTCCCACCAATATTAACCTTACCGGTTCCATATCCGTGTATGTCTGAAAAGTTTTTTTGCAGAAACACGTCAAGGACCAACAAGGAAATACTATCTAATTCAGCATCAAAATTTAACTCTCCCGAAGCGGGCTGGTAATATCCCAAAGCTTTAAGGCTAGTTCGGTTATTTCGGGTTATATTAAGTTCCGAATCAATAGAAGAACGGGAACGATTCCATTCGCTGTGTAAGGCGATATTTCCCATAAAATGTTTTTTGTAGCGCAGGTTATCTATTCTTAAATTGGATAGAATAGCCGGCTCATCAAAATTGTTTGATATACCAAACGAACCATTGGCAATACCTTCCAACTGAATATTGCGGTTTAAATAATTATCCAGATAACCAAGGTTAATATCTTTTAAATCAATTTTTAGTAAATCTGTTTTTCCTTCAATAATTTTTCCGTTTGCTGCAAGTAACTGATTGCCATGGCGAATACTAAAATTTCGGATTTCAAATGAGCCCGAATCAATAATGGCAGTGTAGGGAGGTATCGTCCACAAGGTGTCGGCAATGTATATTTGCGATGGCAATCCTTGAATTTCAATATGATGTCGATCGGTAGAATCGCTGCGAAAAAAACGGGTTTGAGTTCTTAATGAACCGCTATAAGTTAGTTCGTTAAAATTACTCCAGGTAATTGAATTGGTCAATTCATCGTCATTTATTTTAGAGGCAACGGTAAAATTATACAAGCTCATTCCGTTTCTATTAAATAGCTCGCCAATTCTAAACTTCGACACATATTCAGCCTCAGTACTTTTGTTTCCTATAAAAATATTGCGCGCCCACATATTTTTGTACTTCAATCCCGGAATACTGCCATTTAGTTGAAGATCATTATTGACTGCATCTATTTTTCCGTACAGAAGGAAAGGAGTTTCAAATTCCAGGTTGGGAACAAAAATCTTCGACAATTCATTAATTTCTTTAACATTAATTTGATAGTCGAAATTATTTGCACTGGCAGCTTCCAAAATCTCAAAGTCGGAAGATGGAATATAACGGTTGACAATTTTTTGGAATGAATTAACGATGGACTTAAAATTATATTTACCTTTTATGGAAACATCAAAAAAGTCGGAGTTAAATAGAAGCGAATTTTCTTCTTCGCCAGAAACAGTTCTTAATTCCATTCCATCAAGATCCATTCGTCCGTTTCGGTTTTGGTAATGACCTTCTTTTACAACAATTGCTCCGTCCAGATTATCGAGTCGATCTCCTTCAAAATTGGCATCCATTTTAAATGCCACTTCGGCTGCCGGGAAATTAGAGCCCAGATTCAATTTGTTCGGAATGGCTCGTTTTAAATCTAAATTAAAATCGAACCGAGGAATATCTCGGTTTAAATCGAGTTCGCCAAGAAAATTAAATTCCAGATTAGGATCTTTTATTCTAAGTAAACCATCAAACATTTTATTCAACAAAACGCCATCAAATTGAATGTTTTTGTAATTGTAATTGTTTAAATCAATTTCAGCTATATCGCCTTTAAATATTCCTGAAATTGCCTTTGTATCTTTGTTGAATTTCCCATCGGTTGAACCGCTAAAGGTAAGCTTGCCCAAATAATCTTGCCTGAAAAGCTGCCCTAATTGAAAGTTTGTGGTAGCCACATTCCCCCGGTAATAAATTGTACCTCCTTTGTCGGGTGCTACCATAATATCGGTGGTTAACGATCCCATTTCGCTTTCGAGTGTTCCAAAAGTTACAAAATCACTTAAAAATCCACTAAAATTTCCTCTGAATTTTAATAGGCCAGCATTGTAAAGACTTTCAGGGAATTCGAGGTATTTACGTTTTGTTTTATTGGGAAAGCGAATGTTGCTTAAATCATTAAAACTGGTTTCCGACTGTTTCAGGTCCAGAAACAAATACATATTTTCGGCATTGGAAAGGTCATTTACATAAAAATCAAAAATTGCACTGGTTTCGGTTCCTGTATTTAAATACAGATTTTTACCTTTTAAATCGTTGAGTGTTCCATAAATTAAACCCGACAACTCAATCTCCTGATTCATCCCATGTAACGAAGGAATTAGCTCGCCAAGCTCCCGAAAACTAATTTTGGATTTACCTATTCGAATATTCATCTCGAATGGCGTTTGCACCGAATCCGATCGTTCAAAGAACTCCAGAAGAACATTACTTTTTTCGATGGTAGAGTATTTGCTTTTTAAGTTAAACTCTTTTATCAATACTTTTCCGTCATTAATTTTTACGTTAGCAGAAGCATCTTTTAAAACCAAATTATTTCCGTTATTCAGACTGAGTTGATTAATCTGAAATGACAAGGAATCCGGAACACTAAGAAAATCGGACACTTCCAGGTTTAAATCATTTAAAATCAAGTGGGTATGTTTATTTCTACTTATGTTGTCATACGCAACATTCAATTGGCCAAAATTAAAATGGTCGCAATTGATTCTCCAACGCTTTAGGCTATCCTTTTTATTCGGTTTGTTAAACGAATTCAGTATAAAACTAAAATTATATACATCGGCTGAATCACGCGTAATGTTTAATTTGTTGTGTTTAAAAGATAATTCGTTAATCGCAAGTCGTTGTTTCCTAATTTTAAAAGTATCAATTTTAGCTGTTACCAATTCACTAAACAGCATTGTATCCTGTTGTTGGTCTTTAATAAGGACGTCTTCTAAATACAAGCGATTAAAAAAGCCAATTTCAACTTTACCAACAGAAATAGTTGCGT
>JBFFMM010000121.1:0-8497 GCA_041554075.1 Draconibacterium sp. | reverse complement strand
TTTAGGCAAATGGTTCCCGAGCCCCGTTCACCTTTAATCACATACGTTTCCAAACGTTCGCCGTTATTAATGTTTACCACCTGTACTTTTTCGTTTTCAATCAGGTTGGCAGCGTCCATCAAATCTTTGTCGATGGTAATGCTTCCCACATATTGCAGGTTGGCTTCGGTAACGGTTACCTTATGTATTTTCGATTTACAAACTTCAATTTGCATGACTTTGCTCTTTTCAGTTCAAAACAATATTATCAATTAATCTAATCTTTCCACAAAACGCGGCTATGCATGCAACTTTGGTATTTTCTTCTTCCCAGTTTTTAACTGCTTGCAATTGCTCGTCGTCTACTATCTCAAAATATTCAACATCTAAAAACGGGTTTTGGTTTATACGTTCAACCACCCATTCAGTAAGTTCTTCTACGGATTTTTGCCCCATAAGTTCTTTGGCTTTTTCTAAAGTCGCCGAAATTACTGCAGCATTTTCCCGTTGCTCTTTTGTTAATAATGCATTTCGCGAACTCATGGCCAAACCACTTTTTTCGCGAATAATGGCGCAAGGTACAATTTCAACCGGAAGATGTAATTGTTTTGCCATACTTTTTATAATTGCCAATTGCTGAAAATCCTTTAATCCGAAGTAGGCTTTATCGGGTTTCACCATGTCGAAAAGCTTACTAACTACCTGTGCCACACCATTAAAGTGTCCCGGTCGATGTTTGTCTTCCATAACCGTTTCCAGTTTTCCAAAGTTAAATTTACGTAAATCGGTTTCGGGGTAAACCTCGTTGGCATTTGGTGCAAAAACAATGTAACAACCACTCGGTTCAAGTAGCTTTAAATCGCTTTCTAAAGTACGCGGATAACGCTCTAAATCTTTGGGATCGTTAAACTGTGTTGGGTTTACAAAAATGCTTACTACAGTGCGTGCGTTCTCAGCTACAGACTGCTGTACCAGTGACAAGTGCCCCTTGTGCAAAGCTCCCATAGTTGGCACAAAACCAAGCGAGTCGGCCTTGTTAAACTTATCTAATTCGTGCCGTAATTCCTTAACTGTTTTTACCAGAATCATACCCCAATTTTTGCGGCTGCAAAGTAACTAAATTAAATTGTTAAAACATCGAAAAAAACGACTATAGTAACTGAACCTAACGAACTTAACTTGAATTTTCGTTTATTTTTATTACTTTTGCACCCTGTTTTTAACTGCACATTTGGTTCATGGAAAAGAAAAGAATTCTTTATATTTCACAAGAAATAACACCGTATTTGCCTGAAAGTGAAATGTCGGAAATTGCCCGTTACTTACCTCAGGGCGTTCAGGAAAGAGGTAGAGAGATTAGAACATTTATGCCCCGCTACGGCAGTGTAAATGAGAGACGTAACCAATTGCATGAAGTAATTCGTTTGTCAGGAATGAACCTTGTTATTAACGATACGGATCACCCGCTTATCATAAAAGTTGCCTCAATTCAGGCAGCCCGTATGCAGGTATATTTTATCGATAATGAAGACTATTTTCAGCGAAAGTTTGTGTTAAGCGATGACGATGGAAAAGAGTTTGAAGACAACGACGAACGTGCCGTATTTTTTGCTCGTGGTGTTTTGGAAACAGTAATCAAGCTGCGTTGGGCTCCGGATATTATCCATTGTCAGGGCTGGTTAACTTCGCTGGTGCCACTCTACATAAAAAAATACTATTACAACGATCCTCTTTTTGCCAATTCCAAAGTGGTTTATTCGGCGTACAACGACGATTTTAAAAATACTTTAGATCCTAAATTCAACGAAAAACTTTTGTTAGAAGGAATTACAAATGAAGATGTATCTCTAATTCAGGATCCAACATATGTTAATGTAAATAAATTGGCCATTCATTATTCCGACGCTGTAATTCAGGGTACAGAAAACATCAATGCCGATGTTAAAGACTATATTAACAAATCAGGTAAATTGTTTCTGGATTACCAGTCAAAGGAAAACTACATTGATGCGTACAACGAATTTTACGACAAAGTATAGTATAAGACTTTGTTAAAAGATCAAAATTTATTTTAAAAAATTCAATTATACAATGAATTCAGAAATGCTCTCGTTGTTTTTTCATACGTTTGTGAAAATTTTTTGAAAAACAGAAGAAGGGTAATGAATTTTAAAATCAGAAAATTGGTGAAAAATAATATAAAGCAAAGCTTACGTGTTGTCGCAGGTGTTTTGTTGTTAGCCGTTGTTTTTTCGGCGTGTAGCGAAAAAAATGAACTTGGGTTCGAAGTTCTGCCAAGTGAAGACCTGATAAACGTAAAAAGCGTTGTAGTTAAAGACGACATTTCAGCTTTTACATTTTCCGAAGATGATTTAATAAGCAGTGGTGGAACAAGCATGCTCGGGAGTTTAAACGATCCACAATTTGGAAGCACTCATGTTAATTTTGCAGCCCAGTTCAGATTGAGTTCTTACCCGCAGTTTGGAACAAATGCAGTAGCCGATTCTATAAAACTATATTTATACTACCGTTCGGTGTTTGGCGATACAATAACTGCACAAAACTTTAAAGTATATGAATTAGAATCGCCGCTTAATGCCGATATCGATTACACACAAGATGTAGACTTAAAGTCGTTGGCTTACGATAAATTACTCGGCGAAATTAATTACACTCCTAAAATTGAGCTCGATTCCGCATCACAAGATACACTTTACCAGCTAATTGCTATTCCTCTTGATATTTCACTTGGAGAGAAACTGGTTAATGCTGACTCAACCAACCTAATTAGCAACGACGTTTTCCTTGAGTATTTTAAAGGATTATATCTTGAATCCGCAAAAATCAACGACCAGGTAGGTAGTTTATTAACGCTTGAAGCCTCATCGAGCAGTACGTTTCAGGGATCGGCCTTGGTGCTCTATTACAACAACGACGAAAATATTGCTGAAGGAGAAGAAGCTGACACCTTATCGCGGGCATTTATTATTACACCAAACAGTGCACGCGTTAATAGTATTGAACACGATTATACAGGAACTCCTTTCTATGACAATATAAATCAGGAGGTAATTCAGGATGAGAATATTTACATACAGCCCACCGGTGGATTAAAATCAAAAATACTAATTGATGGTTTGGAAAGCTGGCGTGATTCGGTAACGATTAGAGGAAACGACACGATAAAATATGCCATTAACCGTGCAGAAATAATTTTTCAGGTGGATACTGTTACTACTGATAAGGATAATTTTGCTCCACCTTCGCAACTCCTGTTTACGTTTATTGATGACGACGGAGAAGAAAGACTTCCGACAGATTATTTCTTTAATCCAAGTTTTTATAGCGGATATATGTACGAAGGTTATGTGTACCGTTTTAATATTACACAACACTTACAACGTGTTATAACCGGCGATGTAGGAAATAACGGATTCTATCTTTCTACAGGAAGGAAAACGAGTTCTGCCAACCGTGTTGTTTTGGAAAGCCCACTTAAAGGTAGTGGTATTCAATTAAAAATTACCTATTCTACATTTTTGGAATAATAAAATGCAACAACATAACGAAGGGGCAAATTCATAAGAATTTGCCCCTTCGTATTTTTTAAGCGACCCACTATTTTGTAGTAATTTTTATAACGGTTTTTCCCTCTTTGTCGTCGTGGGTTTTTACCACCTGTTCTATATCCTCGGTTTTCAATTTCTTTTTCATATCCTCAGCTTTTATCTTTTTCCCATTCAGGTAAAAAACAGTATTGGTATCACCGGGCGTACTTAAAAAGATGGGCTGACGGCCATATTGTTCGGCCATTTCGCGGTATTTCTCTGCCATTTCCATCTGCTTTTGCGCCTGTAATTGTGCTTGTTGTTCAATTTTTTCTCGTTGCTCCTGCGACAATTCCGCATGTCTTTCGGCCATTTCACGCGCACGGGCTTCAATCTCTGCCATTCGTTCTTCCGACATTTCAATATAACCTGAAGTTGGAAATCTACCCGCATAAGGACTACTGTTGTCTATTTTATATAGGTTCTCCAAACCACGCAAATTAATGGCTTTGTTTAGGGATGCCACCGTGGCTAGATCAATATCTCCCTGAAGCTCAACAAGATTGGTTGCCATCGAAGATTTTGTTATCAGTGCCAATGCTTTAATTCCTTTTTCACTTTTCTTTAAATACACTTTAACATCCTCCCCCATCCGTTTTTCGGTTTTAAAAAGCGTATAATCATTACTTTTATAGTAACTCAAAATTTCGTTGTGCATCACATCAGAATCATCTTCTGTATCCTGTTCCTTTTTATCAGTATCGTTTTTGCTTCCATTTCGATACCGATTTCTATCGCCAACCGAAAAACTTTGCATTCGATTTTCGGAGACCACCAAAATATTATCGAGCTTATTAAGTGCAGTTGCCACATCCGATGCGTCATCAACATTTTTCTTTTTTAAATACAGATCGAACATATCGCTCGTTAGTCTGCTTGCGCTAAACCCATCTTTGTCGGCATACTTTTCGGTAAGCTGCTCAAATAAATTTGTTGATTGCTGTGCCAGCAATGGAAATGAAATTCCGATAACCAGCACCATTAAAATTAGTTTTCTCATTTTCGTATTTTTTATTGTTTTTACCCTGTTCTTGTTCAATTTTCACGGACCTGCAGTTCCCCTCCAATTCAACTAACTCTGAACTTAACAGTTCAGTTTATTATTATTTCCACATCATCGTCGACCCATAGAATTAACATTTCTTCCTGTTCTGGCGGAGGCTGGAGACTTTCGGACACTTGAAACAGGGCTTGTTCCATTACAAAAAAATTGTCTGCCATTTGAGTCCTTTTATGGTGCCTCACATCCAAAAAAACAGTAAAAAGGATGAGTAATACTGCAGCTACAGAAATGGCAGAATACAGTCTCATACGTATTGTTTTCTTTTGTTTCTCGGCCCCAACAACTCCGGCAAATAAATCCTCTTCTAAACCAACTGGTACGGCAGCTTCATTTTCGAAATAGTAGAAGATGGCTTGTTCAGCACTGTTCTCTTTACTTGCCCGAATCTGTTCTTTTAACTGCAGGTCTTCTTCCCGCGATGTTTCACCCACATAATATTTGTCAAACAAACTGTCTTGTTTTGTCATAATCGTAAATTTTTTCAACTTCCTCTTTCACTTTCTGCCGCGCCCTCGAAAGTATTACCCGAAGATTTGGCACTTCATAACCAGTCATTTCTTTTATCTCTTCAAACGAAAAACCATCAATGTCGCGCAGCTGAATTACTGTTCTGTATTTTTCCGGTAGGTTTATAATCACCCGGTGAACACATTCAAATTTTTCCTTTGTTTCCTGACATAAATCATTGGCCTCAAGATTTAAAACCTTGTATTCTTCAGCCTCTCCAATTGTTGCCGGTCGTTTCTTTTTTAATACATCGAAACTGTAATTTCGCGCCATAGTAACTATGTAGGCCGACTGATTTGTACATTGTTCCAACTCTTTTCTTTTATTCCACAGTTTCACCATTAACTCCTGCAAGGCGTCTCGCGTTTCTTCCTCATTTTTTAAAATACGAAACAACATCGGGTACAATTTCCTCGAAAACGGAATTACCTTATTTTTAAACTCTTCTGTGGTCATCTGTAATAATGGACGAATAACTATCAAAGTTATAACAAATGCTGCGAATCTTTTTTGAGTAATTGGTGGATTCGTTCATTTATTGACCGTGATTATTATTGAAATGTTTATTTTTGCGGCCATTACATGACGGTAACTCAACTAATAACATTCCTATTGATTGGCATCGGACTAAGTTTCGATTCGTTTGCAGTTTCTGTTTCGTGCGGATTAATGAAACGCGAAATTAGGTTTGTACAAGCTGCTATTGTTGCCACATCGCTGGCTTTTTTCCAAGCGCTGTTTCCTGTAATTGGATGGTATATTGGCGAGGCGGTTAAAGACCTTATTTCATCTGTCGACCATTGGATAGCATTTGGCCTATTGGCATTTATTGGCGGTAAAATGATAATTGAAGGCACAAAAGAAAATGGCTCACTCACCAACTTTAATCCCTTCAAATTAAGTGTATTAATTGGATTATCAATTGCAACCAGTATTGATGCCTTGGCAGTTGGGCTTAGTTTTGGCTTTCTCGATATGCCTATTCTTTACCCTGCGTTGATTATTGGTTTTGTAACTTTTGTAGCCTCCATGCTAGGAATGCTGTTCGGAAAAAATATTTCAGCCAAACGAAGTCATCAATCACTCATTTTGGGAGGAGTCATTTTAATTTCAATAGGGATGAAAATTCTGATTGAACACCTATGGTATTAACTCGCGATATTTCCACTAAAATTGGGTAATTTTTAACTTTACCTTATAATCTTCGAGCTTGTATTGTTTGTCCAATATAGGATGAGGCGTTACATCAATTAGCTGCACCTCATAATTTGAAATAGTGTCTTTGAGTTTATCATAGGTACTAAGATCAATCGTTCCAACGACTGGTTTTTCGAACAAAAGATGCACTCTGGCTTCACCTTGCCAAACACAAGTTGCTCCTTCCGGACATCTTGAATCAATTATTTCATCAATGGTAAACTCAACGGCCTGATCGGGAGTAAAATAGATCTGATTTATTTTAAACTCTTTCTCCGTCTCCAAATCAAAAGAATGTTGTTGTTCTTCTTCTTTTGCACATCCAAATATGAAAAATATGAACGCTAAAACAATTGTTACCTTTGTATTCATGATGTTACTTTTACTACTGACGCAATATTAGCACAAATAGTTGCGTCTAAGTTAAATAGATCTTTAAAACAGGCGATATAAAGAGTAATTTTAGAAAAACAATTATGCCTCAAGGATGTAAATATCTCAGGTATTTAGAAATGATTTCAAAAGAATAAATAATAAAAAACACAGTAAAAAACTGTACTTTCACCTGCAAATTGAAGAAAGATTAAAATGTCGAAAATTAGAGTTACCAAGAAGTTTCATTTTGAAATGGCGCATGCCCTTTACGAATACGATGGTTTGTGCAGAAATATTCATGGGCATACCTACAATCTTGAAATTACTTTACTCGGGGAAATCAAAAAAGAGCCAGGTCAGCCGAAGGACGGAATGGTAATTGATTTTGGGAATTTAAAACAACTGGTAAAATCGAATATTGTGAATAAGTTCGATCATTCTCTGGTGGTTAATTCGTTATTTCCAAAAGAACATATTGAAGCCATGAAAAAAGCAACAGATCGTTTGATTGTTTTTGATTTTCAGCCTACTTCAGAAAATATGGTGGTATATTTTGCAGAAATTCTTCAACAAGTTCTTCCTTCAAATGTTTCACTTTTTAGCATCCGTTTGTACGAAACTGCAACTTCGTATGCCGAGTGGTTTGCTACTGACAACGAGTAAAAAAGTAAATCCGATTTCCTTCAACTCGTTCAGAATTTAAATAAAATACACAAAATAAAACTAAAAACATGTCTGAATCCGGTCAGCAAAAACTTTTTCTTTTAGATGCCTTTGCTCTAATTTACCGCAGTTATTTTGCATTTATTCGTAATCCTCGTTTTAATTCAAAAGGATTAAACACCTCGGCCATGCTGGGCGTTACCAATACAATAATTCAGGTTCTGGAAAAAGAAAAGCCGGATTATATCGGGGTAGTTTTTGATGTTTCGGCACCCACTTTCCGTCACGAAATGTTTAAGGAATACAAAGCCAACCGCGATGAAATGCCTGAGGATTTGCGCAAATCGATTCCTTACATCCGAAAAATTATTGAGGCTTTTAATATTCCGATAATAGAAAAAGCCGGATTTGAAGCCGACGACGTAATTGGAACACTGGCAAAAAAAGCAGAGAAAAAGGGATTTACAACCTATATGATGACGCCGGATAAAGATTACGCACAATTGGTATCGGACAACATTTTCATGTTTAAACCCGGCAAAGCCGGCGGCGATGCCGAGGTGTGGGGCTTGCCCGAAGTGCAGGAAAGTTTTGGAATTGAAACAGCTGAGCAAGTCATCGACATTTTGGGATTAATGGGCGATTCGGCTGATAATATTCCGGGGTGTCCGGGTGTTGGACCAAAATCAGCACAAAAACTTATTGCCGAATTTGGCAGTATCGATGGCGTTTATCAGAATATAGAAAAACTAAAAGGGAAACAAAAGGAACGCCTGATTGAAAACGAAGAACAAGTGCGCCTTTCGCGAAAATTAGTAATAATAGAAAAAGAAGTACCCATTGAATTTGAAAAAGAAAAGCTAATCCGCGAAGAACTGAAAAAAGAAGAACTAAAAAAGCTCTTTGAGGAGTTGGAATTCAGAACACTTATTTCGCGATTAAATTTGGAAGAATTGCCTCAGGAAATGAATTTTCAGGGAACACTCTTTGGAACTCCGGAAGTTGCCGCACCCGAAACAAAATCGATTGAAAACATAGATTCGGTTCCTCACCAGTATTATTTGGTTGAAAACGAAATGCAGCGTGCCAGTTTACGTGCCGAACT
>JBFFMM010000120.1:0-8528 GCA_041554075.1 Draconibacterium sp. | reverse complement strand
TCATCGTCTTTCTTTTTTCGCTGTCCAAAACTTGGAATTACTAATAATAAACCAATAATTAGTGCTAAGTATTTCATCTCTATTCTTTTTATTGTAGAACTTCAAAATTATCAAAATTATTTTGAAGTGGACATGAAAAATTCAGACAAGAATATATTAAAAATAAGTCTTCTCACTTCTACCCTTCTATTTCATCGTGTAGTTTAATATATTTGCCTGCAATGATAGAATTTCCCGACCCAAGATTAGCGGACGACGATGGCTTGATAGCACAGGGCGGAGAACTAAGTCCCGAGTTTTTACTATCGGCCTACTGCCAGGGTATTTTCCCGTGGTTTTGCGAAGGCGAACCCATTTTATGGTGGTCGCCAAATCCACGTATGGTATTGTTGCCCGAAAATTTTAAGCTGCGAAAAAGTCTGCAACAAGTACTAAACAGAGGTACTTTTGAGTTACGAATCGACACTGCATTTCGGGAAGTTATTACAAACTGCAGCCGTATTCCACGCCCCGACCAAAATGAAACCTGGATTACCAATGACATAATTGAAGGATATGTAAAATTACATGAACTAGGTTACGCTCACTCGTTTGAAAGTTATTTTGATGGAGAGTTGGTTGGAGGATTATATGGCGTTTCCATTGGCAATTGTTTTTTTGGCGAGTCGATGTTTTTTACAAAAACCGATGCCAGCAAAGTGGCCTTTAATCATTTGGTGAAGTTTGCACTAAAACAAAACTTTGCTTTTATTGATGCGCAACAACCCACCGAACATTTGCAACGTTTAGGAGCCGAACCAATTCCACGAACTGAATTTCTGGAGCTACTGAAAAAGGCGCTGCAAAAAGAAACTTTACAGGGAAAGTGGACTAAATTATTTTGAGTTGGAAGACACTAAAAACTCCCCTTCTAATCATCCACAGCCTGCCCTACCAACTGCTGGAATCTCCAGCCTGTATCGTCAGAACCAATATCCTGTGTTTGTTTCATAATTATACCGATTATTTTTTCTTTCGGATCGGCAAAATACTGGGTATTAAAATAACCTCCCCAACTAAATGTTCCGGCACTGCCTTGTCCGCCCATGTCTTCCCCTTTCTGGTTGACCACCTGAAAAGCCAGACCAAAATGGGCATCGTCGCCTTCCCAACTCGTTCCAATTTGGTTGGCCAACATAACCTGTACGGTCGTCCGGCTAAGAATTCGCACCCCGTTTAATTCGCCATTATTCAAATACATTTGCAAAAAAGTTGCATAATCTTTTGCCGTACTCGAAAGACCGGCACCACCCGAAAAAAATCGTTTGGCTCCTTTTCGTGGATAATCGGGATCGTAAAAAGTAGTCGGAAATTTTACCCATTTGTCTTCCTTTTTTGTTTGAACTGATACCAAGCGGTTCTGTTTTGCTTCGGGCAAATAAAACCAGGTGTCATTCATTCCCAGCGGATTAAATATTCGTGTTCTTAAAAATTCATCGAAAGGCATACCCGACATGATTTCGATAAAATAGCCCAGCACATCAAGCCCTTCGCTGTAGGTAAATTTTTCTCCAGGATTATGATGCAATGGAAGTTTGGCCAGCTTTTTCACGCTTTCTTCAATGCTAATATTTTCGGTGGTAAATAAATCGGTTACTCCCGCATCCTGATATATTTTTTTGAACCGTTTATCGGCATCTATCATTCCATATCCAATTCCGGAAGTGTGCGACAAAAGGTGCCGAATGGTAATGGGATTACTTGCCGGAACGGTTGAGTAAGTTCCATCTTCGTACAAACTATCGAGTACCTGTTCATTTTCAAATTCAGGAATATATTTTGAAATGGGATCATCTAACCTAAATTTTCCTTCTTCCCACAACATCATTACCGCCGTTGATGTAATGGCTTTTGTTTGTGATGCAATTCGGAAAATATCATCTCGCTTTAAGGCTCTCCCCGATTCATTATCGGCCATACCATAGGCTTTGTACAACACAATTTTTCCATCGCGGGCTACAAGCGCTACAATACCGGGTACGTGTGATTCTTCAATCGCTTCGCGGCACATGGTTTCTATTCTTTCCAATCGTTCTTCCGAAATGCCAACACTGGCGGCATCGGCTTCGGTAAGCACCGGTGATGTTTGTATTGATTTTGTTTGGGCAAAAACTACAAGGGTACAAAAGGAAAAAAGAAGTAGTAATAGGTTTTTCATTCGGTAAAGTATTTAAATTCGATTGATTTATGTATGAGAAATCAAATATACAAATTTGAAAATTATTCAGGATTCTGTTTTTTGGAACTAAATCTTGAAATTAAATTCATTCTTTTAAAGAAGAAATCGCTCGCGCTCCACCTCATTAAAATGACGAATAACTTGATAATTTGAATTTCGACCAGATATTTGTTCTTCGCTCACAATCATAATATTACCTGCTCCTGCATTTTCGGCAGCTTTAACTCCAGCCTGAGAATCTTCAAAAATGGTTACTTTTTTTTTGTCAAGTTGAAGGGCAGCAATAGCTTTATTAAATAAATCGGGATGTGGTTTACCACGTGAAGTTCCATCGTTGTAAATAATATTCTCGCGATTGAAATATTCGAGTAAATTAAACTTTTCAATAAAGAAATCCACATTACTTTTTGCCGATGCTGTTGCAATGGCAATTTTAATCCCATTGTTTTTCAAAAAGGTAATAAAATTTATCGCTCCAGGTGCCAATTCCATCCCCTTTTCCAAACACATTGCCCGGTATATCACTTCCTTTTCTTCGGTCAATAAGTCCACTTCTTCTGCACTCAACTCTCTTTTAAACAGATATTCAAAGGTATCTTTGGCATTTATTCCATGCACCCAGGTTAATTTTTCTTCATCGTTTAAGTGAAACTTATACTTTGCCAAAAACTGATCCCACGAATTGTTTTGTAGTTGTGTATCCCAAAAAAGTGTTCCGTTAAAATCGAATACAACTCCGTTTTTATTTTCCATAATTAAACTGAATTATTATTTGTTTGAGAGATGATTGTATGCGTGTCCCATAAATTCAATTATATCTCCGGCTATTAGCGCATTTCCCGATTTCTCAACAGCAGCTAAATCGCCAGCCAAACCGTGTAAATAAACGCCCAGCACAGCTGCATCCTCCGATGACATTTTCTGCACCAACAATCCCAGGATAATTCCCGTAAGAACATCGCCACTTCCGGCAGTTGCCATTCCCGGATTTCCGTTTGAATTAAAGTACAGTTTCCCGGTTGCAGTTGATATACTTGTATGAGCTCCTTTTAAAATGACACAACACTTGTATCTTTCCGAAAATTCGAGTTGTTTCTGAACGCGATGAAATGAATTTGAAGTTTCTCCAACCAATCGTTTAAATTCGCCCGGATGTGGTGTTAGGATAGAATCTTCGGGCAATTTCTCCAACCAATTGGGATTTTCAGAAAGGATATTTAAAGCATCAGCATCAAGTACTAAAGGAACTTTAGCTGTCTCTAAAAGTTCGCACAAAGCCTTTCGCGAGTTTTGCTTTTGTCCAAGACCCGGCCCAATTCCAATTGCCGAAAATGGATCTAAAACCGGGAATTGTGTAAACATCGAGTCATGCTGATCGACACTTGCCATGGCTTCCGGAACTGCAGTTTGAATTATATAATACCCCATGTGTGGTACGTGAGTAGTCAACAATCCTACACCAGAGCGCAAACAGGCTTTCGAAGCCAAAACCGCGGCGCCCATTTTACCATAACTTCCGGCAATTAAAAGCGCATGTCCGAACGTACCTTTGTGATCGAATTTCGATCGAACTGGCAATCTTTCTACTATTTCATCTGCCTCCAACAGTGAATATACCGAAGGAATTTGTTCAATTCCATCCCGATGCAAACCAATTGGAAGAACTTCCCACTCCCCCACATATTCGACATTTTCGGCAAACAAAAAACTCAGTTTCGGAAACTGGAATGTTAAGGTGTAATCGGCGCGGATAATATTTTCCAAAATATTTTCGGAATTGTTTTCTCCCATCAGTCCACTGGGAATATCAATGGCAACAACACTATTGGGCAGCTTATTAATTTTCACAACAATTTCGGCAGGCAAACCTTCCAGTGCCCGTGTCAACCCCGAACCAAAGAGACCATCCAATATCACATCACTTTCTCCAATTTCCGGGAAATCGTTTTTTGAAGTTATTTTATGCAAACCCACTTTACATTGATCTTCCAGTCTTTGCCAATTGATTGCCGGCGAACCTTTTAAAGCTTTCCCAAAATCGAGTAAATACACTTCACACTGGTAATCCAACTCCGCCAGTTGTCTTGCAATGGCCAAAGCATCGCCGCCGTTGTTTCCAGGCCCCGCAAAAAACACCATTTTTTGTTCGTTAGAAAAATGCTGCATCAACCAATTGCTAATTTGCATCGAGGCACGTTCCATTAAATCAATATCGGCAATGGGTTCATTTTCGATGGTGAATTTGTCGAGCTCAGCTATCTGTTTTGTAGTAAAAAGTTTCATGACAAAAAGTTAGAAGTTAGAAGGTGGAAGCACGAAGCTTTTGCCCTCATTCTTTTGTTTACTCTAAAATATAAAAAACAAGTGTGATTGGAAGACTTTCAATCAAAAACCCCAATATTTTAGTTGATATTATTTTGTTATTCAAAATCAATACAATAAGAGAAACAAAAAAACCGGAAATAAGATTCCAGCAATTTCTGCCGTAATGCAAAAATCAGTTGCAATTGTTTACATTCCTTTTCTATAATTGCCCTCAGTATATCCGAAATACTATATTTGCACTAAAATTTTCATACATGATTGAAACTGAACATGCAAGCGCACTAATAAAAAACGATGCTATAGTTTTAGGAATTTTACTGGCTTTCCTGGCACTCATATTTTACACAAGTAACTCTTCGCGACCTGTGTTTAAAAAATTCTACAGTGTTATTCCAATGTTGCTACTGTGTTACTTTTTACCAAGTTTATTAACCACTCTTAATATTGTTGATGGCGAAAATTCGCAGCTCTATTTTATGGCTTCGCGTTATCTACTTCCCGCGAGTTTGGTTTTATTAACCCTAAGTATCAATTTAAAGGAGGTTTTTAAACTGGGAAGCAAAGCCCTTATAATGTTTTTAACCGGCACCGTTGGAGTAATAATTGGAGGCCCGCTTGCTATTTTAATTACTTCTGTCATTAATCCTGAACTGATTGGAGGTGCAGGCCCGGATGCAGTTTGGCGAGGAATGACAACAATTGCAGGAAGTTGGATTGGAGGAGGTGCAAACCAAGCAGCCATGTATGAAATTTTTAAACCGTCCGACCACTTATATTCAGTAATGATTACAGTAGATGTATTGGTAGCTGAAGTTTGGATGGCGATTGTGTTAATTGGTGTGGGAAAATCAAAACAACTTGACAAGTTTTTTAAAGCTGACGCCAGCACTGTTGCCCATTTAAAAGACAAAATGCATGAATTTAGTCAGAAAATTGCTCGTATTCCTACTACAACCGATTTAATGGTAATAGTAGCTATTGGCCTTGGAGTTACGGGTTTTTCGCATTTAGTCGCCGACTGGATTGCTCCTTACATTGAAGTTCATGCACCGGCACTAAACAAATTCAGTTTAACTTCAAAATTCTTCTGGTTAATTATCTTATCTACAAGTATTGGAATTGGTTTATCGTTTACAAAATTACGAAATTACGAAGGAGCCGGAGCCTCCAAAATTGGAACATTATTTATATATATTTTGGTCGCAACAATCGGAATGAAAATGGATGTTGGAAAAATATTTGATAACATAGGACTATTTATGGTGGGTGGAATCTGGATGGCAGTCCATGTAACTTTATTATTGATTGTTGGGAAACTAATTAAAGCTCCTTATTTCTTTTTGGCAGTGGGGAGTAAAGCTAATATTGGAGGAGCAGCCAGTGCGCCGGTTGTTGCTGCAGCATTTCACCCGTCGTTGGCGCCGGTTGGAGTATTACTTGCAGTATTGGGCTATGCCCTTGGAACCTACGGGGCATGGATGTGCGGCTTAATCATGCAGGTAGCTGCCCATTAAATTTGTTTTCATTTGACTTTAAACGGACAATACGTTCATGATTTCGGGGAGCAGCCAACAGTAATGAAAGTATGGTAGTTGTTTATTTTTGCATCTAACCACTCTTCTGGCTTTATACCTGAAAAACAACCCTTTACACACATCTTTTAAAAAATTAAATCCTAACTATTTTACTAACCTTTTGAATAAAGGATAAATTGGAAAAAGGATATAATAATTGGCCTTCCATTCTTGAAGAAAAGGAGAAAATGAAGGATACAAAAAATTTACTCACAAGTGACTTTCAGCTAAAAAAAAGGCCGGTTGCAACTATTTACAACCGGCCTTTTTTTAGCTATTTTCCAAATTATCGTTGTAAGCCAAAAGCATCGAAGAAAGTATGCAGTGCAGTAAATATTACTATGGCAATCAATATACAAAGCGATGCAATCATGGCCGTTTTTATCATTTTATTTCTTCGTTGAAGCTGAATAAGTTTCGAGATCTTTTCAATTTTATTGAGTACTTTTTTTAACGACAATTCGCTGTCCTTAATAATATAATCAAAGGCACCGTACTTTATCGAATTTACGGCAACTTCCATGTCTTCATTGGCGGTGAGAAAAACAAATTCAGTATTTTTACTGTGTTTTTTCACATTTACCAATACTTCAATACCTGTTGAATCTTGTAAATGATAATCCTGAATTACAATATCCGGGGACTCCCCTCCTTTTACTGTTCGAACACATTCCTTTCCCGAAAGAAAAGATTTTACATTCTTATACCCCTCTCTGGAAAGAAACTCACTTACAATTTTATTGTACATTTTGTTATCTTCCACCACATAAATCAGAAGATTCATATTTGCTCCCATATTTACTTAGTTAACTGTCCACGTTCTAAAAATACTATTTTTATGTCTCATACCTTATGTGAATGATATTTATAATCAATAAAAATAAGAAGTTACGAAAATTGTTTAAAAAAAGGAAACAAAAAAAAAGTTATTCTTATACGCTAAATTCTTACTTTTAAATTCGAATAACAAATCGTAAAAACAATGAAAAATTCCAAACTAACCTTACTTCTTATTTTTGCCTTTTCATTTACAATTCAGATTCAGGCCTTTACCCAAAACAACGTTGCAAATTACGAACTTGAAAAAGATATATTGTACCAATCAAAACAGCTCGCATTACAGGATAATTACATAAATAACCGCTGTCGGATGGATATTTATTATCCTACAGAAAAAGGGTATACAACCGTGGTCTGGTTTCATGGCGGAGGAATTACATCGGGAAACAAATTTATTCCTGAAAAATTAAAAGAAAAAGGAATTGCAGTGGTGGCGGTAAACTATCGTTTGTACCCCAAAGTTAATTGCCCGGTTTATATTGAAGATGCAGCAGCTGCAGTAGCCTGGGTATTCAACAATATAGAAAAATATGGAGGAGACAAAAGCAAAATTGTTGTTTCGGGACATTCGGCTGGTGGCTACTTAACCAGTATGGTTGGAATGGACAAATCATATCTGGAGAAATACAATGTTGATGCCGACAGTATTGCCATGTTGGTTCCTTTTAGCGGGCATACGATTACCCATTTTACAGTTCGAAAGGAAATGGGAATTGAAGGTACCCAACCCATTATTGATAAATATGCACCCCTGTATTTTGTGCGTTCCGACGCTCCTCCACTGGTTTTAATTACTGGCGATCGCGAATTAGAAATGTTGGGTCGTTACGAAGAAAATGCATACATGTACCGCATGATGAAAGTTGCCGGACATCAACATACCAAATTGTACGAATTGGACGCCTTCGACCATGGAGGAATGGTATCGCCGTCGCTGGAAATTCTTTTGAATGAAATTAAGGTATTGAATTAAAAGTAATCTCATTTACACTTCTCCATACTTTCCTGATATTTAAATAATTGAACGATGAAAACGAACCACCAGCTTGTTATTCTTCTATTGGCTTTAACTATTTTTTCGATTACTGCCAAAGCTCAACAAAATGCAGTATCTGGAAAGTGGACAGGAGAAATTGAACTCCCGGGGGCTAAACTTGAAATCGTTTTTAATATTTCGGAAGATGAGAATGGCAATTTAATCACAAAATTAGATGTTCCTCAGCAAGGCGCTTCAAATGTGCCAGTAAAAAGAACAAGCATAACTAACGATAGTTTACTTTTGCAAGTACCGACAATAATGAGTACTTACCAGGGGCAATTTATTACTCCCGATTCCATAACGGGGTATTGGGTGCAAGGCGGACAAAAAATGGTTTGTGTTCGTAAATGGTTTCATCGCGGTCTTGTGCACCCGAGCCGCTTATTAATACCACCGCCGGACAGTTTTTCGCATCTTTCGGAATTGTTAAGGTTCCGGTGAGTTTAAACCCTGATTTTGGATTGATGTATTCTACTTCTTCCGAAACATATGAAAAGGGTGGCTGAGGGGTCTGCGGGCGTGTAATTATTTT
>JBFFMM010000119.1:0-8539 GCA_041554075.1 Draconibacterium sp. | reverse complement strand
TGCGCAGGTGCTCCCGGTGGTCCCATCTCTCCATCGCACGACACCAAGAATAACGTGCTTGCTACAATTAAAATGCTTAATAATTTTTTCATGATTTATAGATTTTAAGATTAAAAACAAATATTAATACCAGCTAATCAAGTATGATGCCAAAAAAAACCTTCGGTTAAAACCGAAGGTTTTTTATATTGAATTGACTGATTATTTTTCTATCAAAAGAAAGTACTACTTTCTTTCTAAAGTACCAGGAACAGGAACTGTTGCATCTTTCATGTAACCAATATCACCCATGATATAGGTGTCTGGTCCAAGTTTCATGTCAGAGTTCATCATTTCCTCAAATGTAACCTCTTTTCCGGTGTACGCAGAAACACGTCCCATAATAGCCACCATTACAGAAGTAGCAGTTTCTTCGGCCTGGTTATACGGAATATTCTGACGAATGCAGGTGATTAAGTCCTTGTGCTCTTGCACATATGGACTGGTTTCGTGATCTTCATACGCAAATAATTCATTCCCGTCTAAATCTTTAATCGTTGATGTTCCGCCTTGCGAAGTAAACGCCTCACCTTTTGTTCCTCTAAATACTTCGTAAACTCCAGTTGTACATCCATTAATTTGCCTGCACATACTGTGTATTTTCATATCGTCATCATAGGTATAATCTACACTAAAGTTATCGTACTGATCGCCGGTAACTCTTCGCTGACGTGATCCAAATGCCAAAGCTTTTACAGGAGTTTTTCCAAGGAACCATTGTGCAACATCAAGGTTATGTACATGTTGCTCAACAATATGGTCGCCCGACAACCAACACCAATTTACCCAGTCGCGAATCATCCATTCCATTTCGCTCCAGCTTGGAGTATTGTCGCGGTGCCACAATTTTCCACCATTCCAATATACATTTCCACCGGTTATTTTACCTATGGCATTTTTTTCCAGTTCTTTGTAAATATTAATGTATTTGTGCTGATGGCGACGTTGTGTACCGGTAACTACCTTTAATCCAGCTGCATCAGCCATTTTTGCTGCTGCCAACACCTGACGAACACCAACAGGATCAACCGCTACCGGTTTTTCCATAAATACATGTTTCCGTGCTTTTACAGCAGCTTCGAATTGCTGTGGACGGAATTTTGGAGGAGTGGCTAAAATTACAATGTCAACACCCGAATCAAGTACTTTTTCATAGGCGTCAAAACCAACAAAAATATTTTCGGCCGGAACATCAACATCATTTTGTTTTTTCAATTTTGCAACTAAATCATCCACACGATCTTGAAAAACATCGGCAAGGGCAGTTATTTCAATTGTTCCGTTACCGGCTTCGAGGCAGTTAAATGCAGCACCCGATCCACGGCCACCACAACCAATTACACCTACTTTTAATACTTTCCCTTCAGGTACTGTATCCAGTAAAGGAGGAAATTGATACTCTCTGGGTTTCCAGTCATAAATAGCAGTCGTTCCCGATCCACCACCAGTACTGCAAGATGATAATGTTCCTACTCCCATTGCTCCGGCTGCTCCTACTGCGGCTGCTCCGGCTAAGAATTTTCTTCTCGAAAAATTATTTTCACTCATGATAACAAGTTTTAGTTGAATTTAGGATTCTAAATTTATTAATTTTTTCCCGTATTTTCATCATATTCACAAACAACTCTGAAACTTATGTAATTACAATCTGATAACCACCAGATACTTTTAGGCATTTGTGGATCAGTTTTCATCCAGGCTTTACTTTGTGTATGGTCGCGGGATGCACTTCTAACCTCCCCAATTTCACTTTTAAACGAACCGCCACGCACAACATGTTCTTTCCCTGAAGAAGGACCTTGCGGATCGCTAACACCATCTTGTAACTTAGCATAAGCATCTTCGGCATACCAGTCTAAACAATATTCGGCCACATTACCCATCATATTTTTTAAACCGTATGGATTGGGCTGCACAGCATCTGGTTCGCTTGTTTTTAAACCACTATTTTTCTCGTAAATAATATAATTATTAACTGAATCGCTACTATTCCCAAACAACTTTCCAAAAAATCCTTTCTCGCCAAAGTCTTTCGGCTCTCCTTCAAAAAAGAAAGGAGTTTCAGTGCCTCCACGTGCAGCATATTCCCATTCCGCTTCGGTGGGTAAACGATAGGTTTTTCCGGTAACCTTCGACAACCATTTGCAATAGGTTTCGGCCGAATGATAACTCATGGTAATTGCCGGACGATTGCCCAGTCCCCAGTTTTGATCAGGCTGCCCATAAGGGGGTGTTGGTCCCGAAATTGCATCCACATCAGATTCTGTTCTTGCTCCTTCGGTGTCGGTTGAACGACCTTCGGCAGCAGTTGCACTGTAGAAAGCCAGATAATTATCCCAGGTTACTTCAACTTCTGCCATATAAAATGGGCTCATATTTATCTTTTTCTGTGGACCTTCGTCTGCATTTCGCAATTGCTCCGACTCGGGACTTCCAATAGTAAAACTTCCTCCCGGAATTGCTTTCATGTTAAAAGCAACGGTTGTTCCAGGTATCGTTTCTGTAAAATCTTCATGTTTCGTAACTGTGGCTGCTTCTTTAAATTTTTCTGCATTTTCATTGCCAACACTTCCAAATTCAACATTTTTAGCATGTTTTGCATTGGGATCGTAGTGCCCAACATGTAAGTGGCAATTGATACAACGCAACTCTTCTTCGTTTTGCGAATAATACAAGTGTGCATCCTGCCCCTCTTTGGTTAAAGTAAGCGGGAACAAGTTTTGATGGCAATTCACACACGACTCTTTAAAAACAAAGTGTTGCGCTTGTTCCAATGTAGATTTTGCTTCCCAATTAAAATCGGCACTATCTTTAAACAAATAACCATATAAATCTTTGCTTGAGGCCTTGATCTTTTCTTTCAAATATCCTTGTCCTTTTGGTGGCAAATGACATTCCACGCAGCCAATATGAATACCCACACGTGTTTCGTGATGCACAGACAATTTCCAGGAATCGGTTACATGAGGATGAACATGACATACTTCACAAGATTCAGGTGTGGAAGTGGCTTCTATTGCTTTATGCGAATAAATGGTTGCAATTATCCCCAACACAAATCCAATAAAAATTACAAACAAGAGTTTTTTACGCAAGAAGTTTCCGAAGCTTTTGAGCATAGTAAAGTTGTTTTTAGGTAAAATGATAAATAACTGCCAGCAAATTTAATATTTTCTTAAACCAATACTATATGTTATAATTATTTAAACTGATTATAGAAACGCCCCGGATTTAATAAATAATACTTGACCAGATAGCATTTGTATTGGTTCTACATGTAAGACGCAAAATCCAGGTTTATTACCTATTTTCAAACCAATAAAAACAAAAAGCTATTTCGAACGATGTAATCCACGAATAAATTTATGAGAGATTTTCAAGAATGATTAGAGGGAAATGGTAGTAATATACGTTTGCAAAACAAATAAGTTAATCGACTTAATTATGAATAGAAAATTACAAATGGATTAACAAATAGCGAACCCGTCATTCATCAAATAAAAACTTTCATTACTGCTACCAAAAAATAATTGTAACTTACGCATATGGAGAAGGCAAAGCAAGGTTTATCGGATGTTTTGGAGTTGTTGTTTCCATCGTTGTGTACTACATGTGAAGAGCGACTCACCTCACAGGAGAAATATATTTGTTTTGATTGTTGGCACGATTTACCGGTTACCAATTTCCATGTTAATCCCGAGAATAAAGTAGCTCAACTTTTTTGGGGACGCGTAAAAATTGAAAATGCCACCTCATTCTTTTCGTACAAAAAAGGCAGTAGATACCAACACCTTATCCACTATGTAAAATACAAGGGCTTAAAAGAATTAGGATTCGAAACGGGTCGAAAATTTGGTTTTGCGTTATCGGAATCCACTGCCTTTTCTTCGGTTGATGTGCTTGTACCTGTTCCATTACATCCTAAAAAAGAGCAAAAAAGAGGCTACAACCAAAGTAGTTGGATTGCAGCAGGAATAGCAGACGTTCTGCAAAAACCTGTAATTGACAATAATTTATACCGCGAAACATTCACATCGACACAAACACGAAAAAACCGTTTCGAACGCTGGCAAAATGTAGATGGTATTTTTGAAGTACATCATCCCGCTGAATTTAACGGAAAACACATCCTTTTAATCGATGACGTAGTTACTACTGGTGCTACCCTTGAAGCATGTGCCTTTCCTCTTCTCAAACTTCCTGACACTAACGTTAGTATCGCCACACTGGCCTTTGCCGATATTTAATGAAATACTAGTTTTATGGATTTCTTGTTGCTCCCGACGATTTCCCGATAGCGCTGACAAGTGGATTACGTATTGGTTGGGTTTTTGAGAAATAGATTCAACAACTTTTCCATTTATTTGTTTCAAGAGACAAAACAATACAATGGAATTTGAAATCAGTAAATATTTCCCGGGAGTGCGCCCCGCAGTTACACTTCCCTCGAAACAGATGTTTGTGTTGCTGCAGGAAGAAGGAATGCGTCAAATGGTGAGTGACCATTACGATCTGCTGGCGGCGAGTTCTATTAAAGATTTGTTTCCTAAAAATCCAATTGCTTTGGAAAAAGCAAAAGAACATTCGGCCGATTTTTTAATCCAAATTTGTGGAGGCCCTGACTATTTCAATAAGAATCGTGGAAAACCGCAGTTAAACCGTCGCCATTTACCATTTAAAATTACTTCTGAAGGCAGAATTGAATGGTTAACTTGCTACAAAAAGGTTCTGCTAAAGTTAGATTTACCCGACGAGGTAAAACTTTCTTTCTGGAATTACCTCGATATTTTCTCCAAATGGATGGTAAATTCCTAATTTTTAAATCCTTATATGAATTTTATACCGACTAAAAGAAGCAGTCAAGATAAACATAATTGACTTTGCTATGTTATTGTTTTAAAACAAGAATTATTTATCTTAAACTATTAAAAATGAAATTATTAAAAATTAGTCTGATAGTAATATTTGCTACGGCTTTATTCTCATGTAATCAAAAACCAGCGCAAACCGAAGATACGAATGTGGCATACTTTCGTCACCTTCAATTTACAGAAACACCCTGGGATATTGAAAAAGGAACACACGCCCTAACGGCAGATGAAGCCAAAACTGTGAATAATTACAAATTTACTTACAACGACAACAAACAACTTGAATCGGTTGAATACAATCGTAATGGAGTTTTGTTGGGCTACTCATCAATGAGAGGGGCCGCAAAAATTACCTACACTTACGAAGGCAATAAACAAATTAAACACTTCTTTGATAAGAATGGAGAACCAACAAAAAGTGGTGGTGCATCCGTTTTTGAATATACATTAAACAATGAAGGAATGCGTGTTGGACTGCGATTTCTGGATGAAAACGGAAAGGCAATTGAAAACGGGAATAACATTCATAACTATGTATGGAAAGAATTGGAAGATGGAATGATTCAGGAACTTCGCTACAATTTGGCGAAAGAAGAAGTAGTAATGAATCCGTTTTGCCCATTTTACGAACTACGTTTTACCTACGATGATAAAGGATACATGGTGAGAATGGCAAATTACGAAGCCGATACTTTGTACAATTGTACCGAAGAGAATTGTGGAGATATTGGTGTTTCCTATTTCTTATTTAAAAACACTGCCGATGGCGATGTTTTAAATTTTTCGGTGCACAACACTGTTGGACAACTTTCGAACTTATTTGGCGGTTGGGCTAAACGTGTAAATGTTGTTGATGAAAATGGTTATGTTCTTGAAACTACACAGTACGATCAGGACGATGAGCCACTTGGCGGGAAAAGACTTCCGATTACAACTTCGGTTTACGACGAGCACGGTGCCATTGTAAAACGAATTAATATGGACATTAACAAAAATGTGGCAAACAATCCGGATAATGGTGTTGCTGTTGTAGAATACACCTACGACAATGATGGCCGGCGCACTGGAAGTGTTGAGTACGACGCAAACGGTGTTGAAGTAGAGAAAGAAGGGTAACACATATTTCAGAAAAATAATATGAATAGCTTAAAAAATACGATGCGATTTTTTGCTGGATTTTTGCTGATTTTTTTTATTGCTTGTTCCGGCGGTGGCGATAAATCAAAAAAAACTACCTCGGTTCAAACCGTACAAACGCAGCCAAAAGCAGTTGAAATAAATGGAGAGGCGAAAGCTTTGCTGGCTTACCTCAATGAAATGGGAGATTATGTGAATAGTCATGATTTTCCTTCATTAATTAAAGCGGCTTCTGTTTTCGAAGAACTCGATAAAAACAACCTCATTATCGATTTAAGAAAACCGGAGGCCTTTGCAAGCGGTCATATTCAGGGAGCAGCAAATGTTGAATTTAGTCAACTCCCCGATTATTTTACAAACAAAATAAAACCCTTTGAGTACGATCGGATTATTCTGGTTTGTTATTCCGGCCAAACTTCCAGTTATTCGGCTTCATTATTACGATTAATGGGTTACGGAAATGTTTATGCCATGCGCTGGGGAATGAGCGCCTGGAATGAGGAATTAGCAAATGAAACATGGTTATCTGCTGTTTCTTCCGACTTTGAGGATCAACTGGAACCCGGTTCGAACGAAAAGGCTGAAATGGTCGATTTTCCTAAATTAAATTCAGGAACGAACAATGGCGAAGAAATTCTAAACATGCGTTTTAATGCTATATTTGAGGCTGGTTTTCCGGAAGCAATAATAAAAGCTGAAGAGGTTTTTGAACAACCCGAGAACTATTACATTATTAATTACGATCGTCGCGATAAATACGAGGCTGGTCATATTAAGGGTGCGATACGTTACAAACCAAAGGGCACTTTGGGAATTGTAAACGAAATGCAAACTATTCCGAATGATAAACCAGTAGTGGTTTATTGTGGAACAGGTCATAATTCGGGATTTGTGACTGCCTATTTGCGTTTATTTGGATACGATGCAAAAACCCTGGTGTATGGAAACAACTCCTTTATGTATGACAAAATGGTTGAGGACAAAAACACACTATCGTGGTTGCCATTTACCAATGAAGAAATAGGAAACTATCCTCTCGTAAAAAATTAGAACAGTACACCAATTAAAAGATATTTATTCCAGTCTGGCCAAAGTGTCGGGCTGGAATTTGTATTTAAAAACCTCAGTGTTTCCTTCTTGTTGAAATATAAACAGATTTTCAAATCCCAATTGGTTTAGAATAACCCAGGCTTTGGATGCATCTGAAATATCATCCGAATAAAGAACAATTTTTGAATTTGTAACCTTAAAAAGTTCTTGATTTGATTGGTCTAAAAGATTCTCCAAAGGAATGTGTATTGTATTCTGAATGTTTCTGGTTTTAGCCGTTTCATCTGCATTTAAATCAACAACTAAATATTCGTTTGATTGTAGCAGATCAGTCCCGGTAATTAAATTACGTCCATCTTTGCTTGCCTCAATTGCAGCACTAGCATCTTTTTTAAACAAATCTTTGTTCGTTAATCTAACAACTATCAAAACCAATATTGTTGCCAAAATGACAATGATAAAACCCAAACTTTTAAGTCGATTCATTTTCTATTGTTCTATATTATTCGCAACCCCCATCCAACTGTGCCTCTTTTAACTTTCTGGCTTCAAGGAATTGCAATTTTAAACTATCGGGCAAGCTATTTATCTGTGTAAAAGTTTTGCGGGCTTTAAACCTATTTTCAAACAAAACATTTTCACGTGGTGTAATTCTTTCACCTGAAAATTCACTTAACATTATAGTTTTGTACCATTCATTTAAACCACCTTTCATTACAAAACTATTTTCGTAACCCAAGCCCGTTGCAATGGTACACGCCAGATTGGCCTCCCGATCACCATTCCCATAAAATACAATTTTAACTTCCGGCTGATTTAAGTACCCTTCCCAATCCGGATTTAATAAATCAGCATACGGAATATTTATGGAGCCGGGAATAGTACAAACTTTATAATCTGCTTCGCTCCGAATATCAACCAATTGTACAGTGCTATCTTCGGTGTTCACAAAACGTGCCACCTGATCAACAGAAAAAAAGCTATTCTCCGAACTCACTTGAAGCAATAATTCGCTGGGTTTTAATTGAAACGATTGTGCCGGATTATAAGGCAAAAAAGCAAGTAGTAGTCCAACTCCCACCAGCAATACCGATATCTTAATTCGTGCATTCATAATTATCGTTTTAAATTTCAGACGTAATTTCGGGGCGCTTAAATTTCTTCTCCGCCAATTCTGAAAGCCAGAATAAAGCAACTGCCACAAGAATCAGAATCAATGTAAAAACGCCAGAAGAAATGCCCAGCCATTCATCAATTTTTAGTGGCCCTTTGTAACTTCCCATTGCAAGCGGTTGAATAATCGGAAACGTTTCAGCAAAAAGAAAAGCACCAACCATTCCACCAATAAGGAAAACCAAGGCATCAATTTTACCAATTGCAAGTGCACTTATTCCGGTTCCCGGGCAAAAACCTCCCATAATAAAGCCGGCTCCCATAATGGT
>JBFFMM010000118.1:0-8587 GCA_041554075.1 Draconibacterium sp. | reverse complement strand
TCAACGAACCAACGTAAAAAACTTTGTGCTGCATGATCTCTTTCTTCAATGGCAACATCCATTAAATTATGAATTAAACTCGTTACCAATTGCTCATGCTCTAAAGTGGCTTCGTAAATACCAATAACTCCATCCCAGGCAGTTGGCATTTGTTTAATGGCTTTTAGTTCCACTTTTCCACCTCGCTCAACCACATAATTAAAAAACTTGGTCGAATGGCTCAGTTCTTCCTGATACTGCACATACATCCAGTTGGCAAATCCGGGCAAACCTTGCTCGTGCAAATAAGCCGACATTGACAGATAAAGAAGTGATGAATATTGTTCTGCATTTATTTGCTCGTTAAGAGCTTTTAGCATTTTTTCTTTTAACATGATAATCGTGTTTTTTAGTTTGGGTTAAAAGTAGGAAAAAGCAGAGATATATAAAAAAGAAAGTCTCGGAATTAAGCCTTTCTTAACGAATTAAAAATCGAATGATGATAGATAGAATCAAAATGATTTGAAATGCAGAAGTAATTATTGAAAAATTCAGTATTTATTTTTCACTTTATTAAAAAGAACTATAGGTATATCGTTATTAATGGATACCATTTACAAAACATACTATTTTTGTTAAAAAAAATCTACAGATGTAACCAAAATCACACAAGCTCAAAACTCAAGCAGAGTGGAAGTAAACAAGAACAAAAGATCAAAATATCGATTAATAAGGGTAGCAATTAACAAATACTTTACAAACGCATTCGAACCACAATTAATAATATTCGAAAGTTAAAGCGGGGCATTTAATTTCTATCTTTGCGCCCTGAAATTATTAGCTGATTTTAAATCCGATTAGGCATGAAGAATATAAAATTCATTTCAGCTGCAGAAGCAGTAAAAGTAGTTAAATCAAACGATCGAGTTCACCTGCATAGTGTGGCCGTTACGCCTCACCCACTCATTAAGGCGTTGGTAGAAAGGGGTAAAAACAAAGAGTTCAGAAACGTACGTATTCAACACATCCACACCGAAGGTGAAGTTGCTTATGCAGATAAAGAACTGGAAGGAATTTTCCAACTGGAGTCGTTTTTTGTGGGCCACAACGTAAGAAAACAAACGCAGGCCGGTTATGCCGATTATATTCCTGTATTCTTGCAAGAAACACAACGTTTAATTCGCGAAGGCTATTTAAAAGTAAATGTTGCGATGATTCAGGTTTCAACACCCGACAATCATGGATACGTTTCTTTAGGAACTTCAGTTGATGCTACTTTGGCGGCTATTGAAAATGCCGACACTACCATTGCAATTGTAAATCCAAACGTACCACGGGCTTTTGGTGATGCAATGATTCATATTAATGATATTGATTTATTTACTGAAGATGATAGTCCGTTGTATGCTCCTGCTCCAGGCGCGATAAACGATACCGATCGTAAAATTGGTCGTTATGTTGCCGAATTGGTTGATGATGGTGCAACGCTACAAATGGGTATCGGAGCAATTCCGAATGCCGTATTAAGCATGCTTGGAAACCACAAAAACCTTGGAGTACATTCTGAAATGTTTGCAGATGGTATTCTTCCATTGGTAGACAAAGGTGTGGTAAACGGAAAAAACAAAAATATTGACAAAGGGAAATTGGTAGCCACCTTTTTGATGGGCTCCAAAAAACTTTACGATTTTATTGATAATAACCCAGGTGTTTTAATGCAAGATGTAAAATACACCAACCGTGTAAATGTAATTGCTAAAAACCCAAAAGTAACTGCAATTAACTCAGCACTTCAAATTGACATTACGGGTCAGGTTTGTGCCGATTCAATTGGAACAATCCACTATTCAGGAGTAGGTGGTCAAATCGACTTTTTACGAGGAGCATCTCTTTCAAAAGGAGGAAAACCAATTTTGGCAATGCCTTCTATTACCAATAAAGGAATCAGCAAAATTGCTCCTATTTTAACTCCTGGTGCAGGTGTTGTTAGTACTCGCGCAAATGTTCACTGGGTAGTTACAGAACATGGTGCAGTTAATTTATATGGAAGAAGTTTGCAAGACAGAGCAAAATTATTAATCTCGGTTGCACACCCCGATCATCAGGAAACATTAGACAAAAATGCTTTTGAAAGATTTGGACCTCACTTCCATTTTGTTTGGGACGAAAAATAATCAACGATACAGGAAAAGGCAGACTTCGGTTTGCCTTTTTTAATATGACAAATTGCAGTCTTTTTGCTGCATTAAAAATCGAATATTAAGTATTTCTGAATTTAAGTTTCAAAAACATATGTTTTTTTGATTTCCCCAATTCGGTATCACTAGAACAATAACTTTGTATGGATTAAAATTTTGACTATTAATATTTTATAACCGTTCTAAATAAGGCAAATCGAAACCAATTTTGCAGTTGTTTGAGGTTAAATAGTTTCGCATTTTTCTTTTTTAGAAACAATTATTTACATAATGAATATTTCACATATAGAACACATTGGAATTGCAGTTAACAGTTTGGAAGAAGCCATTCCTTACTACGAAAACATGCTAGGTTTAAAATGCTATGCTATTGAAGAAGTAGCGGAGCAAAAAGTAAAAACGGCCTTTTTTATGGTTGGCGAAACAAAAATCGAGTTATTGGAGTCGACATCGCCTGATGGACCAGTTGGAAAATTTATTGAGAAAAAAGGACCGGGCGTTCATCACCTTGCGTTTGCTGTTGACAACGTAAACGATTCGTTAGGCGAATTGGATGATAAAGGAGTTCAATTAATCGATAAAACATCGAGAAAAGGAGCCGAAGGATTAAACATTGGTTTCCTTCACCCAAAAGCAACCATGGGTGTATTAACCGAAATTTGCGGAAAAGAATAAAAGATACTTATAACAACCGATTTTATGAGCAACCAGGATAAAATAAAAAAGCTGATTGATTTACGTGCAGAAGCCAAGCTAGGTGGTGGTTTAAAAAGAATTGAAGCACAACACAAAAAAGGCAAATTTACGGCGCGTGAGAGAATTGAACTTCTTCTTGACGAAGGTAGTTTTGAGGAATTTGACATGTTTGTAACGCACCGTTGTACGAACTTTGGATTAGAAAAAACCAAGTTTTTAGGCGATGGAGTGGTTACCGGTCACGGTACAATCGACGGACGTGTAGTTTATGTATACTCTCAGGATTTTACCGTATTTGGAGGTTCTCTTTCCGAAACTTTTGCACAAAAAATATGCAAAGTTATGGACATGGCAATGAAAGCCGGAGCACCAATTATTGGCATCAACGACTCAGGTGGTGCACGTATTCAGGAAGGTGTAAACTCACTGGCCGGTTACGCCGAAATTTTCCAGCGTAACATTATGGCATCAGGAGTGATTCCACAAATTTCTGCCATTTTTGGGCCATGTGCCGGTGGAGCTGTGTACTCGCCTGCCCTAACCGACTTTATCATGATGACGGAGCAAAATTCGTACATGTTTGTTACGGGGCCTAAAGTGGTAAAAACAGTTACCGGTGAAGACATTTCTGTTGAAGACCTTGGTGGTGGTAAAGTTCACGCATCAAAATCAGGAGTTTCTCAATTCCTTGTAGAAAACGAAAAAGAAGGATTACTAATTCTCAGAAAACTGGTTAGTTACATTCCTCAAAATAATTTAGAAGATCCGGTAGTAACAGATTGTGCTGATCCATTTGATAGAATGGACGACATTTTGAACGAAATTATTCCGGATAATCCAAATCAACCTTACGATGTTAAGGATGTTATTCATACCATTGCTGATTATGGTGAGTTCCTTGAAATTCACCGAAACTATGCAAAAAATATTGTTGTAGGTTTCTCTAAATTTAACGGACAACCTTGTGGTATTGTAGCAAACCAGCCGAGCTACCTTGCCGGAGTACTCGATATTAATGCATCAATAAAAGCGGCACGTTTTGTACGATTCTGCGATTCATTTAATATTCCTATTATTACTTTGGTTGATGTTCCCGGATTCTTGCCCGGAAGCCGTCAGGAATATGGTGGTATTATCACGCACGGCGCAAAATTAATGTTTGCCTATGGCGAAGCCACTGTTCCTAAAATTACGGTTACACTTCGTAAATCGTATGGTGGAGCGCACGATGTAATGTCGAGCAAACAACTGCGGGGCGACTTAAACTATGCATGGCCAACTGCAGAAATTGCAGTAATGGGTGCTGCCGGTGCTGTTGAGGTTCTTCATGGAAGAAAACTTCGCGATATTGAAGATGCCGAAGAACGTGCGAAATTTATTGCAGATCATGAAGAAGAATACACCGAAAAGTTTGCCAACCCATACCAGGCTGCATCTTTTGGTTACATCGACGATGTAATTGAACCACGTAATACCCGATTCCGGATTATTCGCGGATTACAAAGTTTAGCCACTAAAAAACTTGTAAATCCGCCCAAAAAACACTCAAATATTCCACTATAAAACTGAACAATTATGAATACATTATTTATAGTATTAGCAGGTACAATTCAGTTTGGATTAACGGTTGCAATTGTTGGTTTTCTAATTGTGTTTTTCTCGCTAACTATTTTAGTTATAGTTTTTACGCGTCTGCCAAAGCTGATTAATATGAAGTTTAACCGAAAAAAACAGAATCGCAAAAAAAACATAGATGAAAAGGAATTTACACAAGACGATTTTGTTGTTGAGGGTAACGTAACAGCTGCAATCAGTTTGGCCTTGCATATGTATTTTAACGAATTGCACGATGAAGAGAGCAATGTAGTTACCATTAAAAAGGTGCGAAAAGCATACTCTCCATGGAGTTCAAAAATATATAGTGTAAACCAAAATTGGCCGAGATAGGAATTTCTAAAGAAGCTATGGGGAAATTTTCACCCTCTGCCATTCCTTCAGAACGTCTGTCCGCCGATGGGGACAATCGCTACGAAGTAGAGATAGGGGGGAAATAAACAAGAGCAAAAAAGAATTGAAAAAATATACAAATGAAAAAATATAAATTCACAATCAGCGGTAACGATTACGATGTTCATTTAAAAGATATTGAAGACAATATCGCTGAACTAGATGTAAACGGAACCATCTACGAAGTTAAAATTCACGGAGAGGTTAAAACAACAAAAACACCTACACTGGTTCGTAAACCGGTTGAAAAACTACCGGGTGAAGGACAAATTAAGAAAAATGCTTCTTCGGGAAAACATAAAGTTACAGCACCGCTGCCCGGAACAATATTAAAAATTAATGTTACTGTGGGCGATGTTGTTACCGAGGGTCAAAACCTAATGATAATGGAAGCCATGAAAATGGAAAATCAGATTCAGACAACAAAAGGTGGCGAAGTAACAGCAATAAAAGTAAATGTTGGCGACAGTGTGCTACAAGACGATGTATTGATTGAACTAGCTTAACCTTTACGTATTATTATGAAAAGAATATTTCAAATTATATTACCGCTGATTTTTCTGGCGACAACAGCTTTGGCTGGTAATCAGTCCGAAAAAATTGGTGATGTAATAGCTAACGGAAGGTGGGTAAACTATTCCGATGGTTATATCCCAATTCCCACGTATAAAGCTGGAGAAGAAAATCAAAAGGAAAATCCTTCAACTGTTAAACGGTTTAAAACACTAACATTTGAAGAAAACGGTTCTTTTGTTTTAGATTCAGCCAAACAACGTTATTCAGGACACTACAAAGTTATTGACAACAGTGTGGAACTTGCTTTCAACACAGTTCCAATTACGCATTTACGTGTAAATACCGATCCAAACAGTACGGGTGGTTACAATACAACCAAAGATATGGTTAAACTTCCCAACCGAACCTTATCTCTGTCAAGTGATGGACATTTGGTTGGCGACGGTACAAGCTATAAAAATTATAGCGGTGCCATGTCGGGATTATTTAACTTTTACGAATTCTCGGGTTTTGCCAATATATCATGGGGAAACTTAATTATGATGCTCGTAGGATTTATATTCCTTTATCTGGCTATTAAATACGACTTTGAACCGATGCTGCTGATCCCAATTGGATTTGGTATTCTTGTAGGTAATATTCCTATGTTTCAAGTGACCGATTTTAACCTTAAACTAGGTGTTTACGAACCAGGGTCAGTAATGAATATCTTATATCAGGGAGTTGTACAAGGCTGGTATCCCCCACTAATTTTCCTCGGAATTGGAGCAATGACCGATTTTTCGTCTTTGATCTCGAATCCAAAATTAATGTTGCTGGGTGCTGCCGCTCAAATTGGTATTTTCCTAACCTTTTTAGGAGCTATTTATTTAGGATTTGCTGCTCCCGAAGCCGGTGCAATTGGCATTATTGGCGGAGCCGATGGTCCAACCGCAATTTTTATTTCGTCGAAACTGGCCAACGGTATGAATGTGCTGGCAGATGGAACAACAGTAAAAAATCTGATTGGACCAATCGCGATTGCAGCCTACTCATACATGGCATTAGTTCCGGTAATTCAACCTCCGGTAATTCGATTAATGACATCGAAAAAAGAACGTTTGATAAAAATGAAACCGCCTCGTGCAGTATCGAAACTTGAAAAAGTATTATTCCCGATTGTAGGCTTAATCTTAACTGCTTACATTGCGCCATCGGCACTTCCTCTGATTGGAATGTTGTTTTTTGGTAACTTGTTGAAAGAATCAGGTGTAACCAAACGTTTGGCAAACACTGCTGCTAATCCGTTAATCGATGTGATTACCATTTTATTGGGTATTACTGTAGGAGCATCTACACAGGCAGATGTATTTTTAACACCTGCGTCGATTAAGATTTTCGCTTTGGGGGCAGGTTCGTTTGTTATTGCAACTGCTGGTGGAGTTGCGGGAGCAAAAATCATGAACTTATTCCTAAAGAAAGAAAACAAAATTAATCCAATGATTGGTGCATCCGGAGTTTCTGCAGTGCCTGATAGTGCACGTGTAGTGCAAACCATGGGATTAAAAGAAGATCCGACTAACCATTTGTTAATGCATGCTATGGCCCCTAACGTATCTGGTGTTATTGGATCTGCAGTTGCAGCGGGTATTTTGTTGAGCTTCTTGATGTAAGAATTTAACGGAAATGACTAGTAAGAAATAACCGTCACAGGTTTATCTGACTAAGTATATAACGATTTTTAAACCGATTGAAGGCTAGCCTTCAATCGGTTTTCTTTTGGGAGAATAAGTATGAAAAATGGCATTAGACATTTCTCAGCTCACTTTATCCGACACTTTTAACCGTGTTGAAGGTTCTTCCAAATTTTCGTTGGGCAGGCGATACAATTCTGCCACTTCAATGCTAATAAAACCAAATTCTTCTACCACTTTGCCTTTTATCAGGTAGCAACCACCACCCGAAAACGGGTAACGTTTAGCAACTTCCGAAAACTGAACCGTATCAATCCAATGTCCTTCAAAATCGATAAAAACGCCAAAACTCATGGTTTTTGCATTGTTGGTGCGGGTACGTTTAACATGTACCAAGCTGCCTACAATGGCAACATTTTGATTGATCAACTGCGGTAAATCGGCAGCCAAAGTTTGTGGCAAACGCATATTTTCGAGCAATTCAAAGGTAGAGCGGGTAACCGGAAACCCCAGCAACTCAATTTCGTCGTAAGCATTTTCCAGCGGATGATAATACAATTCGGGAATTGTAAACTCTTTTACTTCCTGCTGAAACAGTGTGCGCTCGGGTGCTGTTTTTTTCGATTTAGCCAAAATAAAATGCGCATTCCAAAGCAACTCTTTTTTCAATTTTCGGGTAAAATTAAAAGCGCCCACACGAATTAAAATACTGAGTTGCTCCAGCGAGATGTGTACCCGCCCCAAAAAATCCTGCAGGCTTCGAAAATAGCCGCCGCGGTAACGTTCATTTAAAATAGCGTTGATAGTAGTGGTTTCAAGGCTTTTTAAAAAGCCAAACCCCAAATGAATTACCTTTCCATCGATCACCGTTTGCATTTCACTGCGGTTGATACAAGGTGGAAAAATTTCAGCTCCGTGCATTCGCGCTTCGTGCACATACAATTCGGTGCGGTAAAAACCACCGCCGTTGTTTATGGTTGCCACAATGTACTCCAGCGGATAGTAGGCTTTTATAAACAAGGCCTGGTAACTTTCAACGGCGTACGAAGCCGAGTGCCCTTTTGAAAAAGCATAATTGGCAAAACTTTCAATTTGTGTCCAGACACGTTCCACCAAACCGGGGTCGTACCCTTTTTCGGCACAGTTGGAGAAAAATTTGTTCTTGATTTTACCAAACTCGTTGCGCTGCTTAAACTTCCACGACATACCACGCCGCAAAATATCCGACTCAGCCAAAGTAAGTCCGGCAAAAAGGTGTGCCACTTTTATCACATCTTCCTGGTACACCATTACTCCGTAAGTTTCTTCCAGAAGTTCGTAAAGTGCCGGAGCTTCGTTTTTTGCTTCCACGCACCGGCTGCGATCGCGGTAACGCAAAATGTACTCGCGCATCATTCCGCTTTGTGCCACTCCGGGGCGAATAATGGAACTTGCCGCCACCAAACGCAGATAATCGTCGGCTTCCAGTTTGGTAAGCAACATGCGCATGGCCGGCGATTCCACATAAAAACAGCCAAT
>JBFFMM010000117.1:0-8588 GCA_041554075.1 Draconibacterium sp. | reverse complement strand
TTGCAAACACCTCTTTGGAAAAAGGAACAGACGGAGAAAATGGGACTGGACTCGGGCTATTGCTTTGTAAGGAATTTGTCACCCGTCATAATGGAAAAATATGGATTAAAAGCAAAATTAATGAAGGGACAACTTTCTATTTTACTATTCCGAAATATTTGGCAAAGCCTTTAACAAAACTTAAAAAGTGATTTTATGGATAAATTGATTTAGTCATTGAACCTAAATTATTTCCCCAACAATTACCCGAAGTTTCTTTGGCAGTATCTCAACAAAAAACTGGCTCTTTCCAATACATTCGCCATCCACTTCACCAATTAGCGGATCTTCAGAAGTAATCATAATTTCTTTTGCTTTGTAACAAATCACCCTGTAATCCTTTATGTATTTACCAGAATACAACCCGGCGAGATTTGTAAGAATCCCCCAAATTCCAATTTTCTTTATCAGGGTAACGTCAAATATACCGTTATCCGGAACAGCATTCGGAGCTTGTTTCATTCCTCCCCCATTGTATTTTCCAATTCCCAAACTCACCGAAAAAATTAGTTCTTCAACCGGGACTTTATCAATAAGTATTTTTACCCTTCGGGTTTTGTATTGTACAAAAGCTGCGATCAAACTTTGCAGGTAAACCATTAAACCACTTCGCCCCTTTTCTTTTAAAGCATTTGCCTTTTGTGCCACCAAAGCATCAAAACCAAACCCAGCCATATTTGAAAAATACCTCGAATGCTCAACACCATCTTCTGAAAAACTTAACTTTCCCACATCTTGCAGCATGGTTTTTCCTTCCTGAATTTGATGTATGGCACCTAAATAATTATTCTTTATTCCAAAGGTTTTAATCCAATCATTTCCGGTGCCAACCGGAATCATACCGATCTGAATTTGATCCGGCGAAACTTCTTTTTGTTGAAATATACCGTTCACTACTTCATTTAAAGTTCCATCACCGCCCGCAACAATTATATGTCGACTTCCTTTTTCTACAGCATTTTTTGCAAGTTGTATAGCGTGCCTGGAGTATTCTGAAATTACCAATTGATAGCTGAAACCTTCTGACAGCAGTAACTTTTCAATCCTATCTATATCTTTCCTTCCCTTGCCACCTCCGGCATGTGGATTTAAAAGTAAAGTCCATTTCGTTTGATTTGTCTTTTTCATTTATTTCTGAAGAAAAAAAACCGGCTACAAATGCAACCGGTTTTTACTATTCTGTTCGATTTTTTCTACAATCCTAATTTTTCTTTAATCAATTCAGGAATTTCAGACGGTTCTTTTGCAACTGGAACTCCTGCTGCATTAAAAGCTTTTATTTTTTCGGCAGCTGTACCTGCACCACTGGAAATAATAGCACCGGCGTGTCCCATCCGTTTCCCGGGAGGTGCCGACTGACCTGCAATAAAGGCAACAACCGGCTTAGTCATTTTCTCTTTTATAAAACGGGCAGCCTGCTCTTCAGCATCGCCACCAATTTCACCAATAACAACCACTGCTTCGGTTTCCGGATCAGCTTCATACATTTCAAGCAAATCGATAAAATACAAACCCGAAACGGAATCACCGCCAATTCCAACACAAGTAGTTTGGCCTAAACCACTTTCGGTAAGCATATTCACCACTTCGTAGGTTAAAGTTCCCGAACGCGAAATCAAACCAATATTTCCTTTTTTGAAAATCATTGCCGGAAGAATACCAATCAAACACTCTTCAGGAGTAATTAATCCGGGACAATTGGCTCCAATCAACTTGGTTCCATGTTTCTTTAAAACCGGGGTAACTTTAATCATATCCTGAACAGGAACATGTTCGGTAATACAAACCACTAATTCAACACCTGCATAACTAGCTTCCATAATGGCATCGCCGGCAAAAGGTGCCGGAACAAAAATTACCGATGCATTTGCACCTGTAGCTTTTACTGCATCTTCAACGGTATTAAATACCGGAATACCTTCCACCTGCTGGCCTCCTTTACCCGGAGAAATTCCGCCAACAATATTTGTCCCGTAAGCTTTCATTTTACTGGTGTGAAAAGCACCATCTCTTCCGGTAATGCCTTGCACAATTACCTTTGTATCTTTATTTATTAGAATGCTCATTTTTCTTTCTTCTTTGAACTTTAAACGCTGAACTATATCTTACTTAACTCAATGGCTGCTTTTGCCGCTTCACTCATGGTTTCCACTACTGGCAATCCGGTTTGTTTGATAATCTCTAAACCTTCTTTTGCATTGGTCCCCGACAAACGAATCACTATTGGAACATCGGTTTTAATAATGTCGAGCGCTGTAACCAAACCACGTGCAACGTCATCACAACGCGTAATTCCACCAAAAATGTTAATCATCACCGACTTCACATTTTTATCACTCAACAATATATTCATTGCATCAACCACTTTCTGTGGATTCGAAGAGCCACCAATATCCAGAAAGTTTGCAGGGTCGCCGCCATACAATTTAATCATATCCATGGTTGCCATCGCCAAACCGGCTCCGTTTACCATACAACCAATATTTCCGTCGAGTTTAATATACGAAAGCCCTTTCGCGTTCGCTTCAATTTCTTTTTGTTCTTCCTTATCAGCTTCGCGCATGGCAATTATTTCTTTCTGACGGAAAAGAGCATTGTCATCGAAATTCATTTTTCCATCAATTGCCAACACCTGCTTATCAGGAGTAAGTACCAATGGGTTTATTTCTGCCAACGATGAATCGGTTTCGATATATAATTGGTACAGTTTCACCAGAATTCCTGCTGCCTGACGAATTTGTTTTGGTTCGTTAAACAGTTGCAATGCAACCTTGCGTGCCTGCCAGTCCATCAAACCCATGGCTGGATCAATGGTCATTTTAATAATTTTTTCGGGCGAAACTTTGGCAACTTCTTCAATTTCAACACCTCCTTCGGCACTTGCCATCAAGGTTACCGATTTTGTATTTCGGTCGTTAATCAAACCAACATAAAATTCCTTTTCAATGTCCACAGCATCGGCAACCAGCACTTTTTCAACTGTTATACCTTTAATGTCCATTCCCAGAATTTGTTTGGCTTTTTCAATGGCTTCCGTTTTTGTTGTGGCCAATTTTACACCACCTGCTTTCCCTCGTCCACCAACATGAACCTGAGCTTTTACAACACGGAGTTTGTCTTCGTCTGAAACTTTCTTTTTTACTTCATCAACCGAATGGCAAATTACACCTTCCGGTACAGGAATCCCGTACTTCCTGAATAAATTTCGGGCTTGATATTCGTGAATCTTCATCTCATTAAAATGTTTTGTATTTTATGTCTTCGATCAAATTTACCTAGTCATCCAACAGAATAATAATGATAGACTTAAAGGTATATTTTTTCTTGGTTTAAAAATTTATCGTTAAATGTAATGATTATTTAACTCCGAGAGGCTTCTAATTGTTCATTATTTTTTATGACTTATAACACATTTCGAGTGTAACCCATATCACATATTTGTAAAAATATTCTAAAAGGTATTGTCCAATATTACGGGCTTCAATAATTTCCTTTAGATTTGCACAATTAAAGAAAAGATTACATGAAGGAAGCAATTCGAAAAGTTATTGAACAGGAGGCTCAGGCCATTCAGAACATTCCTGTTGAAGATGATTTTATTACTGCCATTGAATTAATTTATCAGCGAGTTCACTTAAAAAAGGGGAAATTAGTAACCAGCGGAATGGGGAAAGCCGGACAGATTGCCGCCAATATTGCCACCACATTTAGCTCTACCGGAACTCCTTCAGTATTTCTCCACCCCAGCGAATCGCAACATGGCGACCTTGGAGTAGTTCAGGAAAACGATGTTCTGCTTGTTCTATCCAACTCAGGAAAAACCCGTGAAATTATTGAGCTTATTGAATTAGCAGAAAATCTGCACTCCGGACTTCCGTTTATTGTTATTTCGAGCAATCCCGATGGTGTTTTGGCAAAAAGTGCCGATGCATTTATTTACACCGGAAACCCAAAAGAAGTTTGTCCGCTGGGATTATCACCAACCACTTCAACAACTGTAATGACAGTGATTGGCGATGCTTTGGTAGTTTCAATGATGAATAAAATTGGCTTTACCAACGAAGAATATGCCAAACGCCACCATGGCGGTTATTTGGGCGACAAATCGCGATCGCAGGCAAATAAACAATCGTAGTATACGGAATTCATCAATTTAGCTATTAATCTTTCCCTCAATATTAAACCTGCAATGAAAACAGGATATTTTAAACAACAGAACAATTCAAAAATATGCGCATTAAAAAAGAAAATACAGTAGGGTTAATTATAGATATGCAGGAGCGTTTATTTCCTGTAATGAATGAAAAAGAGGCTTTGTTAAAAAACTGTCAGACTTTGGTTGAAGGACTGGCCACATTAAATATTCCGCTTGTTGTTTCGCAACAGTATACAAAAGGGCTTGGCGAAACCTTGCCTGAAATCAAATCTTTGATACCAGAATTTGAATACATCGAGAAAAAAGATTTTAGTTGCTGGGATGCTCCTGAAATTTCAGCTAAACTAAAACAATTGGAAGCTAAAAATATTATCATTTGTGGAATCGAATCGCATGTTTGCGTACTACAAACTGCGGTTGATATAAAAGCTGCCCGATTAAATCCGATTGTGGTTATGGATTGTGTTTCATCGCGAAGTCAGGCTAATTACAAGCTTGCAAAAGAGCGTTTTCGTGCCGAAGGAATTATGATGACATCGTACGAATCAATCCTTTTTGAACTAACCCGATCGGCAGGCGCTCCTGAATTTCGTGCAATTTCGAAATTGGTAAAATAAAAGAAAGCTGGAAGTTAGAAGCACGAAGTCGGAAGTGTTTTCAGTTGCAGTGCAAGTTATACGTGAAGATGCCATCCGTGTTTGTATAAACGCAAACGGATGGCAACTTTATATACCCTGCAATACTCCTAAAAATTAACTACTTTTGCCCACCGAAAACAACAAGATTATGCTTGAAATTTGTGCCATCGCATCGGGAAGTAACGGAAACTGCTATTACATTGGAAATGGCACAGATGCCATTTTAGTTGATGCCGGATTATCGGGAAAACAAATTATTAATCGTATGGCAGAACTGGGATTGGAACCAACTAAAATTAAGGCGGTTTTTATTACTCACGAACACGGCGACCACATGCGTGGAGCCCGCGGAGTTAACAAAAAATTGCAGGTACCGATTTACTTAACAGCAAAAACATACAACGGCGCCTACAAAAACATGCGCCCCGATTCTCCAAAATATTTCAAACCCGACGAAGAAATTCAAGTTGGAGAATTCACCATTTTCCCGGTTTTAAAAAACCACGATGCAGCCGAACCTTGTTCCTTTCGTATTCAATATAAAAATAAAAATGTGGGTGTGTTTACTGACATTGGGACTCCGTGTGACAATGTAAAAACACACATCAGTAAATGTGATGGATTGTTCCTGGAATCGAACTACGATGAAAAAATGCTATGGGAAGGTCGCTATCCTGAATTTTTGAAAGTACGCGTAGCTTCGGAAGTGGGCCATTTGTCAAACGATCAAGCGTTTGAATTGCTTGAAAAACACACCAACGGAAATCTGAAATGCGTTTTTTTGAGTCACATCTCGAAAGACAACAACACACACGATATAGCCATTAAACGAATGGAAAGTTTAACTCATAGATTTGAACTTAAAATTGCTTCGAGATACGAAGCCAGCGAAGTTTACACACTCTAATAAACAAAAAAGAATGGCATCCATCTATTCTATTATAAATGCGGATGCCATCCATTCATTATTATTATTGAAATATCTTATTCGTGGTTCAACAAATTATCGCTTAACGACTGAAGCGTTGCCTTTTTATTTACAGTTGCAACCAAAACCGAAATATTGTATTTACTTCCTCCGTACGAAATCATACGTATTGGGATACCATCTAAAGCATTAAATACCTTCGACGCAAAGCCCTTTTCCTCTTCAATAATATCGCCAACAATACACACTATCGACATATTTTCGTCTATCTGAACGGTTCCGAACTTATCCAGTTCAGCCTTAATTTTAGTAAGGTTTTCTGTATTATCTATTGTTATAGAAACCGCCACCTCCGAAGTAGAAATCATATCAATCGGAGTTTTATATTCTGCAAATATTTCAAATACATTTTTAAGAAAACCATAGGCCATTAACATTCGTCCCGAGCGAATTTTAACCGCTGTGATTCCATCTTTAGCTGCAACCGCTTTTATTCCTTTTCCATCCGATTTTGCTGTAATCAAAGTACCAGCGTCATTCGGATTCATTGTGTTTTTTAATCGCACCGGAATATTTTCTAAACGTGCAGGAAGTACGGTGAGCGGATGCAAAATTTTTGCCCCAAAATATGCTAACTCAGCCGCCTCGTTATACGACAGTTGTTCAATTTTTTGAGTATTTTCAACAAAACGCGGATCATTGTTATGAAAACCATCAATGTCAGTCCAAATCTGAATTTCAGTGGCATTAATTGCTGCTCCAATCAACGATGCTGTGTAATCGCTGCCTCCTCGCTGAAGATTATTAATCTCACCTTCTGCATCCTTACAGATAAATCCTTGCGTAATATAATAATCAGCAGCACCAATTTTTTCAATTACAGGTTTAATATTTTCACGAATAAACTGCAAATCTGCCGCTTTATCCTCATCAATTTTCATAAAATCAAGAGCTGGCAACAGTTTCGTTTTATATCCGTTTTCGTTCATCAAAAGCGCAAATAAATTCGTTGAAATAATTTCGCCCTGCGCCAAAATGGTGTTTTCGCCTACCAAGCTAAAAGCACCCGAAGTAAATGATTTTATCGTTTTAAAACATTGGGCAATTATCTTCAATCCGGCCTTTTTATTGTCCTCTGAAACAAATAGATTTTTGACAACTTTTTTGTACCGATCTTCCAGCTTGCCAATAAAAATACGAGCAGTATCTTTGTTCTTTTTTTGCAGATAACTAGAGATTTCAACCAAAGAATTTGTTGTTCCGGACATGGCTGATAACACGATTATTTTTTGCTCTCCATCAGTCACCAAATCCATTACTGCACGCATGTTTTCTGGCGATCCAACAGATGTTCCTCCAAATTTTAAAACTTTCATATTTTATCTATCAATTTTTTCTCGGTGCAAATATGAAGATTTTTTAATTCAAAATGAAAAAAACACAATCTTGCTGCATGTTTATTCACATTAAATGCATATTTATAAACAACTTATCTGAGATAACGACCATTTCGCCCCAGTCAGTTAGGTATTTGTTAAAGAATATTTTTGAGAGATATAATGATCAATTCAATGAAAAATCTATTTTACCGAATTTATTTCAGGGTCTATTCAAATAAATTAAGATTCTGAAATAAGTTTAGAATGACTGCTAAAAAAGCATTTAATCATGTTCAATTTGTTACAGTTTTTCCAAAAAGAAATCGACTAAATCTTTCCCCGAATCGTCAACAATACCAATTGCCGGAGCATAAACAACTGCTTCTGCACCAACTTTTTCAGCTTGCTCTTTTAAACGTTTCGCATGAACAGGATGATGTTGCAATTCGTCGTCGTTGGTAGGAATGCCACCTTCCCTGCGATTGTACACAAAAAACGGAGCAGCAGATTCATTCATTTTTCCTAAAAAGTCAAGCTCTTCACGAATCTCTGTTTGTTTGTACAAATCTATTCCGTCAGCCGATTTTAATCCAAAGGCACGAGCAATCATCTGTTTCTCTTCTTCTGTTTGATTTAAGGGAAGGTCTAAAATTTCCGACCAGCGCAAAATATCATAAGTTGATTGTGTTGCAAAAGCACCCGCACATGAAATCTGCGTAGATTCATGCAAAACCGGATCCTTGCTTTTCTCCTCTGCCATTTCATCAGAAAAAGCCAGCCACAACGAAGTACCCGCACCTGCCGAACCACCCGAACAGGCAATTCTATTTTTATCAATATTGTATTTGTCAGCATTGTAACGAATGTACTGAAGACATCGTTTTGAATCATTCATGCTACCCAAAATGCCATACGGAGGCTGATTCAGAAACCGATAATTAATACTGGCGATAGAAACTCCGGCATCCAAAAACCGAAGCCAGTCTTCCGAATTGTAATACCTCGACTTATCGCCACCAACAAAACCTCCCCCATGAATATAAATTACCAGCGGAGTAGGTTCTTTTGCATCTGCCAACCAAATATCAAACACATTACGCTCGTGGTCGCCATACTTTTCGTCAACAAAAGTTGCTTTAACACCAGCAGCATTTACTGGCTCAATAACAGGTTGTGCTTCAATCATCTTTTATAAAAATGGGAAACAAAAGTAGGAATTATGCACACATCGACAAAAAGTAGCGCAATAAAATCTACGAACAACCTTATGGTAGATTTCAATCTAAAAACATTTGTTTACAATTTTCAACGATACAACAAATCAAGATTTGAACTCCTTTTAAAAGTTACCAAAAATCGCGTGTTTGTCGGAATTAAAATAAATGGTGGAATAAATATTAAAATCGGGTTTGTTGGTATGAAGTTTTCGTTCGATGTAAAGCACGGGC
>JBFFMM010000116.1:0-8590 GCA_041554075.1 Draconibacterium sp. | reverse complement strand
GGTTTCGCTTTCGATTTGTACAATCACCTCTTTTAGAGTCGCCTGGTCCATGGCTAGCGTAATTTTTGCGGATTGCGCATAGGATTCAGCAAATACATTTAGAGTTAGTAGTAGGACAAGAAAGGTTGTTAGTTTCATAATCATTAAAACTTTTTTAAGTTGCCCATGTAAATAAGGGCACTTGTCTGTTTTTTTCATAAATTTGACATGTTATTGGTAAATACTAAGTTTTATTTATCATGGACTTTGCAGGTAGTGATATACCGGCAAAGTTTACAGGCTGAAAATATTTCCAGTATTTTCGGCCTGTTTTGGTTTAAGAAGTATTATTTTGTTTCATAATGTTTTGTTTAGTTAGATGTAATTTTATTTCCAGTATATTAAAGTTGGCTTGTTTGCCCGTGGCACAATTTCATATTGAAGAGAGGTTGTAAGTTTCAAAACCTCGAGTATTTGATCAATTGGCTTATTTTTCAGAATGGTCCCAAAATAGTGTTCCTCGCTCAAATCTTCTTTTTGAATAACAATTTCAACATTATACCAACGTTCAATTTGTTTGGCTATATCTTCCAGTTTTTCATTTCTAAATGTTACAAGCCCTTCTTTCCATGATGTATACATTTCAGTGTCCACTAGTCGGATATCAATTGTTGTTTCATTCTTAGAGAAGTATGCTTTTTCGCCCGGCACCAGTTTTGATACCTCTTCTCCTGTATTATTAAGAATCCCAACACTTCCTTCGATAAGTGTAACTGCAAACTTTCCATCTTCAGGATACGCCTGAACGTTAAATGTGGTTCCATAAACTTTCACACCTAAACAATCTGAGTTAACAATAAAAGGATGTTCCTTATCTTTTGCTATATCAAAAAATGCTTCGCCTTCAATGTAAACTTCCCTATGTCCATTACTAAAGTCGCCCGAATAAGAAATAGTTGTTCCTGAATTTAACATCACCGAAGACCCATCGGGTAACTCCATGTTTGTCATTTGCCCCAAAGGAGTTTTAACTGAATATTGTTTTGTGTAGACTAGATTATCTTTAAATAAATTTTGTGAAATAAAATATTGAGCAGTGCCGCCAAGCCCAATTAAAAAAATAAATATGGCAGCTTGTTTCACAAAGCGGTTCAATAAAGTTCGTTTTTTAGTCTCAATAATTGAATTCTGCTTTAACTCACTCCACGTTAGTCCTTCGGTGTTTTTCTGCTTTGCAGTTAATGCCCAAATTTTTTTAAACTCAACAAACTCGTCTCTGTTCTGATGACTTTCCTCCATCCAGCTTAAAAAGAGCACTTTCTCCTCCTCGCTTGCTTTTCCCTGCAAATATTTTAATATAATATTAGTATCCATTTTTTCGCTTTTGCCATTATTGTACACATAAGTTAAAGTTTACCCTGTATAGAGTTTAATTTTTTTTGATTTAATAATATAATTGAAAAAATTATCTGAATAACAAAACGAACAGAACGTTCTTAAAACATCCACAAAAGCATTGGTAAAACATCTCTCAATTCTTTCCGAAGTATTTTCAAAGCACGGGTTATATTTGATTCAACAGATTTGATGGCAATATTCAACTCCTGCGCAATTTCTATATTTTTTTTGCCTTCAAAACGGCTAAGAATAAAAACTTGTTTGCATTTCGGCGTAAGTTTATCAATTGCACTTTGAATCATTTCTTCCAGTTCCGAGTATTCCAGTTGATCGAACTGAAAAGCCTTAAGAATATCCTGGTTTAAACTGTTTTCTTTTTCTTTAACTAAATTTTGCTGATAATTCATTTGATATTTTTCGTGTCGCAAAAAGTTTATACATTCTGTTCGGGCGGCAGTGTATAAAAAAGCTCTTATTCCATTTACACATTCCACTTTACGGCGGTTTAGCCATAATTTCAAAAAGGCTTGTTGCGCAATACTTTGAGCTTTGTCATTATCGGATACAAACTGCGCACAAAATCCAGTAATTGCCTCATAGTTTGCACCAAATATTACTTCAAAAGTATTCTCATCACCACTTTTAAACAATACTAAATCTATTTCATTATTTCCGATACTCATTGTATACAGTCTAACACATATGCTAATTTATGTAAATTAACTCCTTTTTTACTCATTAGGTTAAGACAAATATAAATTGGTTCTTTTTATCTGCCCACCACTATTGCGCATTAATGTATTAGTTTCTTCATTCTAATGGTAATAAATTTTGCCATCAATAAAACCATTCATCCAATAACAACCTGTTCTTTAAATTCACAAAAAAAAGTAATTTAATTCAAGAATTGTTTTAATTACCCACATTTTGCTGAAAATTGTTTCTCATTTCAACACTATTAACCTGAGTTTCTATGTTAAAATCCAAACCTAAGAGATATTTTTTGTTTTTACGATGGCAAAAAAATCCTGTAAAACCGTGGTTTGTGTGCGACAAAACATTGAACCAAAATAAATTTTCAAATCGAAATAGCTACATTTAGCAAACAATAGAGTGAATGAAATTGTATGGAACGAAAAAATCTGACAATAATATATCTAACCACTTTAATGGCCGTTTTGGGTGTGGCCAGTCTTGCTCCGGCTTTTCCGGCCATCAGCGAGCATTACAACATTTCAATAACAACGGTTACTTTACTCATAACGGTTTTTACACTTCCCGGTATTTTTTTAGCACCCATCATTGGCATTTTTGCCGATCACATCGGACGAAAACCCATTCTAATTGCGTCGCTGCTCGTTTTCGGATTTAGCGGCCTTGCCTGCTTTTTCATAAAAGACTGGCAAATTATTCTGGCTCTTCGTTTTTTCCAGGGAATTGGTGCTGCTGCTCTGGGTTCGTTAAACGTAACCTTAATTGGCGATTTGTTTAGTGGCAAAAAACGTGGAGAAATAATGGGGTACAATGCCAGTGTACTGAGTGTGGGTACAGCTTTGTATCCTGCCATTGGCGGAGCATTGGCTATGGCCGGCTGGCACTTTCCTTTTTTGTTGCCGGGGCTTTCTCTTCCCATCGCTGTTCTCACAGTATTTTGGCTCAATAATCCCGAACCCAAAAAACAGGTAAGTATAAAAAAGTACCTCTCCAACACCTGGATAAATATCAATAAAAAAACAGTTTGGGGCATCTTTTTGGTAAACATATTGCTATTTGTGATTCTTTACGGTGCATTTCTGTCCTTCTTTCCTCAGTTGTTAAAAGAACGCTTGCAGGCTTCCACCTTCCAAATCGGTTTATTAATGTCAGCCTTCTCATTTGTAACAGCAATTACCGCATCGCAAAAAAAACGATTTGATAATAGGATACCTGCAAAAGGCCAACTCTTGTTGGGCATCGTTTTTTATATTGCTACCATGCTATTGTTATCCCTTGCAAATGACTGGTGGCACTTAGCCTTTCCTCTGGTTTTATTTGGTTTGGGGCATGGCATATTAATTCCCGGTATTCAAACGCTATTGGTAGGTTTTGCCCCTTTAAACGAAAGAGCAGGTTTTATGTCGATTAACAGTATGGTACTGCGAATAGGACAAACATTTGGCCCTCTAATAATTGGATTCTTTTATGCACTTGGTGGAATTAGTATTGCATTTTTAGGTGGAGTATTGGTTGCAATTACTATGCTGATATTGACAATTTTTATGGTTTCCACAAAATAAAACACTTTTATCTATTTATTTAATCCATTTCGCAAACATTTGCACCACTTTTATGTTTGAATGCTGTTGATTCTAAATCGCATACAGTTCATTCGAACGGGCATTTAATGTAACATAGTGAGTTACATTAGTTGGTAAAAATGTGTAAGCGCGCTGAAACCCGCACTGCAATTACAACAAATTATTTAAATTATAAATTATGAAATCAGCTTTGCTGTTAATTTGTGTTTTGTTTGCAATGAATGTGTTTTCACAGGACAAATACTTAAGTATTTCCCAGTCGGGATCGGAAAACGAAGCCCTTTTTAAAGAGAATACCAGGATAAGGGTAAAAACAATTCAGGGCGGAAAACTATCCGGCAAATTTCATTTTGTTGACGAAACCCAGGTAATGATTAAAAACATTACCATTCCAATCTCTAGTATCGCCGAAATTAAACACAATCCTTTGTTGTTAAGTATGCTTGTATCAGGCGCTCTTATTTTTGCCGGTGGATTTGGAGTGTTAGTTGGTATTGCTGGTGTTGCCTGGGGGGCAACTATGGCAGGAATTGCTGTTGGCGCACTTGGTGTTGCAACAATGTATGCAGGAATTCTGTCACCTAATATTTTACCCGCTGTTCGCGTAAATAGCAATACTACAGTTAAAATGGCCAATGTAATTCAATAATAGAACTACTTTATTTGAATTAAGGATAAAGGATCCGATCTTTTAAAAAGATCGGATCCTTTTGTTTAACAGAATTGCTGATTAAGCAACTAAACAAGTATCACTCTTATTCTTTATCAACAAGTAAATGCAAATCGTCAACGGTTTTTACCAGCTGAATAAATTCAGACCGATACCCTTCTTCGTCTGCTCCTTTTGCATTCCGTGCCAAATCAAGTATTGAATTGAGGTCTGTATTCCCCACAAATTCCGAATCACGCAACACCATTCCAAAGGCGGCTACTGCTGCCGAAAAGCGAAAATCATTGGAAGTATTTTTCGCTAGTTTGGTAGTCACTACTTTTTCCATCAACTTACTTTTATTTCCATCGGGTTGTTTGTAACGCAATTTTATGGTCAGCAATTCATTTGCATTTTTCTCTGATATAGTTTCTGACGTCTGGTATTTTAAAGGATCAATAGCCGGAGCTTCTTCCGTGGTTCCAACAGGAATAATTTCGTATAAAGCTGTCACAGTGTGCCCCGCTCCCATTTCGCCTGCATCTTTTGTGTCGTCGTTAAAATCCTCGTCGTTTAACAAACGGTTTTCGTACCCCACCAAACGATAGGCTTTTACCTGTGCAGGATTAAATTCAAGCTGAAATTTCACATCTTTTGCAATGGTAAAAAGTGTTCCGCCAAACTCGGTTATAAATACTTTTCGTGCTTCCTGAATGTTATCGATGTAGGCATAGTTTCCGTTTCCTTTGTCGGCAATGGTTTCCATTTTATCGTCTTTTATGTTTCCCATTCCAAAACCAAGCACGGTCATAAACACACCATTTTCGCGTTCCTTCTCCACCAAACGTTCCATTTCCGAAGTACTCGAAACTCCCACATTAAAATCGCCGTCGGTAGCCAGAATAATACGGTTATTACCGCCTTCAATAAAATTTTCGTTGGCAATTTTATAAGCCAGTTTAAGACCTTCGCCGCCTGCAGTTGATCCACCGGCGTTTAATTTCTCCAATGCATCAACAATTTCTTTTTTCTCATCACCCGGAGTCGAGTCCAGCACTTTTCCGGCGGCTCCTGCATATACAACAATCGCCACCCGGTCCTCGGGACGCAGTTCATTTACCAACATCGAAAATGCCCGTTTCACCAGCGGAAGTTTATTATACGAATTCATTGAACCGGAAACATCGAGCAGAAACACCAGGTTAGAAGGTGGCAGATTTTCCTTTTCAATACTTTTCCCTTTTAATCCAACCTGCATTAAATAATGCGTTTTATTCCACGGACATTTTGCCAGTTCTGTTGTAACACTAAACGGATGTTCTCCTGTTGGTTCAGGATAATCATAAGTAAAATAATTGATCATCTCCTCAATGCGTACGGCGTCGGTTTGAGGCAAACTTCCCTGGTTGATAAACCGTCGTACATTGGAATACGAAGCATTATCCACATCGATGGAGAAAGTTGAAAGCGGTGTTATTTTGGCATTTTTAAAACCATTTTCGTGAATAGTAGAATAATTCTCGGTATTCCAGTTTGGCGGTGGAGCCATAAACTGTCTTTTCCCGAATTTGTGTCCGCTTTTGGTCTGAGAAGCAGCACCACTCATAACCATATCGTATTGAACTCCATATCCAACAACCACCACTTCGTCGCATTCAAGCATAGCGCTTTTCAAAACCACATTTACCGTGTCCTGTGTTCCAATTCTTACCTTTTTGCTTTGCATTCCTATAAATGAAAAAACCAGTCGTTTATCGCCCGGCCGAATTGGTATCTTATAAAAACCATTTATATCGCTGACGGTTCCACGACTACTGTTTTCAACTACAATGGTAACTCCGGGCAAAACATTTCCGTTTTCTTCGGAAACCACACCACTGATTACCCTGTTTTCTGTTGCCATTACTATTGCTGAGAAACTAATAATGACTGCTAAAATTAAAATTGTACGTTTCATGCTATTTCGATTTAAAATTTATGTTCACTTACAGGATGCAGGCATTGCATAAATTCCATAAATAATTTTTAAAATTTTTGAATTGTTTTACTTTTAGGTGTTTATAAAACCAAAATGCAGCTCTTCCGGAAAAACAGAAATAGAAAACAATTGGACGATCAGGAACTTCTTACGATTTATTTGAAGGAGAAGGATTTTGATGTGCTTGGCGAGTTGTATTCGCGATACATGCCTTTGGTGTACGGATTATGTTTAAAGTATTTTAAAAATTCGGATCTTTCGAAGGATGCCGTAATTGACATTTATGAAAAAATCCAGAGCAGCATTCATAAACACGAAATAAAAAACTTTAAAAGTTGGTTGTACGTAGTTACCAAAAACTACTGTTTAATGGAACTTCGGAAAAATTCGGGAACCCGGGTGCTTGTTTCCGGCGAAAAAGAGCTGGCTAATTTTATGGAAAACACACCCGATTTGCATCCTATTGACAGAGAACAAAACGAAGCAATTGAAAAAGCACTGGCCGATTGTATTGAAAAATTAAAGGCTGAACAAAAAAACTGCATCCGTTTGTTCTATTACGAGAACAAATGTTACCGCGAAATTTCAGCTGAATTAGAGCTGGAAGAGAAAAAAGTAAAGAGCTTTATTCAGAACGGGAAACGGAACTTAAAAATTTGTATGGAAAAGGGGAAATGACTAAAAGGAAAGCACATATCGATGAAACTTCAACCAGGCGTTATTTGAATAAAGAAATGACCGGTGCCGAACGGAATGCCTTTGAAAAGGAATTACAGAAAGATTCGTTTGCGACTGAGGCTATGGAAGGACTTGAATTGCTTTCGGGCACTGCTTTCGATCAGGATTTAAAAGAATTAAAAGCACGAATAAATAAGCCTAAAAAGAAAAAACGTATCCCCTATTATGCAGCGGCGGCCACTATTCTTCTGCTGGTAACTGCCGGTATAATCTGGATGCAACTTGACAAACAAAATCCGGTTCCCCAAATGACAGAAACTAAAATTCAGCCTGAAATAGAAACCGAAAAATCTGCCAAACCAAGTATACAGGTAGAACCAAAAGAATCCGCTGAAGTATTTGAAGAAAAAGAAAATGATGCCGGAGAACAAGAAACAAGCCCGGCAGAAAAAGAAGTAGCTCAGCCTCTTCAAAAATCAGCAAGGCCAAAATTAGTAGCAAAAGATCCGGAAAAACGAATTGAACTTCCCAAAGCTGAAGCAGATTCCGAAGTACTGAACTTTGCAATTGTAGCTGATGAAGTGGAAGTAGACGAGGAAGTTATTTTAGCCGCATCAAAAAGTCAGGCTAAAGATAAATCAGGTCCGATAACGGATTCCAATGTTGTTCGGGGAATAATTGTTTCTGCCGACGACCGGCAACCCATTCCGGGCGTAAGCATCATAAAAAAAGGTACAAACAAAGGTGTAATTACCGATTTGGATGGCCGCTTTACCATGCCACTCGACGAAGATAGTAATGCTACACTTGTTGCCCGTTTTGTAGGGATGGAAACAAATGAATTTCAGCCCGGCAAAGACTCAAACAACATAATACAACTTGAACCTAGCGAATTGGCGCTGGACGAAGTAGTTACTGTGGGTTATGGCACACAAAAGAAACAGGAAGTTACGGGAAGCGTTTCCAGGGTGGAAATGGAACCTCGAAATTCGGAAGCAATACCTGTTGGTGGTTATGAAAGTTATAACGACTACCTCAATAAAAACACCATCCTCCCCGATAACTATCCGGAGAAAAAGCTGGTAGTAAAACTACAAATTGAATTAGATGCCAATGGAAAAGTTGAAACGATTAAAAATACAAATAGCGCCAACGAGGAGTTCTTTAATAAAGCAAAAACACTGGTAGAAAACGGTCCGGAATGGCAGGCTGAATATTCCAACAATCGCCCTGTTAAATCGACAGTTAAACTCAGAATTGTATTTCGGAAGCAGGAAAAGTAGATATCAGTTTTCCGCACTGGAATGATCGCTTACAATTACCCATTTCTCATTTATTTTCTGAATTACTAATGTAAAATGACCGGCCAGATCTCCTATTTCACGTGTGAGTTCAAATCGTCCGATCACAAAAACAGTTTTGAAATCAATTTTTGAGATATTGAGAATTTTAAAATTCAGTTTCCCCATTGCAGTTTTGTCGGGATAACCTTTTTTGTAATTATCAAGTGTTGCCTGCCAGCCATAAGTTGGTCCGCGCGATCCTACAAAAACCAGCTTCTCCGACTTCCAATACGTTTCCATAAACTTTTCCAGATTGCCTTCGTTCCAG
>JBFFMM010000115.1:0-8817 GCA_041554075.1 Draconibacterium sp. | reverse complement strand
GGAGAAAAAAGAGTTTATTCAAAAAGCAGAAGAAACAGTTGATGTAATTGCCAAAAGTTGTGTTGGCATTGCAGCATTGGTTGGTGCACCGCGAATTAATGAAAACGAACGGGGTAAAAAACTTTTTAATTCGGCTTTCTTTTTGGCCGATGGAAAAATACAAAGTGTACACAATAAAACACTTTTACCTACTTACGATATTTTCGACGAATACCGTCATTTTGAACCCAATCGTACATTTGATGTGGTGGAATACAAAGGCGAAAAAATTGCCATTACCATTTGCGAAGATTTATGGGATGAACAACCCACCGCCAACGAATTTGGGAAAGATAAACTCTACGAAGTTTCGCCCATGGAGGAGTTGTCCAAATTCAATCCCGATTTTGTGGTGAATTTGTCAGCATCACCTTTTTCGTATAACCAGGAAGGCTGGCGTAAAAATGTACTGATTTCGAAAGCTAAAAATTATGGTGTACCCATTTTGTATTGCAATCAGGTGGGCGCGCAGACTGAGTTGGTTTTTGATGGTGGCTCGGTATTTATTAATAACAAAGGTGAAATTGTAAAAGAGCTAAGATACTTTGAAGAAGACCGCTTGGTGGTGGACACCAAAAATATTGGAGAAAAACAATTGCAGGAAAAGGCTGATTACATTGAAAAAATTCACGATGCATTGGTTTTGGGAATTCGCGACTATTTCAAAAAAATGGGCTTTACACAGGCCACACTTGGTTTGTCGGGTGGAATCGATTCGGCGGTGACCGTGGTTTTGGCAGTTCGTGCATTGGGGGCCGAAAATGTGCGCGTGTTGTTAATGCCATCAAAATATTCAAGCGATCACAGTATTGAAGATGCACGTGTGCTAGCAGAGAATCTTGGAATTCAGTACGATATTGTAAATATTCAGAGCGCAGTTGATGAATTTGAAAAAACACTGGCACCTCTGTTTGCCGGAACTTCACCGGGAGTAACCGAAGAAAATATTCAGGCCCGGGCACGAGGAATTTATGTGATGGCCATTTCGAATAAATTTGGACATATTCTGTTGAATACAACCAACAAAAGTGAGTCGGCAGTGGGGTACGGAACATTGTATGGCGATATGAACGGAGGAATGGCTGTATTGGGTGATGTGTATAAAATGGATGTGTTTAAACTGTCGCGTTTTATGAACAAAGAGAGTGAATTGATACCTGAAAATACAATTGTAAAGCCACCTTCTGCTGAACTTCGACCCGATCAAAAAGATACCGACTCATTACCCGATTATAAAGACCTGGATGAAATGCTATTTAACTACATTGAGTTAAATAAGTCGCCAAAAGAAATTACTGCCTTGGGTTTCGAAGAAGCGGTTGTTCGTCGTGTTATTCGTATGGTGAATATGAATGAATACAAACGTTTTCAGGCAGCCCCCATTTTAAGAGTAAGTTCAAAAGCCTTTGGGTTTGGGCGGAAAATGCCTCTGGTTGCACGTTATTAGCAAAAACCAATAGATTGTATGCTGGGCAATTAAAATTTTAAATGATATTATTCAGGAATGATGTAAAATAACCGTTAAAAAAGAAGCTAATTTCACAATTTTTTTTAGCTTTGATGCTATAAAACATACATACCAATATATGTTAAATTCAGAACTCGGACTAAAGGATATTGTTGACAATCCAAAATCAATATTTTATCTTTTAAATCAGGAAGAAAAAGAGGAACTTCAGCATCACATCTCACTTTCGCATTACAAAAAGAATGAATTTATTTTTAAGGAAGGTGATAAACCAAACGGGTTTTTATTGCTTGTTGATGGTAAAGTGAAAATTTTTAAAGAAGGAGTTGGGGGGCGTGAACAAATTATTCGAATGACCAAGCCACTTGGTTTAATTGGATATCGTGCGTTGTTGGGCGAAGAAACGCACAATGGTTCGGCAGTAACTTTGGAAGAATCGTTGATTTGTACTGTTAGTCAGGATTTTGTATTCAATCGAGCTTTGAAAAACAGCGATTTTTCGCATAAAATAATTCGTAAACTGTGTAAGGAATTAGGCTTTTCAAATGCCCGAACAGTTACACTCACTCAAAAACATATTCGAGGTCGTTTGGCTGAATCATTGATTCTGTTGAAAGACAAATATGGTTTTGAACATGATGGTACCACATTGCGTGCTTTCCTTTCGCGTGAAGATATTGCCAACCTTTCAAACATGACCACTTCAAATGCCATTCGCACTTTATCCACGTTTGCCAGCGAAAAGGTAATTGCAATTGACGGTCGTAAAATCCGAATTCTGGACACCAATCGTTTGGAGCGAATTAGTAAATTAGGATAGAAAAATTAGATCATATTTCAGTATGCCACTTTGTTTTTCAGGGTGGCATTTTTTATGGCAAGCTTTTAAATCGCTGCGGAATAATCTTGAAAGTTCATTATTATTCTTGCACATAAACCCGTTTTACCCGTTGCGAAATTCCCGTTAAAATTTCGTAGGGAATTGTACCCACCTGTTCTGCCAGTTCTGAAATTGAAATATTGGAGCCAAACAATTCAACCACATCTCCGGGTTTTGCATCCACTTCGGTAACATCGAGCATTAACATATCCATACAAATGTTGCCAATAATCGGAACACGATTGCCATTTACAAAGGCATTTCCATTTTTATTGCCCAGTTTCCGGTCGAGTCCGTCGGCATAACCAATCGGTACTATTGCAATTTTACTATTGGCATTCACTTTTCCTTTTCGGTTGTAGCCAACCGTTTCATCCGGCTTGATCTCTTTTATTTGCGAGATCGTACTTTTTAACGTGCCAATGTTTTCCAGTGGGAGTCCGGTTTGCGAAATGCCATATAAGCCAATTCCTAAACGAACCATATCAAATTGTTTGTTCTGAAAACGTTCAATTCCGGCGGAATTTAGAATATGGCGTTCAATTTTATAAGCAAACGATTTTGTAATCATTTCAAAACACGCTTCAAATCTTTCAAACTGACCTTTTGTAAATGCATCAAGTGCAGGGTCGTCGCTTGCAGCCAGATGCGAAAAAATCGACTGTATTTTTACATGATTTGATGCTTTTAATAAATTGATGATTGCCTGAATTTCGTGGTCGGTTTTTAGTCCTAACCGATTCATCCCCGTGTCAATTTTCAAATGAATCGGAAAATTTTGGAGTCCATTTTCTGAAACCGTTTTTGTAAAGCTTTGCAGTAACTCGGAACAGTAAATATTGGGTTGTAATTGGTAATCAATGATATTTTGGAAGCTGTCTTGCTCCGGATTCATTACCACAATTGGGAGTGTAATTCCCGCATTGCGTAATTGTACTCCTTCGTCGGCAACAGCAACGGCCAGATAATCTACATTTTGGTATTGAAGCATACGGGCAATTTCCACATCGCCACTTCCATACGAAAAGGCTTTAACCATCACCATTATTTTGGTTTCAGGTTTTAGTAGATTTCTGAAAATTGTGAGATTGTTGATTAATGCATTCAAGTTTATTTCCAATACCGTTTGATGCGCTTTTTGTTGTAACAACCCGGATATTTTTTCAAACTCAAATTGTCGTGCTCCTTTAATCAAGATAACCGATGAATTGAATTGGTTTCGTTTAAAACGTTGCTCAAAATCGGTGCGACTGTGGTAAAATTCAGCCGCAATTGTAAAGGCATTTTTATTTGCTGAAATATCAGGACCAACTCCAATAACTTTGTCAATTCCCCATTCGAGCAGCAAATCATTCACTTTTTTATACAAAAGGTTTTTTGCCAATCCGGTTTGCTGAATGTCCGATAAAATAACCTGTTTTTGCAAGTGTTCTTTTACTGCCTGTTGTTGCAATACCGAAAGTGCAATAGTCAGCGAGTTTAAATCGGAGTTGTAATAATCATTTATCAGCACACAATCGTTAATGCCTTTTTTGATTTCGAGACGCATGGCAACCGGCTGAAGTTGTGCAAATTTTGAAATGAAATGTTCCGGATTTTTCTCAAGTGCGATAATGCTTGCAAAACAATGACAGGCGTTTTCGATGGCCGAATCATCAGTAAAAGGTATTGAAAATGTGATTGTATTTTCTCTTGTTTTTGCCTTTATTTTAGTTTCAGTAGTTGCCGGTTCTGCAGAAAAACGAATTAACGCTTCCCGGTTTTCGAGTGTCCAGTCTATTTTATTTATCGAGTGGCTTTTACAGAAATCGTTGACTTGATTGTTGATCAATTCATTGTCGTTTCGATAAACAAGGCTTTTACAATTTTTGAATAGCAGCAGTTTTTCATTTAGCTTGTTTTCTACCGATGCAAAGTTTTTCTGGTGGGCATCACCAATATTTGTAAGTATTCCGATGTTAGGTGCAATTATTCGTTCCAGATTTTGCATTTCATCCGGTTCCGAAATTCCTGCTTCAAAAATTCCCAGGTTATTTTCATCGTTCATTAATAAAACCGACAAGGGAACTCCAACTTGCGAATTGTAGCTTTTGGGGCTACGAACAATTTTATACTCCAACGACAAAATATCATACAACCATTCTTTAATAATGGTTTTTCCGTTGCTTCCGGTGATGCCAATTACGGGGTAGTCAAATCTTTTGCGGTTAAAAGCAGCCAGATTTTGCAGAGCTTTTTTTGTGTCGTCGACTAAAATAAAAGCAGCGTTTTTGTTGATTGCTGATTTTTCGGAAACGACAAAAACCTGCATCCCTTTTTCCTGCAATTGTGGAATGTATTTGTGACCATTGTTTGTTGGGCCAATTAAAGCAATAAAAACCGGATTGTTTTCTTTGAAAAAAGTACGGCTGTCAGTTACAACTTTCGAAACTTTTGTTTGCAGAACATGCGATGACGCAAACAGTTGTCCCTTAGTAATCTTTACGAGTTCAGAGAGTGAAAGCGTTCGCATTCTTATTATTTAACTTTGTTGTAACAAGTCCGGCAAAGTGGTTCGTAAATGTCTTTTTCGCCCAATAAAACCACTTGCTCTTTTTCCGAAAGACGATGCGAGAACTGTGCAATACTGCCGCAACGAACACAAATGGCATGCACTTTTGTTACATGATCGGCAACAGCCATCAGACCGGGAATTGGTCCAAAAGGTACGCCTTTAAAATCCATGTCCAATCCGGCAATAATTACCCGAATTCCCATGTTGGCAAGTTTTACTACCACTTCAATTAAACCTTTGTCAAAAAACTGAGCCTCGTCGATTCCAATTACATCAACATCGCCCGAGAGTAGTAATATATTTGCAGAGTTTTCGACAGGAGTGGAGCGAATCGAACTTTGATCGTGCGAAACCACCTCGTCTTCAGAGTAACGTACATCTACAGCCGGTTTGTAAATCTCAACTTTTTGCCTGGCAATCTTGGCTCGCTTCAAGCGTCGGATAAGTTCTTCTGTCTTTCCCGAGAACATCGATCCTGCGACAACTTCAATGGTGCCAACTTTTTTATGGCCGTTTATATGTCTTTCAATAAACATTAAACGTTACTCTATTTTAATTACTACTTTTACAAAAGTAAAATTTAAACGTCTTTTTACACAGAATGGAAAATAAAAAACTACTGAAATTTCTTTATAAAGATATTGCCGAGATTGAAGAATTGTTTGTTGATAAGGGATCCGAAGGATTTGACGAGTATGAAATTGAATTTATTCAGAGTCGTTTTAAAGGAGCCAAACAAGTCATTCAGATTTTAAGTGAAAAAGAGAATAAACAACTGAAAAATATTCGCCCAAGACCTGCAGTGCTTGTGGAAGAGAGTATTCAGTTGCAGTCGCAGTTAACAGAAAAGGAAGAGAGTATTCAGTCGCAGTTACAGTTAACAGAAACAGAAGAGGAAGAGAGTGATCCGTTACAGTCACAGTCGCAGGCGCAGATTTCAGGAGAAGATGCTCGCGAGCAGTCGTCTGTGAGTGCTGATGAAGAAGAAAGATTGCAGGCGCTTTCTAAGTTTGAAGAAGAGGTGAAAGAAAGTGATCAGTCACAGTTATCAGAAAAGAGTGAACAGTCACAGTCTCAGTTAACAGAAAAGAAAGTTGGAGAAAGTATACAGTCTCAGTCTCAGTCACAGATGGCAGAAAAAGAAGAGGAGAGTTTGCCGTTGCAAGATATAGAAGAGACAGAAGAAGATCTGCAACAAAAGGAGTCGGATGTTGAGCTGGATGATGAGGAAGAAGAAGTTGGCAACGCCAATCATCGTTTAGGAGATAGTTTTTTGAAAGAGAAGTCGGTGAATGAATTGTTGGCCGGAGACGATAGTGGCAAACTGGAATATAAAATATCAAACAGTCCGGTGGCAAGTTTAAAAGCCGCTATTGGAATTAACGACCGTTATCAATACATCCGCGAGTTATTTGAAGGGAATGGAGATAAATTCACAAAAGCAGTTAGCGATTTGGATAATCTAAATTCAATTCAGGAAGCGGTGAGCTATCTGCAGCAAAACTACAAGTGGAAGAAAAACGAAACCAGCCTTAAGTTTGTAACCCTTGTTAAACGACGTTTCCCAAATGGATAACTCCGGAAAACTAATATTGGTTCCTACTCCCATTGGTAATTTGCAAGACATTACTTTGCGTGCCATAACGGTTTTAAAAGAAGCCGATCTTATTTTGGCAGAAGATACCCGCGTGTCATCGAAACTGTTAAAACACCTCGAAATTGAGAAAAAACTAATCGCACATCATAAGTTTAACGAACACAAAACGGTTGCTTCAATTGTCTCAAAAATAGAACAAGGTTATACAGTAGCTTTAATTTCCGATGCGGGAACACCTGCCATTTCCGATCCTGGATTTTTGTTGGTTCGTGCCTGTGTTGAGAAAGAAGTTGCAGTGGAGTGTTTACCGGGGCCAACTGCCTTAATTCCGGCTTTGGCGGTTTCGGGACTACCCACCGAAAAGTTTGTCTTTGAAGGATTTTTACCTCAGAAAAAAGGTCGTCAAACACGTTTGAAAATCTTGGCAGAAGAACCACGAACCATGGTATTTTACGAGTCGCCCTATCGTTTGGCAAAAGCGTTGACTCAATTTTCCGAGTTTTTTGGTGAAGATCGCAAAGCCTGTGTGTGTCGCGAACTCAGTAAAATGTTCGAAGAAATTAAACGTGGGACAGTTTCCGAATTAGTCGAATATTACACCGCCCATCCTCCCAAAGGAGAGATTGTAATTGTTGTGGAAGGAAAATCGACAAAAAAAATGCTAGAGGTACCAGATTAGCACCTTTTTTTCTGTTACTAATGAAGAAAAAATACACACATATCTTTTTCGATTTAGACAATACGCTTTGGGATTTTAAAAAGAATTCGCGCTTAGCTATGGAAACGACTTTCAGTTCGTTTAATGTTGCGCTCCAAAATTGTAGTTTTGATTCTTTTTTTGAAGTGTACACAGATATAAACCATCAGCTGTGGGAAGCCTATCGAAAAAAGGAAGTCTCTAAAAAGGAACTTACCCGAAAACGATTTCAATTAACTTTTGAAGCACTCCAGTTAACCGGTATTGACGCTGATGTGATGAACGAATCATATTTAACAGAAATGCCTAAACAAAAAATACTGGAAGAAGGGGCGATTGTTTTATTGGAGTATTTAAAAAAGAAGCGTTATAAACTTTTTATTATAACAAATGGATTTAGTGAAGTTCAGCATATTAAACTCAAAACATCAGGTCTCTCTTCCTATTTTAGTAAGGTATTTATTTCTGAAGAAATTAAGTGTCCTAAGCCTGGGCAAAGAATATTTGAACATGCGATAAAATCAACGAATGCAAAAAAATCGAAGAGCCTAATGATCGGTGATGATTGGGATGTTGATATTATGGGAGCCCTAAAGTTTGGAATTGATACGGTTTATTATTCAAGTAAAATTAACAATGAAAACGATTTCGAATCCCACAAGTATAAAAGTACTTTGTATGGTGTATCGAGTTTAGCTGACCTTAAAAAAGTGATTTAGGAATAATTTGAATTGTTAAAAGTTTTAAAATACTGAAAAGAATGTATTCTAAACATCCATTGCGTTTTCTATTCGAAGAGTAATCAAATTAATAAACTTTAAAAAATAGGATATTTGTTTTTGATGCATCAATTTCTTTTCGGCAGTTTGTTTAAACGCTATCAGGTTCTTTAGGAAAGGTATAAAAAGTTTAACGTTATGATAATTAATGCTCTGTGCTTTTAAGTTAGAAAAAAGGATTGGATATTGAAAGAAATATAATTTCGCAATTCTTCGAAAGTTAAGCAGTCGTTATTCCTAATTTTAATAGGCTTTTGTGCAATATCTGCAAAATTGCTGATAATAATCATGGTTTTTCAATAGATGTGGAATTGTTCGTCTGGATTATGCAGATAACTAGTTTTCAAATGACTTTACAGCAGGATAAAAAGTGCCTATAAACTAATGTTTTACTAAATTAGTGTTAATGAAAGTTATTTATTAGTTGTCTGTTTTTATGATACGTAAAATATACATATGATTATATGTGTATGTGATGAATTTGCTATATCGTCTTCAAATTGTAATCAGAAGTAAAAAAAAACTTACAAATGTTTTCTGATTCCAATTATTTTTTAATATTTGTAATTGTTAAAAAAATTAACTGTTGTTGTAATGTTTTTAACATTTATGAAATTAAGGTAATTGTGAGTACTGAATTTGGGGGAATTCAGTTATCATGTAGAATTAATACATTTTTATACGCTGTTTAAATTGTTGTTTAAAACTGTTTCTATGAAGGAGGATGTAGCATCTATATTTGGATATATTCATAATCTGAAACTATTTCAAAAATATTTATTTAGAAAGTATGGCCAGGGGGT
>JBFFMM010000114.1:0-8838 GCA_041554075.1 Draconibacterium sp. | reverse complement strand
CAAATTTAGTTTTTTTATCATTTACTACTGAAAGAATTGCATCGTTGGCATGAAACAGATCGGTTTTATTGAATACAATCACAAACGGAATGTTGCGGTCTTTCAATTCGTTCATTAGTTTTTGCTCGTAATTGCCCCAGTCGTTGAAGTTGCTTACGATTACACCCAAATCGGTACGATCGAAAACCGCCAGTGTTTTTGCAACTCGTTTTTCACCCAAAGCGCCAACATCGTCAATTCCTGCAGTGTCAATAAAAAGTACAGGTCCTAATGGAAGCAATTCCATCGGTTTTTCAACCGGGTCGGTAGTGGTTCCTGCTACTTCAGACACAATGGACACATCCTGATGGGTAAGCGCATTTAAAATGCTTGATTTTCCAGCATTTCTTCTGCCAAAAATTCCAATGTGTAAACGAAACGATTTTGGAGCCCTCATAAACGAATTTTAAGATAATGAAAGTACGAATTCAATCTATTCCCTGCAATTATAAACAATAAAAAAGGGTGCTAACAGCACCCTTTAAAAATATTGAAAGTATGATTTACTTTTTCTTATCTCCGCAACAGCTTTTAGTTTTAGTTGCTGCTTTTGCGTCGCTACATGTTTTGCCTGCAGTTGCACAATCTTTTTTCTGAGCTGCGCTACATCCTGCTGCTCCACTACATCCTGGTGCTTCTGCTTCTACAGTTGCCTTGTCACTGGATGCTTTTTTAGCGGTAGTTTCCTTTTTTTCTTTCTTTTTATCTTTTTTTTCTTCAACAGTAACTGAAAAATTATCGTTATCTGCAACAACAGTTACTTTCGATTTCTCGGCAGAAATTACTTTTGGTGATGCGTTAGAAATTGATACTCCGTAGGCTACCACCAATGCTAAAATTAATAATGCTTTTTTCATGTTTTTTTTGATTTTTAAAAATAAAATTTGATTCAAATATATTCATCTTTCTCCAGAATTTGGTTAACGCGGTGTTAATATCTTGTTTCGGAGTGAAATTTGAGGTGTAAATAGCTATTTTTGAGCAGGTAATGTTCGTTCATTCGGATTGCCATTCAAAATTTCGGGAGTGTTGAAGTTGATGAAAAATGGATAAAAGCTTACTTATTACAAACACAAACGAATTAAATGTGTTACCATTAAAACCGTATCATTATTAACACAATAAATGAAGAGTGTCATTCAAAAATATATTCTTGGAATTACTTTGGTAATTATATTTGCGTTGTTGGCTACTCAGGTGCGCTGGATTGTTTATTCCATAAAGTTTCAGGAGAAAGTATTTCAGAAAAGTGTGACCCTCGCATTAAACGAAACCATCTCAAATTTAACGACTAACCGTCCACTTTGCAGTAAAATGAGAGAGTGTATTGAATGTGATACGGTTCGCTTGGAAGTGCAGTTTACGACAGCCGGGGTTTGGGAAAAAATTCATAATGCGATTGATGAGGAACTACAATCATATGATATATTTCTTGAATACGATATATTGATTCTTGAAACCGATTCCGATGAATTAAAATCAATTGAGGCAGAGCTGGACAAAGGATTATATTATACCAGAAGTTTGGGAAAATTGATAGGACAGAGTGGCTACGAACTGGTCGTTAAGTTTCCGGGACGAACAAATTTTTTTCTCGAAAAAACCGGTTTAATGTTCTTGTCATCCTTGTTGTTGATTTTTTTATTGATTCTGGCACTCGCGTATTTATTGCGATTATATAAACGGGAGTTGCGTATTGCCGAACATACCAAAGAACTTCTGAATAATGTAAGTCATGAGTTTAAAACTCCTTTATCGTCGATTGCTTTGGCATCGAATATGATACGAAAAAGAAGGTATGCCAGTGAAGAAAAACTGAAAAATTATGCCGAACTTATTTCAAAAGAAAACAAAAAACTGCAACATTTGGTGGAAAGTCTTTTGCATCTTGCAGCTATTGAACACGATGAATTTGATTATTCCAAAGAACCATTAAATATACATGATATTATTGCAGATAGTGTATCTTCTTTTGAAATGATTGTGCTCGACAGGAACGGCAAAATAGTAGTTAATGAAAATGCCACGAAAGCAATGATTTATGCCGATAAGTTGCATTTGACTAACGTGCTGGTCAATTTGATTTCAAATTCAATAAAATATTCAAAAGTAGCGCCCGAAATTGTGATTCGTACCGTAAATAATGACGAAACTTTATGGGTGTCGGTAAGCGACAATGGAATTGGGATTCCCCAGAAATATCATAATTATATTTTTGACAAATATTACCGTGTACCTACCGGAGACGTGCATAATGCAAAAGGTTTTGGAATTGGTCTGGCTTATGTAAAAAGGGTTGTTGAAGCACACAACGGTAGTGTAACTTTTGAAAGTGATGAAAACAATGGGACTGTTTTTACTATATCTTTACCTTTGTTAACGGAACAAAATGACAGAAAATAAATTAAATATCCTGCTCGCCGAAGATGATTTGAATCTTGGCTTATTATTGGTTGATTTTTTAGAAAGCCACAATGTAAAAGTAGAACTGTTTAGAGATGGAGAATCAGCATTAAAAGGTTTTAAAGATGGTAGTTTTAACTTTTGTATTCTCGATGTTATGCTGCCAAAAGTTGACGGATTTAGTATTGCCAAAAAGGTAAAAACAATTAATCCCGAGATTCCTGTGGTGTTTTTAACTGCTCGTGCCATGAAAGAAGACAAAATGAAAGGCTACAACATTGGGGCTGATGATTACATTACCAAACCTTTTGACGAAGATGAGTTGTGGTGTAAAATTGTAGCAATTTGCAAACGAACTGATCTTTTAGAATCTTCAGATGAAAAAATCACTCCGATTGGAATGTATGAATTTGATTTTGAAAATCTGTCATTAAGTATTAATGGGAATATTAAGCGTTTGACTACGCGTGAAGCTGAGGTATTAAGAATGTTATGCAGGGCGAAAAAAAATGTGGTTCGACGAGAGCAAATACTTACCGCCATTTGGGGCGAAAACGATTATTTTGCAGGAAGAAGCCTGGATGTGTTTATTTCTAAACTACGAAAGTATTTTGCTCAAGATCCAAATGTGAATATTGAAAATGTAGTTAAAGTGGGTTATATTTTGAATTGCTAAAAAAAAACCGCCTGTTTTTCTGAAAAACAGGCGGCCATACAAACCCTATTGTATTAGAGTTGTTTATTTCTTTCCTCCGCAGCTTGAACTACAGTCACTTTTTTTCGCTGATTTTTCGCCTGCGCAACCTTCTGACTTTGCTTTTGTTCCTGAACAACCTTCACCTTTAGCTTTTGTTTCAGCTTTGGCTTCAGTTTTAGCTGCTTTTTTCTCTTTTTCTTTTTCTCCTTCTGGAGTATCAATGCTGTTATCAACATCGGCAACCACTGAAATTGTCTGGTCAACTGAAACTACCTGAGTGTTCGATGTCATTGCCATTGAAACTCCGTAAACTGCCACAAATGCTAATACAAATAATACTTTTTTCATGATTTTTCTTTTTTTGAGTTATTGTTCTAAATAATTATCTAATCTTAATTTAGACTCAATATTAATAATATCAAATATCAAATCCAAATCCAAATAAAGATTATTTAGTCTTTAGAATTAATGTAGGGTTTAATGTGCAGTATGTCAGTGTGATACAATGTTGTTAATGTGATGTTAACTTCATTGACTTGTTAGTGGCCAAGTCTGCAAACGGCTTCTGCAGTAATTACTTCTTCAAATTCTTTTTCAGAAATATAAGCTGATTTTAATGCTGCCTCCTTAACTGATAAGTTTTTTTCTTTTGCAAGTTTTACAATTTCGCTGGCTTTCCCATATCCAATTAAAGGAATTAGAGCGGTAATCGTTGCAGTGGAGTTCTCCACGTTTTTTTTGCAAATTATTTCGTTGCAAGTAATTCCAGAAATACATTTTTCGTGAAATATTTTGCAGGAATTGGAAAGTATGGTTAGTGATTCAAGCAGTGAATGTGCAACCAGAGGAAGAAACTGGTTTAATTCCAAATTGCCTGAACTGCAGGCCTGAGTAATAATTTGGTCGTTGCCCATAACTTTTAAGGCAGTTTGTGCAACCGCCTCTGGTATTACCGGATTTACTTTTCCCGGCATTATGGAAGAACCTGCCTGCAATTCAGGAAGGTTTATTTCGCCAAATCCTGCATCGGGGCCGCTCGATAATAGTCGAAGGTCATTACTTATTTTGATTAGATTAGTAGCACAGGCTTTTAAAATTCCTGATACTTCAACAAATACATCAACATTTTGTGTTCCGTCAATCAGGTTTTCGCTGCGAGCTAATCCAATGTTAGTATTTTCGCGTAGTTTGTCCACCACGCGGAATATAAATTGTTTTGGTGCACCCAGACCTGTACCAATAGCTGTTCCGCCAAGGTTAACTACCCGGAGACGTTCTTCGCATTTATAAATTCTCCAGCGGTCGCGGTTAAAAGCTTCTGCATAAGCACTCATTTCGCGGCCAAGTGTAGTAAGAACTGCATCTTGTAATTGGGTGCGCCCGATTTTTACAATGTGGGCAAATTCTTTTTCCTTTTGCTGAAAGGCTTCCTGTAAATCAAGCACATTTTGTTCCAACTGGCGCAGTAGTTTTATGGCGGCTACTTTTAGTGCCGTTGGGTAGGTGTCGTTGGTGCTTTGGTGTAGATTAATGTCGTCGAGAGGAGAAATGGTAGAATAACTTCCTGTAGTATTTCCTAAAATTTGCAACGCCCGGTTAGCAATAACTTCGTTAACATTCATATTTGTTGAAGTTCCTGCTCCACCCTGCAAAGCGTCTACCAAAATATGTTCATTTAATAAACCCTGACTTAGTTCAAAACAAGCTTTTTCAATGGCCTCTGCTTTTTCTGAATTTTTCCATAATCCAAGTTGATTATTGGTTTGTGCACAAGCCAGTTTAACTTCGCCATAAGCTTTAATTAACTCGGGGTGAACAGGATTACCTGAAATTGGAAAGTTCTCAACAGCGCGTGCAGTATGAATTCCCCAAAGTGCGTCCGTTGGAATTTGTTTTTCTCCAAGTAAGTCAGTTTCTGCCCTTGTCTGAACCATGATTATTTCGATTTTCTTGATTACTTGATTTTATTGTTGTGGACGCGTTTGAACTGTAAACTTTTGCCACCAAAATTAATTAAAAGACCAATTTTCATGTTGTATGCTTCCAGATAGTTCATGGCTTGATTTAAATGTGCATCTTCCAATTCAAGTCTTGCCTTTATTTCAACCATTATCTGATTTTCAACATAAAAATCTACTCTTCTTGTACCAATGTCAAAATCCCTATAGTAGATGGACATGTTCTTTTCTCTTTCAAAATCCAATCCTTGAAATTGCATTTCGATAGCTAATGCTCGTTGATAAATAACTTTTTGAAAACCATTTTCGAGTTTTTTATGCACTTCCATAGCACAACCAATAATCTTATGAGTTAATGCTTCATGTTCCATTTATAATTTATGTTTTTAATCATGAAATCAAGTGAATCATGCAAATCAAGGTAAAGACAGGAATTAACAATATACATCATCTTTACCGGCTTCAACTCTTTTTACCAGTTTTTCGGCTCGTTGCCGGGCTAATCCCGACATTTTAGCTATGGAATCGGTAATGAGTTTATTGCCCACCTGCACGGTTTCAGGCGACGCATAATTCTGTAAATATTCTTTAAACGAGCTTAATGCATTTGGTGCACAATGCAAACGAATGTCACCGGGTTTGGCCAAATCCATAAAATCCTGTCCTGTGCGGCCCATACGATAACAGGCTGTACAAAACGATGGAATGTAACCCATGCTTGCCACATCGCGAATTACTTCATCCAGTTTTCTGTGGTCGCCCAAACTAAACTGTCCCGAAATTTCATCCTCTTCTTCGTAACCTCCCGGATTGGTTTTACTGCCTGCCGAAATCTGGCTCACTCCCAATGCAAATGTATCACGGCGCATTTTTGCAGTTTCTCGGGTCGACATAATTATGCCGGTGTAAGGTACTGCCAAACGTAAAATAGCTACAATTTTTCTGAAATCGATGTCGGAAACCGGATAAGGCGGATGCGATGCCATGTCGCTGTTAGTTGCCGGTTCCAAACGCGGAACACTAATGGTGTGAGGACCAACACCAAATTTTTCTTCCAGCTCCTGAATGTGCTGCATCATCGCTAAAATCTCAAAACGATAATCAAAAAGACCAAATAAAACACCAATTCCGACATCATCAATTCCGGCTTCCATGGCACGATGCAAGGCCCAAACCCGCCAGTTGTAATCGCGTTTCTTCCCTCCAACGTGAACTTTGCTGTAAGTCTCGCGGTGGTAGGTTTCCTGAAAAAGTTGGTAAGTGCCAATTCCTGCCTCTTTTAACTGCTTAAACTCTTCTATTTCAAGCGGAGCCACATTTACATTCACGCGTCGTATTTCTCCGTGTTCAGTTTTTACATCGTAAACCGTTTTAATCGAATCGAGTACATACTGAAATCCTTTTTTCGGATACGATTCGCCAGCGACCAAAAGTACACGCTTTTGTCCCTGGTTAATTAGTTCTTTAACCTCGCGGGCAATGTGTTCCTGTGGCAAAACCGAGCGAACAATTTCTTTGTTTGTTGCACGAAATGCACAATATAAACATTCGTTGGAGCAGAGGTTTGAAATATAAAGCGGCGCAAATACGACCAAACGTTTACCGTAAATGGTTTCTTTTACCTGATTGGCTGTATTGAATAATTCGCCAAGTTGAACAGGGTCGCTAATGCAGGTTAATGCTGCTACGTCGGCCATGTTTAGTCCTTTCATTTCAGCTGCTTTGGCTAAAATCTCTTTTATTCTTTCAGGTTCGGGATTCTGGTTTTGTTCTATGGCTTCCCAAACTTTTTGTTCATTGATAAAATCGGCGGGTACGTTGTACATAATGTATTTGTTTACTGTTGTGAGTTCAATGTTTAAAGTTCTTTCTGAAAACTGTGACTTCGACTGTTTACTTCTTTGCCAATCCTGATTTAACAGAAACTCCCGGAATATTTCCCAGTTTTCCGGTAAGTACTCCCAATTCGTCGGTGGTGGCATCAATTACCAAAGTAATAATAGAGGTGGTACCTTTTGCATTCGGTAAACCTGTTCGTGCCAAAATCAATTCCGAAAAATGGCTTAGCACATCGTTTACAATTCCGGCGCATTTGTCACGGTCATCAATTATAATTCCTACAAAGCCTAATCGTTTCATATCTCAAAAGTTGGAAGATGGAAGCACGAAGTTGGAAGTTTTTACCAACTAAAAATATCTCCATCTTCTGGTTAAATAATAAGTTTGCGGAAATAATAGGAAAGGAAATAGACTAATAATTAAACGATAATCATTAGTCAGTTGAATCTTTCCCTAAAGTCAGCCGTAGCCTTCCCGCAGGATTTTGCTGTAAAAGTAGTTTATAATTTAGAACAGAGGCATGAGAAATGTCGTAAAGTGTGTATGTTTTTTAGCCTAAGTTGTAAAGCATAAAACTTGAATTGGGTTCAATCCTGTTTTTTTGAATGGAAAAAAATTACTTTTGACCTGAAAATTTAGCGAGTTGGATAGAAAGCAAATCATACAATTGTTACAAACAAAGGGAGAGGCACGAACTGCTTTGTTAAAGCGTTCGCAGGATGTGAAAGTGAAAGAAGTGGGAAAGAAAGTGTATTTCCGTGGACTTATTGAATTTTCGAATGTTTGTGCTAAAGATTGTTTGTACTGTGGAATCAGAAAAGGAAACGATAAAGTAATTCGTTACCAAGCCAAAGACGAAGAAATTCTGGAGGCTTGTCGTTTTGCATGGGAGAATAATTTTGCTTCGGTGGTATTACAGTCGGGCGAATTAAGCTCGTCGGCTTATGTAAAACGTGTGGATAAATTACTTCAGAAAATAAAACAACTTTCTAACAACGAGCTTGGAATTACTTTAAGCTGTGGCGAACAAACCCGCGAAACGTACCGACGGTGGTTCGAAAGCGGGGCGCACCGTTATTTACTTCGTATTGAATCGTCGAATCCGGATTTGTATTATAAAATTCACCCCAAAAATGAAATACACTCGTTTGAAAAACGGGTTGAAGCGTTGGGCTTTTTAAAAGAAACAGGTTACCAGGTAGGAACGGGAGTTATGATCGGATTGCCTTTTCAAACTTACGAAGATCTGGCCAATGATTTATTGTTTCTGAAAAAACTGGATATTGATATGTGTGGCATGGGACCGTACATTGAACATGAAGACACGCCTTTGTACAAACACCGCCATCTTCTAAAAACAAAGCAGGAACGTTTTGATTTGGCGTTGAATATGATTGCAGTTTTGCGAATTTTAATGCCCGACATTAATATTGCTGCTGCCACCGCTTTACAGGCAATCGATCCGGCCGGTCGCGAGAAAGCACTTGCAGTTGGAGCCAATGTAATAATGCCAAATTTAACACCAACAGCTTATCGCGAAGAATACCAGTTGTACGAAGATAAACCTTGTTTGGATGAGGACGCTGAATTATGTCGCAATTGTCTGGAGGCACGCATTCATGTTGCCGGGGCCGAAATTGGTTATGGCGAGTGGGGCGATTCGAAACACTTTTTAAGTCGGACACAAGAGCAATAGATTGTTTGCTGAAAATTGAGATCCCAATAAGGGCATCTCAATTTCTACACAGATTAATCAAGGAGAATAAAACCTAAGCTTGTGGCAATTGCAACGTACTTTTCATCAATTTCGATATAAATTCTACGTCCCGAAAGTACCGTACAGCCACCATAAATAGGAGGGCTTGAAACTCGTCTCACCTCAATTGATTGAACATTGACCTT
>JBFFMM010000113.1:0-8902 GCA_041554075.1 Draconibacterium sp. | reverse complement strand
TGTAATGCTTTTTCTACGCTCATCCAAAGCAATCGGGCTGTTTCGTCCCAACTAAATTTATTTTTCTGCTCAAATCCCTTTTTAATCAACGTTTCGCGCAGCTCTTCATCACCATGAATTTTAAGCATGGCATCTGTTATTTGGTCAATCTTTAAAGGATCTGCATAAACCACAGCATTCCCTCCCACTTCAGGAATAGAAGTAGTATTCGAGCAAATTACCGGAACTCCGGCACTCATGGCTTCCACAATCGGAATTCCAAATCCTTCAAAAAAAGGCACAAAGGCCAACGCCAAAGCACCGCCAAAAATATCGTGTAATTCATGTGTTGTTACTCTACCCGTAAAAACTACATCATTTTTATTTCTCAGGTTTTCGTAGGTATCGAAAATTTCGCCGGTTTTGTGCATTTCGCCTCCAACAATTACGAGTTTTGTAGGGTTATTATGGACACTTTTAAAAGCATCAAAAGCCTTTAGTAAGCCACAAACATTTTTTCGCGGATGCAAGGCACCAACAAACAGAAAATATTCCTCCCCTCCGGCATATTTGTTCCGAACCATTACTTTTTCGTCCTCAGTAATGGGTTCAAAAATCTGATTTATTCCATCGTAAACCACATCAATTTTGTCGTAATCAACTTTAAACGAGCGCGTAATATCTTCTTTCGAATAATACGAGACAGTGGCCAATCGTTTCGCTATTTTTGCAAATTTTGGAAAATAATAGTTGTAGTATTTCGCTATTAACCAAGGCAAATCATCGGGTCGGTGTACAAAGTTAATATCGTGTATAACACCTAATTGGGGTACTTTTGTTCGTTGCGACAAATAACCATCGGGCGAAAGAAATAAATCTGCTTTATATTTTTTTAGAATTTTTGGAATTCGAAAATCGAACCACAAATACCACAAAATTGGATGACGAGTGGGTGGACCAATAACAACAGGGATTACATTTTCGGCAAAAACAAAATCCTGGCTATATGGTCGATCGAAAATGAAAATAAATTCATGCTCGGGATGATTCAATGTCATTCGTTTCAACGTTTCAAAAGAGAACCAACCTATTCCTTCCAGCTTTCCTTTTAAAAGTAATCGGGTATTTACAGCAATTACCATGTTTTATTGTTCAAATTTGGGTAAATGTACAAAGAAACTGTTGAATATTATCTGTTCAGTCTGTTCAATATTTCTTACATTTATCCGTTCATTATTCATAGGATAAACTTAACAAAACAGGCGACTTGAAGCGTAAATTCGTAACCAACCTTATATTATTACTATTCCTCAATCTGTTGATTAAGCCCTTGTATATTTTTGGGATTGACCGTACTGTACAAAATACCGTTGGCGACGAAAGTTTTGGGATGTATTTTGCACTGTTCAATTTCTCGATGATTTTGAATATTCTGCTCGATTTGGGAATTACAAATTACAACAACCGGAACATTGCCCAAAATAACTTTTTACTACCCAAGCACCTTTCGAATATTGTTGGACTTAAATTTTTGCTCGCCATTGTTTACGCGGTTTTCAGTTTGGTTATTGCAGCAATAATTGGGTATAACAACATTCAAATTCATTTGCTTTTATTTCTAATTCTGAATCAGTTTCTGGTTTCGTTTACTCTCTATTTACGTTCGAACATTAGTGGTCTGCATCTGTTTCGAACCGACAGCTTAATTTCTGTTCTCGATCGTAGTTTTATGATTATTATTTGCAGCATTTTACTGTTCACCAATATCCTTCCCATAAAATTTACCATCGAGTGGTTTGTGTATGCTCAAACAATTGCGTACGCAGTAACCACACTTATAACATTCGGAATTGTACTCGGAAAATCGGGAAGAATAAAGATTCGTTTCGACTTTTCATTTTTTAGGGTTTTTCTTCGGAAATCATATCCATACGCTTTACTAATTTTACTGATGTCGTTTTATAATCGGATTGATTCAGTTATGTTGGAACGTCTGCTCCCCGATCCAATTGGAAAAGAACAAGCCGGTATTTACGCCCATTCGTTTCGTCTGCTAGATGCCGTTTCGATGTTTGGCGTTTTATTTGCCGGACTTTTACTTCCCATTTTTTCGAAAATGATTAAGCAAAAGGAGAATGTGGGACAAATGGTTAAGCTTTCGTATACGCTTTTAATCGTACCAGCTATAATAATTGCCCTGTCAAGCATTTATTACAACAAAGAAATTATCGATATTTTATACACTTCCGATACACACAACTCTTCTGCTATTCTCGGAATATTAATGTGTGGTTTTATTGGAATTGCCACCACATACATTTTTGGCACCTTGCTTACTGCCAACGGAAGTTTAAAGCAACTTAACATTATGGCTTTCTGCGGAATGGTTTTAAACATAGTCTTGAATTTAATCCTCATTCCTCGCCTTCAGGCATTTGGTTCGGCCTATGCCAGTTTGGCCACTCAATTGTTTACGGGAGCCACACAATTGATATTAGCATTTATCATTTTCAAGTTAAAGTTTGATGTTAAGTACATTATTCAAATCATACTATTTATTGGCGTGGTTGCTGTTTTAGGAACACTATCGAAACAAATCAATCAGTGGTTTTACGGATATTTGATTATGATATTCGGGTCGTTAGTTTTTGCCGTTCTTTTAAAACTATTTAATTTAAAAGACCTTTATAAAATTATTCGCTACAAATAGTATGGCTAACCCAACAATTGAAGAATTACAAAACGAAGAACAATTTGAGTTGATTGCAGAGCTCGATCATAAAGAGATCAAAGAGTTTGTTCTCAATCAGCTTACAATGGGTGGACTTTTGGTAAAACTATATATGATTTACCAGATTGTAATGCTTGTTTTGGGTTTGGCTCTGGTTATTTGGGCTGTTATTCAAGCATCTAAAAACTATGCGCAACCACTTTATTCCGTTTTGGCAGCCTTACTTTTTTGTTTTAGTTTATTAATAGTGTTACATGAATTATTACACGGACTTGCTCTAAAAATTACTGGCGCACCAAAAGTTAATTACGGAGCTTATTTGAAAAAATTCATATTTTATGCCGAGGCCGATCGGCACGTATTAAATAAAAAGCAGTTTTCGGTTATTGCACTAGCTCCGTTGGTTGTTGTAAAATTTATTACCCTTTTGGGAATCATTCTTTTTTATCCCCATCCAATGGTTTTCTTTTTTGCAATTATAATGAGTGCCCACAGTCTATTTTGTGCAGGCGACATAGGATTATTGACGCTGTTTTATCAGGATAAAAATACTGAGACTTTTACCTATGATGTAAAAAATAAAAAGAAAAGTTATTATTTCAAAAGAAAAGATTTCTGAAAAAAAGGGCAAAAAAAAGGCAGCTTCTACAAGCTGCCTCAAAGCCATGAAAACAATTAAACAATGTTCAGAAAACAGAAAACTAGAAACAATTAAATAGTCATAATATCTTTTTCTTTAGCTTCCACTAAAGAGTCTACTTTCTTACCAAAATCGTCCGTTAACTTTTGCACTTGTGCTTCGCCATCTTTTTCAAGATCTTCCGAAAGTCCGTCTTTTTCTAATTTTTTCAGACTAACGTTTGCATCTTTTCGTGCTCCTCTAATACTTACCTTGGCATGCTCTCCTTCCTGGTGTACTTGTTTTACCAAGTCTCTTCTTCGCTCTTCGGTTAATACCGGAATATTGATTCGAATTATTTCGCCATTGTTATCCGGGTTTAAACCCAAATTGGCATTCATAATTGCTTTTTCAATAACCGAAATTAAATTCTTTTCCCAAGGTTGTACGGCAAGTGTTCGTGCATCAGGTGTACTAACATTCGATACCTGTGCTAACGGTGTCATACTTCCATAATATTCTACCAGAACGCCATCCAACATTGTAGGAGATGCTTTTCCTGCCCTAATGTGAACTAACTCTTTCTCCAAGTGCTCAAGGGCAGCACTCATTTTCTCGTTACAAATGTCTAAAACAAATTCTACTTCTTCTTGCATTAGGATAAGCCTGTATTTCCATTTTTGGACTGTTAGCAAATATAGAAAAAATATACTTACGCGAAAATTTTTTGAATAATTTATTGCATGTTCAAATAATAAAAACCTTAACTATGCACTAAAGTTCCAATATCTTCACCCTTCATAACCTTCTGTAGGTTACCCCTTTCATCCATATTAAATACATAAATGGGTAAATTATTTTCCTTACACAAAGTTGTTGCCGTTAAATCCATTATTCGAAGATTTCGATTGTATATTTCGTCGAAACTAATTTTGTCGAATTTGGTAGCGCTGGCATCTTTTTCAGGATCTGCAGTATATATTCCATCCACTCGAGTCCCTTTTAACATTACCTCAGCTTCAATTTCTATTCCACGAAGTGCACTGGCTGTATCGGTTGTAAAATATGGATTTCCTGTTCCGCCCGAAATAATAACCACTTCGCCATTTGAAAGCGCTTCAACTGCTTTTTCCTTTGAATAATACTCTCCAACAGGTTCCATCCGGATTGCTGTAAGTACTTTCGATTTTACTCCGGCATTTATTAATGCTGAATTTAAAGCCAGGCTATTTATAACCGTGGCCAACATTCCCATTTGGTCGCCTTTCACCCGATCGAAACCTTTTGCCGCACCGCTCAATCCTCTAAAAATATTTCCGCCGCCAATTACTATTCCGACCTGAACCCCTGATTTTACAATTTCTGCAATTTCTTCGGCATAATCTCCCAGGCGATTTTGATCGATACCATATTGCTGCTCACCCATTAATGATTCGCCACTCAATTTTAAAAGAATTCGTTTGTATTTTGACATGTTTGTTTTGTTCTGTTTTAATGTGTACAAATATAATAAGCAGAGTCCGACTTTAAACGAAAATCCTACACTATCTCAATTCCTTTCTCCTTGCAGAGCTCCAGTGCCAACTGGCTGAGTTTGTATTTTTGAATTTTACCACTGGCTGTCATAGGAAATTCGTTAACAAAAAAGATATATCTGGGAATTTTAAACCGTGCAATGTTTCCTCTGCAGAAATCAACAATCTCTTCCTCCGAAATATTTTGACCACTCTTTAACTTAATAAACGCCCCAACGGCTTCGCCATATTTTTCACTCGGAACGGCAGCCACTTCAACCGCCTCAATTTGTGGCAATCGATACAGATAATTTTCTATTTCGCGAGGATAAATATTCTCTCCACCACGAATTATCATATCTTTTATACGTCCGGTAATCCGGTAAAAACCATCTTTAGTCTTAACCGCTAAATCGCCTGAATGTAACCAACCTCCTGCATCAATCGCTTTCTCTGTTGCTTCGGGATTGTTGTAGTAACCTTTCATTACATTGTAGCCGCGGCAACAGATTTCACCCTGTTCTTCCACCCCACACTCCGCACCTGTTTCCGGATTTACTATTTTAACTTCCACATTTGGAAATTCAAAACCTACAGTTGTGGAACGTACTTCTGCCGAATTATGGGTTCGGGTGGCAGTCATTCCCGGCGAAGTTTCGGTAAGACCATACACAATAATAATGTCCTTCATATTCATTTTACCCATCACCTGGTTCATGGTTTCGATGGGGCAAAGTGCTCCTGCCATAATTCCGGTTCGTAAGGAACTCAAATCGAACATATCAAACATGGGATGATTTAATTCGGCAATAAACATGGTGGGAACACCATATAAAGCAGTACATTTTTCTTTCTGAACAGAGGCCAACACCATTAATGGATCAAAATCCTCGGTAAACACCAAGGTTGCTCCATGCGAAACAATAGCACAAACCGCCAACACGCAACCAAAACAATGAAACAGTGGCACACAAACCAACAAGCGTTCGTCTTCGGTATATTTCATGCACTCGCCTGTCGCAAATCCGTTGTTTAAAATATTATGATGCGACAGCATTACACCTTTTGGAAAACCAGTTGTTCCTGAGGTGTACTGCATATTTATTACATCGTGACAGTTTAATGATTCTTTTACACTTTCCAATTCCAAATCGTCGATGTGGCTGCCCAGCAAAATAAGCTCAGCTGTATTGTACATTCCACGATGTTTTTGCTGGCCAATAAAACCTACATTTTTTAGCTCTGGAAATTTTTCACTTTTTAGCTCACCCCGCGCCTGGATTTTTAATTCCGGCACCAACTCAAATATCATTTGCACATAATCGCTGTCGCGGTAACCATCAACTAAAAACAATGTGTTTATATCTGCATTTTTTAACAAAAAATCGAGTTCTGCCAGTTTGTAGTTGGTATTAATGGTAACCAGAATGGCTCCAATTTTTGCCGTGGCAAACATTAATGTAGTCCAGTCGGGAACATTTTTTGCCCAAATCCCAACCTTATCTCCCGGTTTTATCCCAATAAAAAGTAATCCCTTTGCCAGTTGATCTACACGTTCGTTAAACTGGCTATACGAAAAACGTAAATCGCGGTCGGGATAAACAATAAAATCCTTATCAGGAGTTTCAAATGCCCATTTTTCGAGCATTTGTCCCAGAGTATAGTCGAGTAGCTGCATGGTTTTTTGTTTAAAATGAAATTATACCGGCGTATAAACAACGGCAAGAATTTTAGCAGCCTGGTTAGCTGCTGCATGTACATTGTGTGCCACTACCGAATCGAGATAAATTGTATCTCCTTTTTCAAGCTGATACACTTCTTTGCCATAATTAATTTCCACTTTCCCTTCTAAAACAAATATAAACTCCTCTCCTTCGTGCGACGAAAGTTTATAATCCGATTCAGATGTCGGTTCAATATCAACCATAAAAGGCTCCATGTGCCGATCTGCTTTTGCCTGCGCCAGCGAAAAAAAATTAAGATGCTCACGACTACTTTCGTCTTTGGTCGAGAAACTCAATCCGGCTTGTGCTTCGCCGGCTTTTACCAGAGCAGGTCCGATATGTTCCTGGTCGTCGAGAAAAGTGCCAATACGAACACCAAAAGCACGCGAGATTTTAATAAGGTGACCCAGTGACGGGACAGTTCCTTTTTCTTCGATTTGCTCTAGCTGCGATACATCAAGATTTGCCTGAACAGCAAAATCTTCACGAGCAATTTTCCTAAATTCGCGAAACTCTTTTATCTTTTTACCAATGCTTTTTCGGCTCATTGCTTTTTGGTTTAAATATTAAGTTCTACAAAAGTAAAGTTTGAAACAAAAATCGCAAAAAAATGAAAGAATTTGCTATTTAATTAATGTTCTAAAAGGTACGATCCTTCTCTATTCTAAGAAGTTTCTATTTTGTATACTTTGATTCTGGAAGTGTAAATTTAACTTGATACACGTTTTGGATTAGTTCCACTGATTTTTAAGTCTGTCTTTGACATACGGAATGCTCTTTCGATGTGCCTGAGAATTTTATAATTGTCTATAATTTCCTTATTTAACCTGAGTTCGATGTATGAAGTGCAACTACTTATTGCAAAGAACTCAGGTTATAAATAATTAAAAATTAGTTTTGCAAATTGTGAAAAATGCCGTAATTTCCATTTCAAACAACCTGCGTAGTGAACGAATAAACAAATTATGCTCAAAACTGTTTGAGCAATAAATTAAATTTTAAACAAACATTAATTTAACAATATGAAAAAGGTTTTACTCGTAATAGCAATTGTAATTACTTCTATTTTTTACGGTAACGCACAAGAACTTGGGGTACGTTTTGGAGATGTTTCTGGCGGGAATGTTGCCATTGATGGAATCTTCTCTACAGGTCAGTTTAGCAGAGTGCATGCAGATGTTTCGTTTGGCGATGGAGTTGGAATTGATCTGCTTTGGGATTTTTTGTACCGCCCACTTGGAGATGAAGCTTTTAACTGGTATATTGGTGTTGGTCCGTACATACAAATCGACGACCCGTTTTGGTTGGGAGTAGCCGGCGAAATTGGTTTAGAATACCGTTTTAATGGTGTCCCTATTGCTCTCGGCCTCGATTATCGCCCATCGATAAGTATTGTTGAAGAAACAGATTTTCATGCCGGAGGATTTGGGTTTAATATAAGATACCGCTTTGGAGAATAACGAACAATTTTGAAGTAACGAATTCCAAATACAGGGAATTGGGATTTTATATAAATTGGAGCCGCTGAAATTTTCAAGCGGCTTTTTTTAATGCCTGATCCAAATATACTTCAAGCGTTCTTTCTTCCCGTTTGTAATTTTGTATATACTTCGCGACGCACACGTCCGGCCAATTGCAAATCATATTTCGCCATAAATTTTTCAACGGCTGGTTTATCGCTTTTCGAAAGTTCACGCAATGCCCACGAGAGTGCTTTTACAATCATATCGTCGCGGTCGGAAATTACTTTCTCGCAAATTAGTAAAGTACGTTTGGCATCTCCCGTTCCGCCTCGCGACCGAAGGTTTAATGCTACTGTTGAAACCACTGCAGTACGTCGCCACCAGCGATTATCCGAATTTAGCCAGTTTAAAACATCTTCGTTTGTTATTTGATTTTCGCGCCAGACCCAGCCGGAAATTAGTACTGAAAGCGTATCGACAGTTACCCAGTTGTCAATGTTTTGCGCCAGCTCTTCAATGTCTTTTAATCCGATCAAACGAAGCGCATTTTTATTCTTCCAAAGCAATAAAAAAGCAACCTGATTACATTCCAATATTTTGGTCTTTACGAGTTCTTTGGCAAAGTTCAGTTGCTTTTCTGCAGAGTGGTTTTTTATTGTATCCCAACATTCATTTACTACTTTCTTAATGTTTGGTGATCTCACTCCTAACACCTTCATCGAAGTTGGAAACATTAATTTTGAACGTTCTTTTCGCTCTTTTTCAGCAAGTATTTCTAAAGCTGCAATTGTTTGATCGATCATCCTGTCAATATTGAGATTTTAAAGTTGGCAACTTTCAAATTAAAACCCAAGGATTTGGTTATTTTTACC
>JBFFMM010000112.1:0-8927 GCA_041554075.1 Draconibacterium sp. | reverse complement strand
ATTACAGAGGTAAACTATGAAAGAGTTGGCTGTCGAAATTGAAAGAAAAGCACGCACCATAAAAATTTGAAGTTATAAAATATCAAATTTGTAATAAGAAAATTTTAGGTGAGGGAGGTTTAAGTAAATTATTTGAAGACAAAGTAAAATATAGGCTTCCTAAAATTGAAAATCTAAACAAATTGTTTCATCATTAAAATCATAGAACTATGAAAAAGGATGAAATTGTTGAAATATACAACAGCCATCTTCCCCCAAATATTAGTGAATTTATTGAAGCGATAATTGAAATGGAGCTACTTTTTAATTCAGAATCGCTTCAAAACGTCTATCTATCTGAGCAGGAGTTGGGGACGGCCATAAAAAGAGCCATGCGCATTTGTTACAATATAGGAATTCCGCTTGAAAAGCATTTCCGGATAAGGTATGTTTCAAATTCTAATCAGCACACTGTATCACGAGTTTGGAAAATGTCGAAGGCTGCCTATTGTCTTACGCTTATTAACGGAGACCCGGATAACTTGACTGTAGGCCGAATGCAATGGGAATTGATTAATAAAATGCTTGAGGAGGTATCAAAACAAAAGTATTGATGTGCTTAAAGGAATCATAAAAGAAAAAAGTTTGTTAATTTTAAGAAGGGCTTATTTTTAACCCGATTGGTAGTAAAAGGTATTATTCATACTTTAGCAAACAAACCAATTAAAGCTAATTATGAAACGAACACTTCACTTTCTGATTTTTCTTGCGACCGTATTACTTGCAGTAACTTCGTGTGAAAAAGCGAAGGTTGAAAAGGTCGAATCGCCAAAGTTTATTACCATTGATGGTCCAAATTTAAAGGCACCCGATGGAAGTAAGTTTTTTATTCAGGGTACCAATTTGGGGAACTGGTTAAATCCGGAAGGTTACATGTTTGGATTTCGGCGAATTAATTCGGCACAACGTATTGATCAGGCATTCCGCGAAATGGTAGGCCCTGATTTTACCAATCGGTTCTGGCAAAAATTTAAAGACAATTACATTACGCGTGAAGATATTCAGTACATAAAAAGTACCGGAGCAAATTCCATTCGACTTCCCTTTCATTATAAATTGTTTACCGATGAAGATTATATGGGACTGACAACTGCTCAGGATGGTTTTCAGCGTATTGATACGTTGCTGGCCTGGTGTCGCGAAGCTGAGTTGTACATTATTTTGGATATGCACGATGCGCCCGGTGGGCAAACCGGCGATAACATAGACGATAGTTACGGTTATCCTTGGTTGATGGTAAGTAAAGCAAGTCAGGATTTATTTGTGGAGATTTGGAAAAAAATTGCTGATTATTATAAAAATGAACCATTAATTTTAGGCTACGATTTGTTAAATGAACCCATTGCTACTCATTTTGGCGATGAAATTCCGGAACTAAACAAACAGCTTGAACCGCTTTATATGCGTGCAGTTGCAGCTATTCGCGAAGTAGATACTAACCACATTGTACTGTTGGGCGGAGCTCAGTGGAACAGCAACTTTTCTGTTTTTACTGACTCGAAATTCGACGATAAACTGATGTACACCTGTCACCGCTACTGGTGCGATACTCTGCAAGCCAATATTCAGGATTTTGTGGATTTCCGCGATTCAGTAAACTTGCCAATTTACATGGGCGAGACCGGCGAGAATACCGACGAGTGGATTTCGGCATGGACGCGATTAATGATTAAAAACAACATTGGTTACCATTACTGGCCCTATAAAAAAATGAAAAAAACCAGCTGTCTGGTAAGTATTCAGGAGCCCGAAAACTGGGATAAAATTGTGGGATTTGTCGAAAATCCCCGCTTAACCTACGATGAAATTCGTAAGGCTCGTCCTGATCAGGAAATGGCGAAAGAAGCCATGTTGCAATTACTCGAAAATTGTAGCTTCAGCAATTGTACAACAAATGCTTCGTATGTTAAAGCAATCGGATTAAAGCCTTAATCGGATTAATCTAAAATCTTGTGGAGAAAACAGAATACTAAATTTTTGCCTTTTAGGCAATGAATGGTAATTTCATAATGCCATCATTATTTATTTTCCGACTCACCGCCGAGGCCAAAGCTCCGAACCAGATAGGCATAGTTTCCGGCGTTGTTTTTCTTGAATGGCCTTTTTTAATCGATCTCGGAATCAAAACGAAACCTTAGAGAAAAGGAGAAGTTTCGAGTGTGCGAGAAAATCACTCCTTTGAACTTGGGGTTTGTAAAGATGATGGGTGAAGATTAAGAACAGCCTTGAATTTTCTGCTTCGTCTTTGCTTCAAGGCAAAGATGAAGGCCTCCGGCAGGAAAAGGGATCTGATAAAACATGTGTCAATCTAATTATTTCCATACAGGATACTAAAATATGGGCTTAAAATTATACTCCCCACAAGATGTTAGAGTGATTCTTTGATCTAATACCCCAAATAGAAATAGTAAATTTGCTATTTTCCAAGCACCTTTATCATATCGCCTTTTGTAAGCTTGTGGTCAAGCTCCATATTGTTCAACAAAGCAAATTCATTGTATCTCGCTTGTGGAACCTCGTAATAGTTAAACGCATCGGCCAAAGTTACCGAAGCACTTCGTATGGTTTTAATTTGAATCCTATCGGGTTGAACATTAAGTTTTGAGGGGTCATTCAATGTTCTGAAATTTGCCATTGTGGATTCGAAGGTTTTGTATTGAGCATTAAAATCGGCATCGGCAGCAACCCCATGAAACACATAAATTCGATCTTCTTGTTGAATAATATAGGAGAGTACTTTTATAATTTGTTGCTGCCCGGTTTGTTGATTCTGATTCACTTGTTGCGAAACAGCAATTATCGCCGGAAAACCATTTACAGTTGTTCGTTTACTTTCGAGTACCTCTAAATTCATTTCTTTTAAAGCATCTCCGGCTGCATCGAGTGTTTTTTGCTGAGCCAGTGAAAACACCATCATCGCTTTTCCATCTTTCGGTGCCATTTGTACTTGCATGGGAGAATTAACAAGGTCCCAACCTTGAGGAATTGGATATTGAAATTTTAATTCAGGATGATAAAACATGTTTGCTTCAACAAATCCTTGTCTCGGGTCGTCACCATAAACCAATCCGTCAATCATTCGTAAATAGCTGTCTGGATTAACTTTCCAGTTCGTCTGTTTTAAGCTGTCTTGCCAAACTTCTGTTTTCTGATTGACCTTAACATACCGATCTCCCGGATCGGGGTGAGTTGACATAAAAGTAGGAACACCGGCATGGTCACTTTCCATTTGCATTTTATTCAACACATTAAAAAATTCAGCCATTTGGCGCGCATCGTAGCCTATTTTCGATGAATATTCTACTCCCAATCGATCCGATTCACTCTCGTTCTCGCGACTAAATTTCAGAAATAATAATTGCATTCCCTGCATCGCATATTCAGCAAAAGGACGGAATTCTTCGGGGGCTAAAATAATACCACCAGCTAAAACTAAATTACCTATTTGCTGTTTGCTTTGCTGACTTACAGAATGGCGGGCAGTTACATGCCCAATTTCATGCCCCAAAACTCCTACTAATTCTGCTTCGTTGTTAAATTGGGCCAAAATTCCGCGGGTAAAATATACATACCCACCCGGCACCGCAAATGCGTTTACTACCGGCGAATCCAAAATTTTATAATGAAACTCGAGGTTTGGGCGATGAGAAATTTTTGCAATTTCATTTCCCCTGGCAGTAATAAAATTAAGGAGCTGAGGACTGTCGTACACTCCAAAAGTAGAAACCACAGAAGGGTCGTATTGAGCTCCCAAAGCTACCTCCTGTGCCTCCGACATTAGCATGATTTGTTTTTTGCCGGTAACCGGATTGATGGCACACGATGGAATAAGAAGTACGAGCGAAATGATAAGAATTAGAGTTGAAAAAGGTCTTACTATTTTCATATTATGTAAACTTTTGATCAAATATTGTTAGCTTAAATCGAATTATTAACAATTTATTTTGACGGTTGTTGCGACTTTAGTCTTAATTATTAATTTTAGCATATACACAAATATAAGTATCTATACTAAATTTATTACTGTTTTATGTTTTTTAGAAAAACTGCATTTGTTTCTTTTATTTTATGCTTGCTAGGTTTCAATCTGTTTGCACAAACTGAAGCATTGCAAAAAATCGATACCACTGATTTAAAACGCAACTTAACTTTTATTGCCTCCGATGAATTGCAAGGCCGAAAATTAGGGACGGAGGTTGACGGTTTAGGAATTACCGCTGATTATTTAGCCGAAAATGCAAAACGAATTGGGTTAAAACCCGGAGCTGACAATTATTTTCAAAAGGTTGAAATGCGAATGACCAAACCCGATGAAAGTAGTTTTATCGAGATTCAGAATTTGAAAGGGAAATCGCTTTACAAAACGAATTCGCTGGTGATAATTAATCGTCCACAGGAAACACAAGAAATTGAAACAGAACAAATAATTTTTGTTGGCTTTGGTACCGGAAAAATACCTGATGTAGAGGGAAAAATTGTGGTCGTTTCGCAAGGAAACACAAAGTCGTTTTTGCGGGAAGACTCGTATCGTTGGAACAATCGCCTGGAACAAAGTAAGATTGAAAGCATTTCAGATAAAAAACCACAAGCAATTATTATTGTAACAAATCCAAATGACAAAGAGAATATCACCTTTAATCAAATTAATACCTGGTTTAACCGCGAAAGATATCGTTTAAACTATAAGGTAGAAAAAGAACGAACCCCGGTTGTTTTAACCCAAGCCAAATTTGCCGATAAATTACTGGGTGGGAAAGGAAAATACGATAAGTACCTGAAAGAAATATCGGAAGGGAACAATGTGGATTTTATATCAACAATAAACAAAAAAATAAAATTACAAATTGAAAACAAATCTGAAGTTGTTGAAGGTAAAAATGTAGTTGGTATTGTTGAAGGTTCCGATCCTGTTTTGAAAAATGAATACGTGGTTTTTGTTGCGCATTACGATCATTTGGGAATTGGAAAAGATGGCGATGTGTACAATGGAGCCGATGATAATGGATCGGGGACGGTAGCTATAATGGAAGTTGCGGAGGCATTTATAAGTATGGAGAAAAAGCCCCAAAGGAGCATTGTTTTTTTGTGGGTAACCGGCGAAGAAATTGGTCATTTTGGTTCGTTGTATTATTGCGATCATCCAATTTTTCCGTTGGAGAAGACAGTGGCAGCCATAAATCTAGATATGGTAGGCCGGGTGTATGAATCGCCCCGGGACGATGTATGGAAAGATTCGCCTAAAAAAGTAAAAGACTTTGATGGTTTATACACTTTGTCGAATGATGTATGGCCAGAATTGGCCGAAATAAATGCAGCAAAATGCAAAGAGTTGGGACTTGTGCCAGATACATCGCTGCCAAAAAATCCTTTTCTACGCGCCAGCGATCATTATTATTTTCATAAAAACGGAGTGCCCATTTTAAATTATGCCACTGGTTACCATGCCGATTATCATAAAGTTGGCGATGAGGTTTCAAAAATAAATTTCGAAAAAATTAAACGGGTTAGCGACCTCTGTTTTTTGGTTGGACTGGAAGTGGCAAATACGGATCATATCGAATTTACAAGCGGACAGAAATAGTACCATTATAGAATGTTTTGATGTGTAATGAACGTAGGTTTTTTCTACTTATAATCGGATTGCGCTTTCTATTCATACAAAATAAATCAAACAATTGATGAAATTTAAAACCAGTTTAATCCTTTTTTTACTCTCGCTTGCAATGCTGGTAATGGCACAGAAAAGTGAAATGAAAACCATTACCGAAAATGATTTGAAAGCACATTTGGAATTTGTTGCAAGCGATTATTTGCAGGGGCGCGATTTTAATTCAAAAGTGCCGGGTCTTGAAATTACAGCCAACTATCTGAAAGCACAGTGTGCAAAAATGGGTCTTAAACCCTGTGTTGATGGCTATTTTAAAAAAGTTGAAATGGTTTCAGTAATTCCAGATCTGCAAAATACGTTCTGTAAACTTCTGTATAAAAACGGAGGTGTAATTTATTCTGACAATGCTATTTTTTCAATTGGTGGATCTGCACAGTCCGATACGATATCAGGAGATATAGTTTTTGCAGGCTATGGATGGTACAACGCTGAAACAAAATACAACGATACGGAAGGTCTGGATTTAAAAGGAAAGGTTGTTTTGCTGATGACCAGAAATCTGGAATTGGCGAAAGATAGTGCAAAGATCGATTTCAGTATTGAAATGAAAAAAATGCAAAAAGCGATGATGGGTGGTGCGAAAGCAATTATCCTCGTTCCTGATCCAACAAGTCCAAATTCTGATATTTTAGATGAACTAAAAGAATATGCAAACGGAGGAATGTTTCAGTTGAAAAGTGCAAAGGCTCGTCCGTTTGTTCCAATAAAACTGATATTTGGGACGGAGCAACTGGCCAACGAAATGCTAAAAGAATCGGGAAAAACGCTGGCTCAGTTTCAGAATGAGATAAATGAAAGTGGTACCCCAAAATCATTTGAACTGAAGGAATGCACAGCGCAAATTCAACTTGTAAAAGAAAAAATTCCTGCCAACGGAAAGAATGTGATTGCCATTGTTGAGGGCAGCGACCCGGTGTTAAAAAATGAATGTGTGGTTCTTTCAGCGCACTACGACCATGTTGGTGTTGATAAAGATGGAGAAGTGTTTAATGGCGCCGACGACAATGGAAGCGGAACTGTGGCCTTGCTTGAAATTGCCGAGGCTTTTCAAAGCATGAAAAAGAAACCCAAACGAAGTATTGTTTTTGTGTGGGTAACCGCTGAAGAAAAGGGATTATTTGGCTCCAATTATTATTCTCAAAATCCGGTAATTCCACTTGCCAATACCTTGGCAGATATTAACCTCGATATGGTGGGGCGTTCGGCAGAAAAGGAACCTGAAAAGGGTGATGAAATGGACAAACAACTGGCCGGACCAAACGGGATTTACATTGTTTCGGGGAAACAAAGTTCGGAACTGATGGAAATAAGTGATGAAGTATGTGAGGAATTGGGACTAATTCCGAGCGATGAATTAACTAAAGCTTTTTTAACGCGCAGCGATTATTTTCATTTCTACAAAAATGGAGTTCCAATACTGGGCCTTTCCACCGGAATGCACGACGATTACCATAAAACCACGGACGATCTTGAAAAAATCGATTATGGGAAAATGAAACGAGTGGCACAATATGGATTTCTTGTGGCTTACAAAGTTGCCAATCAGAAAAAACGGATTGTGGTGGATTCGCCGGTGAAAAAGTAAAATCGGAAATAAATAAACAAATTTTATCGGATCGAGTATTGAGGATTTCATTCTACGTGAAGCCATTAATTTCTAAACAGAAAAGGCGGTTTCCATTTATTTGGAAACCGCCTTTTCTGTACTCAATACTCAGTACCAATATCTCACTACTTTACTGCATGGCAGCTTTCATGCCCTCGGTAGTAGTGTAGTATTTTACAATCATATTGGGTACTTCCCATTCCGGTAGTTTACCATCAATCAAATACTGAAGGTATTTTTCGGTAACCTGTCCAAAATGTGCTTCATGGCCTACGCTGTATTTAGCAGGGATATTTAAAGTCCATTTTTTATCCGCGATTTTTTCAACCGTAATCCCCGGATATTTTTCTGCTAAACCCTGAACAGCATTGTTTAAACTACCTGCAAATTCCTGAACATCGCCCGAAGTTGATTCGATGTACAATTTGGGTTTGTAGCCTTCTTTTTCGCCTTGCTCAATTACCAGGTTACATTTTTCGCCTCGCATAATGGAATAGTGTGTATCGGCAGCGCCTTCCGGTGCCTGAAAATTCCAGATAACCGATGCTTTGGCATGAATCCCTTTTAGTTTGTAGTTGATTTCGCCGTTGCTGTATACTTTCAAAACATTACCGTCAACATCTTTTTTTAAGTATTCCGGATACTCATCAAGGTAAGTTACCTTTTTAAACATCTCCGGTGTGAGGTCAGTTGTCCAGCGTTTGGCCGAAACAATCTCTACATCGCTTTTCGAAAGCACAACTTCCGGGAAAGCTTCCCACTGAATTAAGTCAACCAGGTGTGTATTTACATCTACAATTCCTTCGCCCTGTTGTTTGGTGTCGAAAAACCATGCCGGACGTTTTAATGCTTTGCCCGAAACATATTTAAAAAAGTGGTGAACGCTTTCTTTTGTAATGGCCGGATTTTCTTCGGTACCCACTACCAGTTTACCAAATACTTCGGGCAGTTGCGACAATTCGCGTTGAAGCATGGTGGTAATCTCATGGCGCTCGGTCATTATATCGTACAACAAAACACCTTTTTCGTCGGCCAGTTGAAATGCCTTTTCCAGTTTGGGAAATTCATCGGGTGTAATTACCATTGGTTTATCGGCCAAAACATTAATTCCGGCTTCAATGGTTTTGTAAATGTAATCTGTTTTTTTCGCGTTATTTCCGGCGGTCATCATTACATTTCCGGGTTTTTCTGCAATCATTTTTTCAAAAAAGTCGTCGCCTTTGTACACTTTTTCTTCCCACGAAGTAGGGTTCTCAGTGCGCGTGTTAAATCCCTCAATTCGTTTCAGGTGGTCCACCACATCTTCGCCATCGGGTGCAAATACATAAACCACAGGATCAACCTGTTCGTACATCGATTTTTGCACTAATGCTGCATGGAAGTGACCCGGGTCGAGAGTCATAATTTTTACTTCGCCTTTTGCTCCGGTAAACATAGCATTTGATTCTTTTTTTGTTTCAATAGAGTTTTTGCTCCCGCCGGTGCATGCCGTAAACATTACAAGAAAGGCAATAACCAGCATCGATAAATTCTTCATATTTAGTTGATTTTAAAATATCCGTTAACGTTCACGCAAAATTAAAATATTATTTGATTTTATCCGCATCTGCACAT
>JBFFMM010000111.1:0-8927 GCA_041554075.1 Draconibacterium sp. | reverse complement strand
CAACTTTACTTTTTATTCCCGATATTTTTTTCTTAAAGCCCCATCGCGCTAAGGCTTTTGCAAAGCCTTTATGAATTTGTTCAGTGGTTTTTCCCACTTCTTAGGTAGATTTTGAACACCTGAAACGGCTTTTATTAAAGTAGAATCAGGCATTTTTAACTGCTTTTCAATTCCACGAATAGAAAGCGATTCTTTGTTTTTGCGTAACCAATCAATTGCACTCATATTAGATAAGTTTGATAACACCAGAGTACTAAAATAAACAGAGCCATATTTATTATAGATGAATACATATCTCCCATATAAACTGCTATAACAGTAAACAATCCAATATATCCACTATGTACCAAAAATAAGATTCCATAAATAATTCCATCGTCAGTAGTTCGTAGTCCTAAGAACCAAAATGGATATAAAAAATAAATAAAGTATAAAAAATAAATCATGCTATTTTAATATTAAGTGTGACGGTGTATTTATTTTCTCCATTGGCTCAACTTCATTAGCTTTTAATTCTTGTGTCAATCTTCTACGTTCATCCCTCGCTAATTGGATTGAATAGGCTCGTGAGTGTCCAAAAATATCAGAAGCCAATGTATTATAATCTTCATCTAAAACGCTGCAAATTCCACCACCTGTTTCAAGAGGCTCGTAGTAAATGGTTAGTCCAAATCTGTTAGTATCAATAGTTGTCATAACTGTAAGTATTAATGTTTATCCAAATTTACGGATAATATATTATATATCCAAATATAAAGATAAATAAAAGAATCCCTCGCTTCGCTTTAAGAAAAAAATCTCTACATAAAAAATAAACTCCGTTTACAGCCGACCAGTTATAAACTATTGCGCTTTTAAAGCAGTAGTTTATAAATGAAAGGAATACAAGCGCAACAGATCGTGCAGGAAGCACTTTTATAACACGTTACATATTGCATTTTTAATCTCATTGTATTTAATTCAGTGGTTTATAAGAAAAAAACAAAAGCCCTTACGCTAAGGCTTTTGCAAAGCCTTTATGAATTTGTTCAGTGGTTCAATCCACTTTTTCGGTAATTCCTGAGAGCCGTTTACAGCTTTTATTAAAGTTGAATCAGGCATTTTTAATTGTCTTTCAATTCCTCGAATAGAAAGCGAATCTTTATTTTTGCGTAGCCACTCAATCATAATTCAACGGTTTTAAATTCCATCCACGGATTATCAAAATATAATCTTGCGGTTGCGTTCCAAATGCCTGTTTTTAATTCAGGATTATCAAAACCAATTGAAAATTTCATTGCATCTTCAACTTTGTCGGTAAAATTAACACCGCTTAATTTTTGCTCGTCTGCCAAATAACCTGCACCATCCATTTTTAAAACGTATTTAGGTGCTAATTGAGCCTGTTTTCTAAGTGACATTTGCTTTTTCATTTGTAATAGTTTTAAATATTTATCCAAATTTACGGATATATATTTGCTTATCCAAATTTGCGGATAAAATAATTACTATTTTCATGTAAATAATTTCCCCATTGTTCGCCCATTGCTTTAGCTATTCCGGGGAATGTTTTACTTCTTATAGAAGCTCTTTCTTCCTGGTTGCACGAAGTTTCATATTCCCATTTACTATAAGTTCTGGTTCTTCCTGTTTTTTGCGAAGTCATGGTTACAAGTTCAGGCTCAACCATTGTTTTGGTCCCAAATAAATTATCTTCTTTGTGCCATAATAGTTTAGGTAAATTTTTGAGCCACAAACAGGTTGGTTTTCTTTCACTATCACCAAAATAATAAGGGTTAATTATCTGGTCTGGTTTCCGATAATTAGAACTCATTATTCCAATTGGGTTTTCGATAGCAATAAAATTAATCGGAGCGTTTACCATTTTCATAAAAAAGTCAATACCTTTTTGTTGTCTGCCGTCTTTCCTTTTTTGCTCAAACCAGGCAGCACCGGAAACAGCCAAATGTGTGCAGGGTGGAAAAGCTATCATTGCATCCCATTTTTCACGCTCAATTACTTTTAAAACATCTTCCTGAATATGCCATTCCGGTTTTCCTCCGGTGCATGGTTCAATATCACAAGAATATGCTTCATGCCCGTTTTTACGCATTTCAATACAAACCGCTTGACTTTCTTCGCATGATATTAAAATTTTCAAAACCCCTCCCTTCTTTTTGTTTTTTTTTAATTCAGTATTTCAAATAAAATATATCCTAAACGCAATATGTAACCGTCGTTCAATCTCATTAACTCCACTACGTAAGAACTCCGTGCAGTTCATTTCTACGTGACTGCTCATAAAAACAAGAAGTTTTTAATCGGTTCGTCACTCTCGAAATACCATGAGATTGAACGCCCCGTGTAACCTTAGAGGGTGTCAGCACTCGCCCGTTACGTTAACGAAGATTGAACAATATGTAAACGTAATTTGAGGCAGTGCTGAATTGTTCCCTCTAAGTTTTAAATTAATTCCCAGCCTTTTAAAATAAGAATAAGACAGCACACTAAAGCGTCAAATAACCAACAGCATATAATAATTTTAGTTTCTAAGTTATCATTATAGCTACCATCACTTTTTTTACATATTAAAAAAATGACATCCCAAAAAATATACGTCAGTATTCCCATAATTCTTATTTTAAAATTCTTCCATTAATTTCAAACTCCGTTTACACGGGGCGTTATATGCAATTAGCCCACACACTATTTCGAATAAGCTTCGTAACTACATATTCTTAAACGGAATTGGTTGTTTAAGCTTGAAATAGGGCAATTATCACAATACATGTTGCCACTTGGGTTTTGGCAATTTCCAAGCCGTTTATATTCCTTTATTAGCATTTCAACCTTTTTCTTTTCATCTCTGTATTTGTTCATTGGAACTAAATTATCTAATTCCTCTTTTTCAAGTAAGTACTGCATTTTCTAAGTTTTTGCCACCGCTTAATAAAAGCATATAACACTAAATAAATGCCATTGGCTATTTAGTTGCGGTGTAGTTATTATTAAATTTTATCTCATTCTATTCACTTCAACGGCATTTATTATTTCCGTTTTTGGCTCGGTTAATATTGACCGGTTGATGTAGTCTTTTTTCCCGGATGCCGGGCTCTTGTGTACAATTTTTAGTGCTCTCATAATTTTGATTTTATAATTTCTTTACCAATAGGATTCCGCAGCTCCATTAATTGATGGTACATATTGCCGAGGCGTGATTGTAAATCGTGCCAGGTATCAGGATCTTCTATCAGGCTGGTGTATTCGAACTTTCTTTCCAGATCAACTATCTTCTCCTCAATTTCGAGGCGTTTATAGTGCCGCTGAAATTTTACCTGCGTAAGCGTGGCATATTTTCGCGGAGCCTTTGTTGTTGTGTATTCGTTTTCCATTTTATTTTTAAAAAATTAGTTGTTTTTATCCAATCGTTTAAATGCGGTTCTTCGGTTCGTACGTTCTGAGGGTCGGAGGTTCTTACTTTTTACTTTTATTTTAATTATACTTATATATTTAATTATCAGAACTATATATTAAAACCTCAGAACCTCAGAACCTCAGAACCGCTTTTCGCTTAATCCTTTTTTGTTTTGTTTTTTTATAAATAAATCAACTAAAAGTTTAGTTATAGCTTAATGTTTAATATCGGGATCACTTTTTATATTTAGTGTTCCCTGTTCCGGTGTATTTTGCGGAGTATCTTTCATCCATTCGTTGTTTGGTGTTTCTTCCTCGTCGGGCATAATGCCTTTTAAATCGGGCAATACTCCTTTTTGTATTAATTTGGTGTAATTAAACATGTGTGCGCTGGTTCTTTTTCCGTTTCCATTCTGAAAATAGTGGCTGGCTTTTAATCCGATGTAGCTCCAATGATTATGCGCGTAGTCGACCATGGTTTGCAAACCGAGTCCAGTGGTGCCATAAACCATGCGGTGCGTTTCCATGTATTTCTGATAAGCCCTGTCGAAATCGAGATAAAGTACGTGGGTCATTGAGTCGGAATCGAAACGAACTTCGATTCTCTTTTTTTCGCCACCCTCCTTTTTTGTAATTGTTTCGGTCCATTTGCCCTGAATATCGTAATCCGATTCGGTTACTTTTCCCTCCTGGATAAGTCCTCCCAGAAGTTTCCAGAATGTTCCGAGTGCATCGCTGCTGCTCACCTTTTCGTTTTGTTCCACCGCATCCTGCAAACACATTTCAGTAAAAGATTCAGTTTCAATTCCTAAATCGACAGGAGTTTCGTTCTGAAAAATCTTTACAACGGTTGAGAGAATGGTGTAATTACGGAGAATCCGGTCTTCCACAATTTCTCCCCGCTCTGACAGCTGCTCTTTGTAGTATTCGAACATTTCTGAAAAAGTACGCCCAAACTTTTTTTCGATTACCGGGCGGTGCTCGAGTAGGGTGGTGATAATGTGCGAAAGTCCATCCTCCTCAACTCTTTTAAGCTGGTCGTAATATTGCATTTGTTTTTTTGTATAACCTTCCTTTGGTTTTACAAAAAACCGCACGATGCTCCGGTTATAAAGTGCATTGTCGTCGCGCTGTGGTAAATGTTGCCCGCTTATAACTGCGGCGGAGTTAATTTTATCGCTTTCTGTGCGGCTGTCGCGGCTCATTTTGCCCTTTTCGCGTCCAACACCATCGAATGCACTCTTTAATGCCTGGAATCGTTTCTCGTCGATGTTGTCGGTGTATTCGTCGTACCAAATTACCACATCGCGGAACCGGGCAAGGGTTCTGAAAAAAGCCACATCGGTTCCCGAGCTAAGATTAAAAGGAGGAGTGCCGTGCTGAAATACATTACTCAGCGACCATCCCATTTGGCTTTTTCCCGATCCTTTTTCTCCGTGTAAAAAAAGGTGCGGAAATATTTTGTACAAATTATATATCGAGCTTCTAAAAAGTGCGGCCACCATATAAGCAATGGCATATTGCCCGTTTTTGCCCTGGGCATAAACCTGCTGAATGAGTGTGGTCCACTCGTGCATGGTGGTATTGCTTTTGCGGTAAATAAAACGGCGGTCGTTTTCGTACACATCGTCGTCGAGGCGCAACTCGCTGTAAACTTTCGAAAAGGCAGGACTAAAATATTTTTGTCCGTTGTGTTCCATTATCCCCATTTCGTCAACTTCTGTCCACTTTCCGTTAAAAGCGCCGTCGGCAAAGGCATAAAATCCCTCGGGTTGCCAACCAAAAGTTTTTATCTCGAAACACTTCGGAAATTTTTCGCCGATGTAGCGGAGCAGCTTTTTAAATTGCTGATTGTTTATAAAGATCAGAAAATTGCCTTCGTTAAACAGGAAATTGCCAAATCGGTCGGCGCTTACCATTGCATCGCTGGGCACATCGCAGAGTATCGAATAACCAAACTCGTTGGTGATCCGAATCAATCGCCGGTTGTTGGTCATGCTGTAAATGTGAAAAAGCGGCTCGATAATAAAATTTGTGCCTTCAACAAAACCGCTTTGTGTGGCAAACCAGTATTTATTTTCTTCGGTATAAAAACCAAATTTCTCGAGTGTTGTGGTGTCGGAATCATCGCCCGGCGCATTGTCCGCCTCTTGCTCTTCGGTGCGCAGGTCTTTTTGAATTTTAAATTCGTCTTTCCATATTTTCATGGGTTTCCACCGGCGGCCCAGTATTTTTATAAAAAAGTCGCGCTGAAAATCTCGCGGGTATTCAAACAGCATTTTTACCACTTCGGTGTAAACTCCGGATTTAATGTCGGGGTCTTCGCCCGCCAGCTCCATTAATCGCGCGGCCTCGTCGATTATAAAGTCGGTGCCGTGTTCCTCCTTGTATTTTTTGAACTCTTCGTGCCGCGATTCTTTTTTTTCGGTAACCGGGATTTGTATTGTTTTGCTTTTTAATTCCATTTGTTTACGTGGTAATTATACAATTGATGGTATGTTTTTTTACGGTCGAAATAACCCTGGTTGTCAATGTTATTAAAATATTGTTGTAGCCGTGGGAAAAGCTCGCGCAATAGTATTGTGTCGTCTTTTATTTTTATTTGGTGCGCTCTTTTTACAAGGTTTTTGTAAAATATGTAACTGTCGAGCGTGGCGATGTCGGCTTCGGCAAGCATTGTCATTTGCCGCTCCACCATAATCATAAAACTAAAGCCCTGGTCGGAGTTTGGCCGCGGTACTTTTCCGGCGCGGCAGGCTTCGCTCCATGTATCGGTAAATTCGTCGGGCAAACTGTTCATTTTTGCCATTCCTTTTTCGGTAATTCCACAACTTTTAACAAGCAATTTCATGGCAGAAGTTGCCCGGTTTGCGGCGTTTATTTCTGCAATGTCTTCGGCATTTAATCCCGAGTCGCTTTCTGCAAGTGTTTCGAGCGCGCCGCTGAGTTTTTTTAACATCAGGTTGTTAATCATCCGGCGTTTTGCCATCCAAACAAGGTGGTCGTCGAAGGCGCGTATTGCTTGTTGTTGATTCATTTTTTAAAATTATGCTGTGCATCCAATATGGCATACAGTAGCGGCTGTTTGTGCATTTTGTTGTACTCGGCGATGTGGTAAAAAGAGGCGAGCTCGAAAAGCCGGAACTCCTCCATTTTTTGGAGCTCTAAAATGCTGTAGCTTTTTTGTTTTGCTTGTTGTTGAGTCATTATTCAGATTTTATTTAGTCGTGAGTAGTGAGAGCGGAAAATCTTCGTGTCGCCTGTTGTCTAATAAGTTCCCTGTGTTTTTGCGGCCCAGTTTACAAACCGAAGTGTCGGGATCGAAATTATGCCATAATTTTCCCTTTAAGCCGGGGCGGTTGCAAAGCAGCTCGTGTGTCGGTGCCCATTCTCCCCACTGTTTAAAAAAGAAAGGCGTGTTGGCTTTGGCACATTGGTCTCGTACCGAGCGAACCCAGTCGGGGTGCATTGGCCGGGCATGGTGTCCGCTTTCGCCGCCAACTATTACCCAGTCGAGTTTTGGCCCTTCCTGGTAGGTTTCTCCTAAAGAATAGGCTTCGCCATTAAGGGAATTTCGTTCGAGAGCTATACCCTCCTTTAATCGGTTTAACTTAATTGGACCCAACATTGGCTCTATTGAAACAAATTTTACGGCTGCTTCGGTTTCAAGTAAAAACGGAATTCGTTTGTTTGCTTGCTCCTGGTTTTCGGTTGTTACTCCCATCCAAATCCATGAGTGTCCATAATTCATCCCTTTGGCTTTCCGGTAGGTGATATATTCCAACATCCTTTCAGCCCGTTTTGTAAGGATTACGAAAATGTGTTTGTCGAAAACATCTACATCCTCCATTGTTCTATAAACTTTATCGATCCATTTGAATGGTACTTTTTCGTGAAACAAATCGCCCATCGAACAAACAAAAATAACTCTCGGTTTTCTCCAGTGTAATGGTTTTATTACTACGTCTCCAAAACCATTTACATATCCATTCCATTTTCCGGTTTCAGGATTTATCGAGTGGCAATATTTATCAGAAGTTTTTTGTATTTTGGAAAGTCGGTTGGCCATTATTTCAGCGTAACAATTATTACATCCTTCCGAAATTTTAGAGCATCCTACTATCGGATTCCAAGTTTCGCCTTTGTACCCGGGCAAATTTAACCAGCCGATTTTATGTGTTTTTTCCATGGTTTAATATTCTTTTATTTTACAATGGACTAAAACCGTTTCTTCTTTTCTTATGTTATAAATTTCAACACTTACCGAATCAGTTATGGTTCTAAAATCATCCATCTGAATCATAAAATGATTATTACAAAATTCAGGGTTTTTGATGGGTTTCAGCTCCGGGTTAACCCATTTACAGAACTCATTACTATTCAGTATTTCTTCGTAAGCTGCCTTTATTGTTAATTCCATAGTTCAGTTTTTATTAATTGTATTTACAGTTTCCATAAAAGGGATCGTTGCAAAACCCTTCGGTTTTTCCGTTGCAGTTTTGGCAGGGTGGGGTGAGGCGAGCCAGCAAAACAAAAATTGCTGTGGTAAAAACTCCGCCGCAACAGGCAGAAAGCAGAAGTATGTCGAGCAGGAGTTTCATTCGCCGTGGGTTTTAATGTTGAAAGGAACAATTACAAACTCCTTTACATTGTTGGCCTCCACGTAAATTTCGCCGCGGCGTTGGTCCATCCGGGTTTGGATGTAATGGTACATGGCTTTTAAAAATGCGGGCTCGTCGACCATTACCGGCTTTTTTCCGGTTTCAATTTTAATTTTTCCCATAGGTTGAAAAGGTTATTGGTGCTGCGCATGCACTTTTTGTGCACTTGGCTTTTCTTGCGCTTTACAGGCTACCAGGTTATTCGAAAAAAAACTCTGAAAACATTTTTTACAGAAGATCTCTGCGCTGTCGGCGGGAACGATCCACGAATGATCTGAATTGTTTTGATTTTTCATACTGGTTAATTAAAAGCGTAAGACATTTTCTTTTGTGTTGCCGGTTGCTGTAGTCGTTTGGCTTCGGCGAGTAAACTGCTGAATTTTGTTTGCCAGCGCTCTTTGTTTTTGGGAATGAGTTCGCGCACGCCGTCTTGTATTTTTGTTCGCTGGATGTAGGCCGAAATGCGGTCGAAACTATCCATTTGCGGTACCCAGTAATTAATGAGCGCCATTATTTCGATCATGGTTTCGGTGGCGGGTTTGCCGCTGCGGTGGTCGAGCAGTTGTTGTCGGTGGGCAACTACCTGGAGTAAAAATCGTTTTGTTGTGCGTAAAAACTGAATCTTATTCATAACCGTTTTTTTTAACCGCCGGGCCTCAAACCCCGGCGGTTGTTTGTAATTATCCCCCCAATTACCCGACGAGGCTAATTTTTAGCTGGTCGGAAATATTGTCGAGCTCTTCCTCGCAGTCGTAATACAGGTCGAGGTTGATGCTTGTTGCGTATTGGATTTCGGCGTTTGCCCCGGGGCTTTTTGCCCAGTCTTTCAGGATAAAAAGCGCGGAACATTGCCTGATGGCCTTAAAGTTGAAT
>JBFFMM010000110.1:0-9021 GCA_041554075.1 Draconibacterium sp. | reverse complement strand
TTTGTGGCCTTCCGTTTTCATCTAATTGAGCTACAATTTTAACGGTGGCATCTGGGTTTGCCATGTTTGCCTGGAGCGCATTTTTTACAAGGTTTATTAGTACCTGCGATATCTGCTTTTCATCCGCTAAAACCTCAAGTGATTCAGGAATCACTTCGCAACTCAATTTAATCTGGTCTGCATTTTCAAACGACGATGACAAAATGCGCATGTTGTCGAGTAAATTTTTAACTTGAAAGATTTTTTTCTCAGGAACCGGAAGTCGGGTAAGTTTTCTATACGATTCAACAAAGGAAATTAATCCTTTCCCTTGTTCCCGAATAACTTCCAGTCCACGTATGGTTGTTTCAATGGTTTTTTCATTAATTTCCTCTGGCGCTTTTATGTTCCCATTCGAATAAAAGTAACCGGCTAAACTTTCAGATAACGAAGTGATTGGTGTTATCGAATTCATGATCTCGTGCATCATCACCCGAATCAGTTTTCGCCACGAATCTAACTCTTTCTCATCCAATTCGTTTTTAATATCGTGTACCGAAATCAGCATTAATTCCTCCTTGTCGCTAATAAAAGAGTTCGATTTTAAAAGCAATTGAACAATTCCTCGTTCGGTATTTAGGCTTACCAGTCTTTGCTCCGATGGATGAATATCTTTCACCAGTTGAAACAGCTTTTTGTCGATACGCTCCAACTGGTTGATATGGGTAAGAACATCAACTGCAAACAGATGTTTTGCCAGACTGTTAGAATGGAGGATAAAACCTTTTTTATTAAAGGTAAACATTCCGGTTGCAGCATGTTCCAGCAAAGCCTGAAAATATTGTTCTTGCTGGCGGTTTTCAATATGAATTTGCTGGATTTGTTTATTCACTTTAACCAGGCTCTTATTGAGATCCTGAACAATTTTGTTGCTGCTGTTTTTGGGGAAGGAGAGTGTATTGTCTTCGTTTTTTATGGCATCGAAAAAGTAAAATATCCGACGGTTAATTCGGTTAAAAAAATAGATCAGATTGAAGGTGGTTATTACTAAAATTATTGCTGGAATTGAGGCCAGCACATAAGCTTGTTGCTCAAAAATAATCCATCCCAAAAACAATGCAGTAGCGACTAAAAATAGTACTCGAAAAATAATTTGTAGATACAGGTTTTTGCTAATCATATCCCGTATTTTTTTATTTTGTTGTATAAGGTCTGACGTGTAATTCCCAATTTTTCGGCTGCCAGGCTCATATTACCGGCAGCTTTATCAATAGAAGAAAGAATCATTCGTTTTTCCATTTCTTCAATGGTTAGTGGTTCATCGTCGAATTTAGCAGATAGTATTTGTTTAAAGAAAAAATCTTCTGGTTTTAATACGGAAGAGTCACTTAAAATTACTGCTTTTTCGATGGTATGTTGTAATTCTCGTATATTCCCCGGCCACGGATATTGTAATAGTTTATCCTGTGCGGGCTGGTTAATTTTTAAATCGTATTTTCCATATTTCGATGCATACTTTTTTAGAAAGAAATCGGCTAAAAGAAGTATGTCATTACCACGTTCTCGTAAAGGAGGAATTTCAATCTGGATGGTGTTAATGCGGTACAAAAGGTCTTCGCGGAAAAGTCCTTCTGCAACCATTTGTTCCAGTTTTTTATTGGTAGCACAAACCAATCGTATATTTACTGGAATGGGTTTGTCGGAACCCAATCGCATAAATTCGCGGTTTTGAATGGCCGCCAACAGTTTCGCCTGCAAGTGAAATGATAGGTTGCCAATTTCATCAAGAAACAGGGTTCCTTTGTTTGCTGTTTCAAATTTTCCTGCACGGTTTTCGCGGGCATCGGTAAAAGCTCCTTTTACATGGCCAAATAGTTCGCTTTCAAATAGAGTTTCACTAATGGCTCCCATATCCACATCAACCATTACTTCCCGGCTACGTAACGATAATCTATGTATTTCGCGCGCTATTAATTCTTTCCCCGTTCCATTCTCGCCTGTAATTAGAATGTTTGCATTCGTTTTTGCGACTTTCCGAACCACACTCATTACTTTCATTAATTGTGGCGAAGAACCCATAATGTACTTCTGCTCGCGGTTGAGCTCCTGTTTTAGTCCCTTTTCTTTTTGTCTTAAATAGCCGACTTCTTTTTTTGAATAATTGAGTTGAATGGCAGATTTAACGGTAGCCAACAGTTTACTGTTGTCCCAGGGTTTGGGTACAAAATCGGTGGCTCCTTGTTTTAGTGCTTTTACGGCCAGCTCTACTTCGCTGTAAGCGGTTATCAAAACAACTGAAATATCCGGATAGCTCTTTTTTATTTGGTTGAGCCAGAAAATACCTTCGTTACCGGAATTAATCCCAGCCTGAAAGTTCATATCTAAAATTACCAGATTATAATCACCGGTTCGCAGTTCGGTTGGAATCTGATTGGGATTGGTGATTCCGGTTACAGTATCAAACTCAGGACCTAATAATATTTCAAGGGTGCTGATAATACTTTTGTTGTCGTCAACGATTAAAATATTTCCTTTTGGCATGGCTGTAATATTGCTGTCATTTCGAAGGAGGTACGACTGAGAAATCTTTTTCCTAAGCGTCTTTTGGTTACAGATTTCTCACTTTGTTCGAAATGACAATTAATGTTGAAAATTCCATTCAAAATTAGACTACTTCATTTCTATTTCCTACGATGTGTAAAAATATTTTACAAAACAATGTAAATTATTTTAACGGATAGTTATTCGGTGAGTTTGTAAGTGTCACATTATTAGTGCATAATGTTTGTGGCATTATTATGGCACGAAAACACAAAACAATATTCAGAAAATGGTTAGAACAAAAATTTATTTACTACTTTTTTTAAGTCTGATAGTTGCAAATACAGTTTGGGCACAACAAAACTGGACACTTAACCAATGTATTTCGTACGCAATTGAAAACAATATCAATTTAAAAGAATACGAGATTATGGAGAAGTTATCTCTTGAAGATGTAAAACAATCGAAACGGGATATGTTGCCTGGAATAAGCGCTTCAACCAGTGCCGGCTTAAACTTTGGTCGCTCCATTGACCCAAACAGCAACGATTATGTAAATACGGAGTTTTTTAACAACACTTACGGACTAAGTTCGTCGATTACCCTCTTCGATGGATTTCGTCTTCAGAATAGAATCAAGTACCAGCAATTCAGAAAACAAGCATCGGAATATTTACGAATGAATGCCACCGACGATATAGCTTTTAGCGTTACTGTCGCTTTTTTCGATGTAGTGTATTATAGAGGGATGTTACAAATTGCCAAAGAACAAGTTGAAGCCTCGAAGCTAAGTTTGAAAACAACAGAAAAGAAAGTAGAAGTGGGTTTAAAAGCCAAAACCGACTTATTGGACATGCGTGCTAATTTAGAGCGCGAAGAATTAAACAAAATTCAGATTGATAATGCATTGCAGACAGCAACGCTTCGTTTAAAACAACTAATGAATTACATTTCACGCGATGAGATGAATTTGGAAGATGAATCTTCGTTGGTTTACAGCCAGGAAGTGGAAAAGCCTCAGCAATTATTCGATCAATTTTCCACTTGGTCGCCTTATTTCCAGTCCATTGAAGCCAATTTGCTGGCCACCCAAAAAAGTTTGTCTTTAAGTAGGTCAGCTCTTTATCCGTCAATCTATGCAAGTGGTTCTATTAGCACAGGTTTTTACGAAACGAGCACAGACGATTTTGGCGAAACAATAAAATTTGGCGACCAATTTAAGAACAATAAGAATCAGTATCTGGGTGCGTCGTTAAGCATTCCTGTATTTAATCGCTGGACAGGACGGTCGAATGTAAAAAAGGCCAAATTGGAAATTGAACGTGCCCAAACTATTTTGGAAGATGAAAAGCAAAAAATGTTTTTCGCAATGGTTAACGACCTTACCGAGTTGGAGGCATTTTACAAAGAATATAATCAGTATGTAAAACGAAGCGAAGTTGATGAACTGGCTTTTCGCGCTGCTGAGCGGAAATTTGAACAGGGACTAATTGACATTAACGACTATTACATCGCTAAAAACCGTTTGGCAACAACGAAAAGCCAGGTTTTGCGATCGCGTACGCAATGGGAAATTAAAATGAAAACACTGGAATTTTATAAAGGAATTCGTTTTTGGGATCAGGAACAAGAATGATTTCGAAAAAATTGATTAGTACGATCGTTGCACATTTAATTTTGAAAAATAAACAAAACATAAAAGACCATAAAAATGGGAATGGATAAAGTAATTGAAAAAAAGAAAGGATTAAAACTGAAGCACATTATTTGGATTGTTGGAGGATTAGCTTTTGCCTTCCTTTTGTATAAAGTAGTGTTGGGAAGCAGTGGCTCGGTATATCGTGCCGAAAAAGACAAACTAACCATAAGCAGCGTTGAGGACGGTTTGTTTAACGACTACATTACCGTAATTGGGCAGGTAGAACCTATTTCAACCATTTATTTGGATGTGGAAGAAGGAGGTAAAGTAGAAGAGATTTTGATTGAAGAAGGGGAGATGGTTAAAGAGGGCGATGTTATTCTTCGTTTGAAAAACAGCGATTTGAATACTACAATTATGAATAGTGAATCGCAATTGGCCTACCAGGCGAACGAGTTGCGAAATACCCAAATAAGCATCGAACAACAGCAGATTCAGAATCAACGTTCGAAAATGCAGGTCGATCTTCAGGTTGTTCAGGCTGAACGAAAATACAAACAATATGATGCTTTGTATAAAGAGGATTTAATTGCCAAAGAGGAATACTTGCAAACAAAGGAAGACTACGAACTTTCGCTAAAGGAGAAAGCACTGACATATCAAAAATTCACCCAGGATTCGATTTTTCGTGCGAACCAAAAAGAGAACATGGATGAGAGTTTGGAGAATATGAGACAAAACCTGGCAATGGCTCGCAGAAGACTAGGAAACCTGAATGTTAAAGCACCTGCCGATGGTCAACTTGGTCTGTTAAATGCCGAAATTGGCGAATCCATTTCTCGTGGGCAACGACTGGGAATGTTGCACATTTTAACTGACTTTAAAATCAATGCCCTCATCGATGAACATTATATCGATCGGGTTCGCCGTGGATTAAGTTCTTCTTTCGATAGGGCTGGTGTTGAATACAACTTAACGGTTAAAAAAGTATATCCCGAAGTTCGCGAAGGTCAGTTTGAAATCGATATGATTTTTAATGGCGAAAAGCCAGACAATATACGCACCGGACAAACTTATCATACAAAATTAGAGTTGGGACAGCCCGAAAAAGCTGTATTAATTTCAAAAGGAGGATTTTTCCAAAGTACAGGCGGGCAGTGGGTGTATGTGTTAAACGACAACGAAACAGAAGCTGAAAAACGCAGTATCCGTATTGGGAAACAAAATCCACAGTATTACGAGGTTTTGGAAGGTTTGAAAGCAGGAGAAAAAGTAATTACGTCGAGTTACGACTTGTTTGGTGACAACGACAAGATCGTTTTTAAGTAAGAGCCCCTCCCAACCTCCCCGAAGGGAGGAGGAAGGAGGCCTCTCCCTAACCCTCTCCAACGGAGAGGGAACAAGTAGCGAGAACAAAGACATTAAAATGAACAACAAATAATTAAGATATAAATTTTAAAAATCCTCCCCCTCGGGGGAGTTAGAGGGGGCTTCTATCATGATAAAAACAACAGAACTAACAAAAGTATTTCGCACAGAAGAAATTGAAACCAGTGCCTTGAATAAGGTTAATCTGCACATTAAAAAGGGCGAATTTGTGGCCATTATGGGACCATCGGGTTGTGGAAAATCAACCTTGCTGAATATTATTGGCTTGCTCGACAACCCAACTGGCGGAGAATATTACTTTGATGGCGAGGAAGTTGGCGGACTAAAAGAACGTAATCGCACATTACTGCGCAAAGGAAACATCGGCTTTGTTTTCCAAAGTTTCAATTTGATTGACGAGTTGAATGTGTATGAAAACGTGGAACTTCCTTTAATTTATTTGAAGTTAAAAGCCCGCGAACGTAAAGAGATGGTAGAGAAAGTATTGGAACGCATGAAAATTGCTCACCGTAAAAAACACTTTCCGCAGCAATTGTCGGGTGGCCAGCAACAACGTGTGGCCATTGCCCGTGCGGTAGTTGCCAATCCAAAATTAATATTGGCCGATGAGCCAACCGGAAACCTTGACTCTAAAAACGGACTCGAAGTAATGAATCTGTTAACCGAACTCAACCGCGAAGGTACAACCATTGTAATGGTAACTCACTCGATGCACGATTCAGAATTTGCTCACCGCGTTGTAAACCTGTTCGATGGACAAATTATTACTGAAGAAGTGAAAAAGGAGATGGGTGAGATATTGTTGTAACTGCAGATTGGAAAGCAGCTACACGAAACCCGGTTGAAAGCTTTAGGAACGAGTAAATTCTTGTGATTTCTTAAATTATTATTTTGAGAATAATGGATAAAGAATAAAATTCAGAAAAATGCTAAGACATATAATTAAAATCACATTCCGAAATATCCTGAACAGTAAAATTTATACAGTTATAAATATACTTGGATTAAGTCTTGGAATAACCTGTGCACTAATTATTGCTTTATGGGTTAAAAATGAATTGAGTTTTGATAAGTTTCATGAAAATTCACAAGATCTTTACAAAGCGGCATTTTGTTATGAACCGAAGGATTTACACGGTTATATTCTCCCAGTTCCGGTGGCTCAACAGTTAAAAGATAAATTCCCGGATGTGAAAAACACAACGGTTTTTTTCAAACAGAAAAACAAAAAAATAGCCTACAATAAAAATGGATTTTTAACCAGCGGTAGTGTTGTTGACTCCTCCTTTTTTTCGATGTTTGAATTTCCGTTTTTAATTGGTTCTTCTTCCGGTGCATTTATAAATCCTAATTCAATAGTTATTACCAAGTCGCTGGCGGAAAAGATTTTTGGAGAAAAAAATCCGGTTGGAGAATTAGTCGAACTTGACTTGAATGGAATTCAACAATTTATTGTTACAGGAGTTTTAAAGGATATTCCATCAAATTCTGACCTGCAATTTGATTTTCTGATTCCTTTTGAATTAATATCCGAGTATTTAAATAGCTGGGATTTTAAAGCAGCGGAAACATATGTACAGCTTAAAAAGAATACCAACTATGAATCATTCAATACTCAAATAGCGGGTGTAATCAGTCAATTTAAACCCGATTGGAATAACCGTTTGTACATTACTCCTTTAACCCGGTGTCATTTATATAATCTCCAGGGAGGCGGTCGTATTCAGAGTGTTTACATTTTTTCGCTTGTTGCATTAATGATTTTAATTATTGCAACTTTCAATTTTATAAATCTTGCCATGGCAAGGTCCGATAAAAGAATAAAAGAGATTGGAGTAAAAAGAATTATGGGGACCCATAAAAACCTTCTAATATTCCAGTTTCTTTATGAAGCTCAGGTTATGGCGTTTTTAGCGATGATTTTATCTGTCATTTTTATCGAATTGATATTACCATCTGTTAATACTCTCCTTAACCTGAATCTTGATTTTAATTATACTTTTTATACAATCGCCACTTTATTAGGATTTTCATTTATTACTGGCTTGGTTTCCGGTATTTATCCGGCTTTCTTTCTTTCATCGGTTAAACCTATCGATATTTTAAAGAACAATATTGGAACTTTACGATTAATTCAAAGGCTTAATGATAACCACAATCACACACAAAAACTTTCATTCAGGAGTGTCCTTGTTGTATTTCAATTTGCATTGACTATAATACTGATAACCGGAATTATTGTTGTTCGCCAACAGCTGCAATATTTAAAAGAAAAGGATCTTGGGTTTGATAAGGAAAATATTCTTGTTGTTGACATCCAGCGCGACCTTTTAAGTAAATATGAGACAGTAAAAAGTCAATTATTGCAATTGCCCGGTATTTCTAATGTATCAGCATCAGAAAGTCCTTTAACCAATTGGCAGGCTTCCTGTACTCCTAATTGGGAAGGAAAAAGTTCGGACAACGTTTTTGATATGGGTGTAAATTCTGTTGATTATGATTTTTTAGAAACGCTTGGAATTGAAATACTGGCGGGAAGGTTCTTGTCGAGAGAATATTCATCGGATGCTAACGAGGGGTTTGTGATAAATGAAGCTGCTGTTAAGGCAATGGAATTGAAAAATCCGGTTGGTACGAATATGTCAATTTTTGAAGGAACACCATACGAACAGAAAGGAAAAATTATTGGAGTAATAAAAAATATGCACACCGAATCGTTGTATGCTGACATAAAACCCTTTGTTTATAAGTATACTCCTGCAGGTTCATTCATGTATATAAAAACAAATTCATCGGCAAATTCAGCAACAGTTGAAACGGTTAGGAATACGATAAAACAAATCGTTCCTGATGATCCGGGAACACTTGGCTTTCTGGATGATAATCTAAATGAATTGTATTTATCAGAACAAACAACCGAAAAATTAATGGAGTATAGCTCTTTTATTGCAATTATTATTTCATGCCTTGGATTGTTTGGACTGAGTTTTTTTGGTACAAAACTAAGGATAAAAGAAATCGGCATTCGCAAAGTTAACGGCGCAAAAATCACTGAAATACTTACCATGCTCAACAAAGACTTTATAAAATGGGTAGCTATTGCCTTTGTTGTAGCAACTCCAATTGCTTGGTTTGCCATGCACAAATGGCTCGAAAACTTTGCGTACAAAACCACTTTAAGCTGGTGGATTTTTGCACTGTCCGGAGTTATGGCTTTGGGAATTGCCTTGCTAACCGTTAGTTGGCAAAGCTGGCGTGCGGCTACACGCAATCCTGTTGAGAGTTTGAGGTATGAATAATGCATGGTAAAAGTTGCATAGCGACGTAGTTATGGTAGATGAATTATAAATAATAGACAAAAAATCGCGTAGCGATGGTGTTTTAGAATAAGGAAATAATGGATATGAAAAGATACAATAAATGAAAATAGCAATTCAAACTAAAAATTAATTATCGTGAAAACAAAAACAATA
>JBFFMM010000109.1:0-9122 GCA_041554075.1 Draconibacterium sp. | reverse complement strand
TGGGTGTACGGGTGTTTTGGTAATGGGTTGTAAGCCTCTTCCCGAACTGCTCCATGGTGCTTTTACCATTAGTTTGCCCCATTTTTTCAGAAGAGCTTCAAATTCAGTTTTTGTTGTACAAACTTCAGTAAGTTGGTTTTGGTCGATAAAATAATCGGAAGGAAACCGGCAAGTTAATTGTTTTAAAATACCGAGTGCAAATTTTTTAGAATAGTAATTTTTATACTCGGATTTCCAGTTAAAAACAGGCGATTTTTTAAATTCTTCGGAACAATTTGCTTTGAAAGGCGACAGAAGTTTGTGAGCTGCCGGGCTCCAACCCCAGGGTTTTAATTGGTTTATGGGGAAATTTAAATTACCCGATTGAATCGTTTTTTTTAGTATAAACTCCGGCAACTCTATTCCAATTTTTTTTAAGTCTTCCAGAAAAGTTATGGAGGGGATTTCAGAAACAATTACTTTATCAGTTGATTGAGCAAAAAACAGCGGAAGTGTAGCCATATCGACTTCCATCTTTTGAAGGATTTTATTGGGGTGCCACGTTCCGTTTCCGTTGGCAACAGCGTATTCGCAAGTAGGGTTATATAAAAAAACAGTTGAGCTGGTGTGATTTTGCATGGAGCAAAAGTAATTAAAACTAAAAAACGGGTTGAAATTTTCGACCCGTTTTTTAGTTTTAACGTGCGCTTAGAATTTTAAAACCATTAAGCGCTTATGTTTTTATTTTTGTGCGAGGTCGATTTTATCTAACGGAGGCTCCAACAAAACAATGTCTCCTTCCTGAACACCATTTTTGATTAACACAAAGTTTTCATTTTCTAAACCTGTTTCAACAAGCTTTTTCGAAGAAGAAGTCCCTTCTTTTAGATAGACAAAATCTTCCCCGTTTTCTTTAAAAACTGCTTTTAGCGGAACGAAAATGGCATCGTCGTTATTGGCAAGTACAATGTTGTTATTGCTCGACATGGCAGGTTTTAATCCTTCGTTGGTTTCGTCTAAATGAATTACAACCTTAAAAACTTTCATATCGAAGTCTTTGTGGTCTTCGCCAACGCGGGCAATGGTATTCACTTTCCCTTTTATTTCAACTCCATCCAAAGCGTCGAAACTTACTTTAACCACGTCGCCAACTTTTATTTTTGAAATATCAATTTCTTTTACATAGGTTTCCGAAATAACTTTCGACATGTCGGGTAAAGTTGCAATGGGTGGTCCAAACGACCAGGTTGAAAGCATGCCATCTTTGCTGTATTTTTTACCATCCCAGCCTTTCCCAAAAATCACAATCCCATCTTCGGGAGCCGTAATTCGTGCTGCTTGCATTGCTTGCTGGAATTTTTCAATCTTTTTTTGACTTCTCTCCACATCTTCGTCAGAGCGTCCCACTCTCATTTTTAGTCTGTTTTGCTCAAGCAAATAATCGCGTTGCTTTTTGGCAATGTTATTTTCTGCCTTTTGGTAGGTCATTTGTGCTTTTCGTTGATATGCTGCCGATTCGTAAATCGATTGTTCTAAATCAATTTTATTGTATTCTAAATCCAGTTTTGCATTTTTTATGTCTTCGCGCAATTCAGTAAGTTTAACAGTACTGTCTATTTTTGCATTTTTTAAGTCCGATTCTTCTTTCTCAAATTTCTGCTGTTCTTCGCGCATTCCCGACATAATTGCACTGGCATCCAGTTGAATAATAAAATCGCCTTTTTTTACGTATTTTCCATCCTGTGCGAGGTTTAGAATTTTTATTTCCCACAATCTTAAATCTCGATCGCCTAATATTTTGGGCACATTTATCGGAGTAGAAACCAACCCGTTAATTTCGCCTTTGCACATTAAGGTAGCTTCAAATTTTCCTTTTTCAACCACATAATATTTTTCTGTCTTTTCAGCAGACTGAGTGCTCGCAATTACCACAACGAAAATTACGATGACCACTACAATGGATGAAATTAATATATGTTTTCTTTTTATTGCCATAGTTAATTCTCTAAAAGTTTATCATAATCAACAACCAGTGGGCGATTATTTTCGAAATCAAAAAGCGTTAAACTCCTTAGTCTAAAATACGAAGTCCAATAATCTCTTAAACGCGAAAGATAAGCCATTCGTGCTGTTTCCTGGTCGTTACTGGCAATGTTTAATTTTATCACATCAATTTTGCCTATAAGAAAACGCTGAAAAGTTACCTCGTAACCCATTTTTGCTACAGTATCGGCTTTTGCCGAAGTAAAAACCTGTCCGGCTTGCAAATTAAATTCAAGCACACTTTGGTAAATATCCTGTTCAAAATCAATTCGTTCCTGCTCAATGGTTGCCAGCGCCACTTCGCGATTCGATTTGGCCATGGAGTACCGTCCTTTTCCGCGGCCCCAATCCACAATCGGAATATTTAATCCCAAACTAAACATCTGACTTTTATCGGGTTTTACATACACATCATCAAAATTATCGGAACTTTGGTTTAATCCGTACATGGCAAAAAGTGTCGTATTCAAACCTCGTTGCGATTTTGCCCTTTCCACATTCTCATCCTGCTGGAGTTTTTGCTGCTCATGGCTTAACATCTCCGGATTATTTTTGACTGCCTCGTCAATTGCTCTTTCAGGATCTATCTGTAAAGCCGGAATTTCTGCAGGTACAATACATTCAATTTCTGTTTCTTTTGGAAGGCTCAAAAAGGAATTCAACATAGCTTGCGCACGTTTTTCTCCCAAAATTGCCATATTTAGAGCCTGTTCGTTGTTTAACAAACGTAGTTCCAGTTCCAGCAGTTCATCCTGCGTTACAGTTCCCACCTGAAATCTTCCTTTCCCGATATTGTATAAAGTATCGGCGTTAGAATAGTTCATTTCGGCAATACCTTTTTGTATCTGCGCATTTATTAAACCAAAAAAGCGAACGGTTGATTTTGTACGTAAATCTTCTACATCCTGTATAAATTCCTTTTTGGCTTTCTCAAATTTTATGGGTTCAATTTTCGATTGCCATTTAAGTTCGTTGTAACCATTTAACTCCTGCGAAAAACCAATACTGATTGGTGTAGCATTAAACGAGGTATTTTTATCTCCACCCAGGTTCTTTACTAATCCCAATCCAGAGCGAACAAATACTTTCCCACCGGTTAAGCTTACATTTTGAACAGCAGAAAGTGTAACGTCAGAGTTAATATATTCTCTCAAACGATATTCATCTTCGTTTGTCTCAAAATTATATTCTTTGTTACGGTAGCGATTAAAATCGAGTGGATTCGAACTCAGAGTAAGACTGGGCAGTCGCTCTGCTTTATAAAAACGGTGTTCCCAGTAACTGGCCAGATACATGTTTTTATTTCTAAAAGCATCGATCGATTGTTTGGAGGCAATGTCGATAACCTGGGGCAGCGTTAAAACTAACTTTTTATCTTGTGCCTGCATAGTAGCAGCCATTCCTATTACAATAAGTAGTGAAAGAAATATTTTATTCATTTTTATTTTTTTTAGCTATGAACGAAGTGAAACAACCGGATCGTTTTCGGCAGCACGTTTGGCTGGCAAGTATCCAAATGTAACCCCAACCAGCACCGAAACACCAAAAGCTATAATTATACTAAATGCCGACACAACTGTTTTTATATCGAACATTGCGGTAATAATTTGAGAAAGTACAACCCCTAAAATTATTCCAATAATTCCGCCAGTTAAACTAATTAGAGTTGATTCCGCCAGAAACTGGGCGATAATATCCTTTTGTTTTGCACCAATTGCCTGGCGAACCCCAATTTCGCGAATGCGTTCGAGCACCGAAGCCAGCATAATATTCATAATTCCAATTCCGCCAACTACCAGCGAAATACCTGCAATTACACCTAAAACAATGTTGAATATTTTTTTTGTTTTTTGTTGTTGTTTCAAAAGCAACTCAGGAATGGTAACTTCGAAATCGTACAACTCGGAGTGTCTTCTCAGTAGCATTTTCTTTATTAATGAGGCCGAAGCATTCAGCTGTTCTGTTTCTTTTACCTGAACAATAATTTTATCCAGCTGATTTAAGTTGGGGTCGGTATCTGTTGGTTCTTCCGTTTGTTCGGCTCCTCCAACAATTACAACCATTCCACCGCCGCCACCACTTTTTTCATTGGCTTTTAAAACCTCGTCGGCACGAATTAACGAGCGGTTTTTAAAACGTAATAACATGGTTTGTACAGGGACAAAGATTTTATTATCGGAGCTACTGATTCCCAATTCGTCGGAAGCTGAGGCTGTAAAATCGCGACGTTCGATCACTCCAACAATTCTTAACCAGATTTGTCCACATTTAATGTATTCTCCAATCGGGTTTTGTTGTCTGAAAAATTGCTCTTTAATATTATTGCCGATAACACAAACCGGAAGTCCTTTTTCTGTTTGTGTTGAATTGAATCGACTCCCTTCGGCCAATTGCATATTAAACAAATCGAAGTAATGATTATCAATTCCTTCGAGTACTACAGGCCGGCTTATTCCATTCAAAAGCGCAGAGTAGTTAAAAGAAATTACCGGAGTTATTTTTTCAATGGTTGGTAAAACTTCCTTGATGGCTTCAACATCCAGCAAAGTAAGTCCTTTCGAAAACTTTTTAGCTCCAGGTTGCCCATTACTATCATCGCTGCTGCTTCCTCCTTCCGAGAGCGTATACGAGCTGGGAGTAACAACAATGTTATTTACTCCAACCAGTTTTATCTGTTCCAGAATTTCTTGCTCGGCACCATTTCCAATGGCCATCATACTTATTACGGCGGCCACTCCAAAAATAATCCCAAGTGCAGTGAGAATCGATTTCAGTCGGTTGGCAATAATTGCTTCAACGGCGATTAAAATATCGTGTAAATATCGTTTTATAAACATGATTTTAAATTTGGCGGTTAATTACGAAGCACTGCTAATTACAACACCGGGAGGCAATTTTATTCCTTCAGGCATTTTCGGACTTTCTTGTTCCTTCTCTTTTTTAGCTCGTTCTTCCGCCTCTTTGGCTTTTTTTACTTCCTCTTTTTGTTTTATGTCAGCATAAATATCAAAACCAACAAATGGATATTCTGCACCGCCTTCAGGTTCAAGCAAAAGTAATTTTACTCCTTCTTCGAGTCCTTGATAAACAACTACAAAGTTTTCATTAGCTACACCAGTTTCCACAATTTGTTTTCTGTCTTTTCCGTCAAGCGGATATACATACGATAAGCTGTCGTTTTTAAAAACGGCTTCAATGGGAATGTAAAGCACGTCTTCCAAATAATTTGTCTGAATGGTGTTGCTGGTTGTCATAGCGGGTTTCAAATCAGGGTCGGAACCGATGACTTTTATTTTCACCTCAAAAACTTTTGCGTCGCTTTTGGGCATTAACTGCCCCATATTTGCCACTGCGTCAACCATTCCATTCAACTCTTTATCGGGAAAGGCGTCAATGCCAATTTTAACTTTTTGTCCCTTTTTAATTAAGGCAATATCAATTTCGTTGATAAAGGTTTTTGTAACCAGATTATCCATGTTGGGGAAAGTGGCAATGATTGGACTCCACTGCGAAACACGCGATCCGGTTTTTACTGCTCCTCCCCATGGATAGGAATAATATGAAACAATTCCGGCTCGTGGAGAATATACAATTAATGCATCCATCAATTTTTTAAGTGCATCAACCCGTTCTTTAATTTGTTTATAGTTGATGAATTTGCGGTTTACCTTGTTGATTTCCTGCTGCGTTTTAAGTTCGTAGGCTTGTTTGGTTTGTTGCAGTTTGCGGGTAGCTTTGTCGTAATCCATTCGTACCTTTTTTTGTTCCGATGGCGATTCGTAAATCGATTCGTCAACAGCAATTTTTCGTTCTTCCATATCCAACTCTGCGTTAATAATTAAATCGCGTTGGTTACTTAAAGTCAGATTCGAGTCGATTTTACTGTCGTCGTATTCCGACTGGATTTTTTCCAATTCATCCATTGCATTTTTTAATTGCTCCTGAACGGCCTGATGGTCGAGTGTTGCTACATAATCACCCGAATCAACATAAGTTCCTTCATCAACCATGTCGGTAATGGTTAACGACGAAATTCGGGTTTGACGGTCTTTCATCTCTTCAGGAATTAATATGTTGTCTGAATTTTCAGATTCCAGTTGACCGCTGGAGTACACCAGTACTTCAAACGGACCATTTTCAACAGTAGTAGTAATGTCAGATGTTTCGCTTTTCGAAAGTGGAAAAACAAAAAATGCCAATAGCAGAATGGCTACGACAATTGTGGCAATGAGCCAGGTTTTTCGATTCATTGTTTGTTGTTTTCGTTAATTTTGAGTTGATCAAACGTGTTTTGTTGTTTAACAAAAAGTATGCCTTGTTCTAAATTTCAACGAAAGTAAAGGAAAATTATTTTGAAATTTTGTTAAATAAAGTTGAAATAAACTAAATAACTAGTTTTTTAACTGTAAAATCAGTTTAGGAGAGAATATTAGCTATCTTTTTTAACTTTTTTCTTTTTAAAAAATCCTGCCTGTGCTAAAGTCATAATTAAAACACCAAGCACAGTTACCATTCCACCAATAAACTGGTGCGGAGCCGGAAAGGTTTTAAAAACCAGAAAAGCGCCAATTAAAACAAAAATACCTTTTAAACTTTGCACAATTGCCGAACGCGATGCTTCGATGTAATGGTAGGAATAATAGACTGTAAGTATAGCCAGGAAAGGCCCTAATATTGCTCCAATTGCAATGTTTTTAAACGCCGACATGGGAATGACAATGGACTGTTTGTAAACAAAGAACATAATAAAGGAAAATAGTAAAAGCCAAACAGTACGATTTAAATTTAATAGCTCGGGACTAAGGTTTTTTACGTTTACCTTAACTGTAAGTGTGGCTGTGGTGGCAAAAATTGCATTAATAAAAACTACTCCCGTACCTTGAATAAACAAGGTTTTAAGTGATGTTCCCCCTTGGTAACTAATAATAAAGGCACCTGCTAAGGCCAGAAAAACACCAATAACTTCAATCCAGCCAAATCGTTCTTTTAACAGCAATACTCCACCTAACGTAACCATTACCGGAAACATGTTACCCAAAAAGGAGGTAACCGATGGATCGGGAATAATATTCACCGAAATAAAAAATGTTGTGGTTGTAAGTATTTCTAAAATGCCCAAAGTAGCTAAAATTCGTACCTGACGTTTGCTTAATGTTTTTAACTGGGCAAGTTTCCCGTTTTTCCATGCAAAAAGCAAACTTAAAGTGGCTCCAATGGCAAACCAATACAAACCAAACTGTGCTAAATGAACCTCGTTAAGAGCAGCTTTACTAAAAATATATACGTTCGAAAATGAGAGAGTTGCTATTAAGGCAAAAAGGTATCCTTTTAAGGTGTTCGATTTCATATGTGCAAAGATAAAAAAGAACCGTTCCGATTTTTATACAATTTTCATGAGTTTGAGGTAATTCTAATTTCTTAAAGACATGGGGATTTTCGAATTTCGTGCTCGATAACAGTTCCTGATTTTTTTGCATCTGACTTTGTTTTAGTCTTCTCTGAAAGTTTTGATGTTAACAGTATCAAAAAATTATAGGTAAAAAGAATAGTACAAATCATACATTTTATTAGTTTTGATCTCACAAACGTTAAAGTTTACGTTATGTCGAAAACCCGAAAAACACTTGTAATTACTTTTTTAGTGCTGGGGTCGGTACTCATTTTTATGAGCTTTTTTGCAAAGTTGGGCCATTGGTCGAATGGGCTATGCTGCGCTTTTGCTTTTAGTGGTTTTTTATTGGCTATTACTTCGTTGATCTTAACAATACTCAGTTCTAAAGCAAGATGAGCAAAATATTGATTTACCTTTTGCTATTATTTTTTATATCCTGCAGTCAAAAACCAACCTTGTCCGGCGATTGGGAAGCACGCGATTCATCGGGCAGTTATGCCGAGTTTGCTGTTTTCGAAAACTTTATTCAGATTTACACTGATGTTGCCGGGCAAATTCCTTCGTGGAATTACGAAATAGTAGATGATTCGTTATACACTTCAAATTTGAATTATAAAATCGACTGGATTAAAAAAGATTCACTTGTTCTTCGAAATCCAAAGTTTACAATTGAATTAAGGCGAATAGAAAGTGGTGCTTGTTTAAGCGAAGTGGAAGGGCAACCCGAAAATTACCAGCCTTTTATTGATCGTTTTTATGAGCGGAGAAATGCAAAATAGTATTTCTTTCTTAAGCCAACATTAACCTTTCCCAAACATCAAACTGCAATCAGTTTAATACATTATCTTTGTGCCAAAATAAAAAGTGATACGCTCAGTTTAAGAAAGGGTATCACTTGTATTTAATTAAAGAATCATTAATTGCCGGAGGATTTTGTCGTGTGTTGATTGGTCGTTATACTTCCGTCTTCCGACTTCGGTCTTCCAACTAAAAAATAAAATATGCTACCAAAGATTAATCCAATGGAAACTGCTGCCTGGAACAAACTGGAAGAAATTTACTTCGAGTTTGAGGGCAAGCACATGAAAGAACTTTTTGCTGCTGATGCAGATCGTTTTGATAAGTACTCGCTTAAATTTGAAGACATTCTGATTGACTTCTCGAAAAACATTATTGACGATGAGGTAAAAACAACCTTACTTGAATTGGCAAAAGAATGTGGTTTAAAAGAAGCCATTTCTGCCATGTTCGAAGGGAAAAAGATAAATGTTACTGAAGATCGTGCTGTACTTCACACTGCTTTGCGTAATCGTAGTAATACACCTATAATTGTTGATGGCGAAGATGTAATGCCGGAAGTAAATGCCGTGCTCGATCAAATGAAAGGATTTACTGATAAAGTAATTTCGGGCGAATGGAAAGGATACACCGGCAAAGCAATTACCGATATTGTAAACATTGGTATTGGTGGGTCAGACCTTGGTCCGTTAATGGTAACTGAGGCATTAAAACCGTATAAAAACCAATTGAATTTACACTTTGTTTCTAATGTTGACGGAACGCACATTGCCGAAACTGTTAAAGCTGTAAATCCGGAAACCACTTTGTTTATTGTGGCTTCGAAAACATTTACCACACAGGAAACCATGACCAATGCCAACTCGGCAAAAGACTGGTTCCTTGAGTCTGCCATAGAACCGGAGCACGT
>JBFFMM010000108.1:0-9276 GCA_041554075.1 Draconibacterium sp. | reverse complement strand
ACAGCAAATCGATAATTATGTGAGCCGCGTAAAAACAGCTCTCGGTGAAATGAATAATGGATAACTAAACCACTAAACATTTAAAATACATAGGTTATTATATCTGAAATTCGAAAAATAATACTTGTTGGCTTGAAGTCGGAAGTCGGAAGCCCGAAGAAGTGAGTCAATTGTTGTTGGGTATTCAAAGTTAACTAATAGAGGCTTGTAGCTAACTGCAATGAATTACAGAACCTGCCCCGTACATATTTTTGGGGTTTTAGCTAGGAATGAAATTGCAAAAGAGCAATGCGATTTTTAAAAAGTCACATCGCACTTTTTAAGACTGAAACAAACTAAAAAATAACAGTCCGCTTCTCTTTATTACTTTGTAAACATGCCTCCAAAATTTTTAATACATCCACCGTTTCTTCAGGTTTTACTAATAATTCTGCTCCATTTCTTATGGCATCGAATACATTATTATAAAATATATTGTAATCTCCGGGAAGCGTTTGGACAAGCTCTTCCACCTCTTCCCCTTCTTTTTCGTAAAGCAAAGTCCCCCATTCTTCAGGAGTCTCAGTACCCCAGTTTTCTTCATTTGGCAAATGTCCCTCTTTTAACATCTCTTCCTGCGGATCGATCCCCCACTTATAAAAAGTGCCGTACTCACTATGAATGGTGTAACGCGGACCCGGATCTTTCACCAAATACGAGCATTTCAACAATGCAGCAAAACCTTCGTATTCTAACCTGATATCATAATAATCAGTAACCACACCAGCTTTTCTGACAATTCGCAAATGGGCTGTAACGGCCTTTGGCATTCCAAATAAAACATAAACCTGATCAATCATGTGGGAACCCAAATTATACAAGACACCGGTGTATTCATCTCCTTCTTCTTTCCAGGTATTTGGAGCAATAAAAGTTCGATACCTGTCAAAATGTGATTCAAATTCAATTAAACGACCAAACTTTGCCTCTTCCATAACTTTTTGCACTGTACGAAAATCATTGTCCCACCGCCTATTTTGAAAGACTGTAAATACAACTCCTTTTTCGTTGGCTAAACGAACCAATTCCAGAGCTTCATTACTTTTTTGTGCAAGAGGTTTTTCAACTACCACATGTTTTCCTGCGAGGATCGCTTGCTTAGCCATTTCGAAATGAAACACATCGGGTGTATTTACAACCACCAACTCAATCTCCGGATTGGAAAGTATCTCTTCGTACCGTCTGACAATTGATGCATCAGGAAATAATTTCTCAGAGATATTTTTACTTCGTTCCCATACACAAACCACTTCAAAATCCTGATTCACCTTTAGCAATGGGCCGTGAAATACCTGCCCCGACATGCCAAACGATGCAATTGCTGTTTTAATTGGAGTAGACATAATCTATTATTTAATGTAAATTAAAAGTAATGCTTTTCAGTAAATATCTATAAAGTTGTTGCAAAACATCTTCAAGAAGTGCTATTGTATAACACATTACCTTCTAATAAAGAATTTTTGATTGTAACTTCGAATAAATCAAAACAAAACCACTTGCTTAAAACCTGAGGTATGGAAAAATTCATGAATAGTTATATTAACCATTTCAAGTGCATCAACTTGGAAACAGGTGATTTTCCCGGCCCTTTTATTACCATCTCGCGTCAAGCTGGCTGTTCGGCACAACGACTTGCCATAAAACTTTCAAAAATTCTAACCGGCTACAGCTATATGTCTGAATCCAAAACCGATGTTATCTGGAAATGGGTCAACAAAGATGTATTTTCTCAGGCGGTTCAGGAGATGATAGAAGAAATTGAAGCCGGCAATTTTGATGATGCCAAAGAAGCAATCATCTTACTAAATGAAGTTGAACGAGCCTTTGCAACTGAAACGATTTATGATATATCAGATGAACGATTAATTCAAACACTTAAAGGTGTTATTTGCCGTTTGGCCAATCGTGGACGAACAATTATTGTTGGTCGATCAGCCGGAGTTATTTTAAAAGATGTACCAAACAAACTAAATATCCGGTTAGAAGCTCCAACCGAATGGAGAATAAACCGGATTATGCAAATTAAGGATTTTAGTCAGGCAGAAGCAGTAGCTTACATCAACAAAGCCGACACCAAGCGCGATTCGTTTATTGAAAAAATAATTGGAAGAAAAGCCGAGAACAACGACTTTGATGTAATTTTTAACTACGCATCGTTGGAAGATGATCAGATTGTAGATGCGGTGATTAACATACTCCGGAACAAAAAGATTATTTCGCAACATGCAGAATATTAAACATTCGATAATTTTGAAAACAAATTTTAATATACTTTTTTTGTAATGAAATTAATCTCCTGAAAATCAGGAGAAACAAATACTTTAATCTCACCTTACATGAACCTTCTTTCGGGAAGGTTCTTTTTTACACTTTTTTTAAAAAATAGCAAAAAAACAATACTGATTTTGGTGTTAATCTAATAAATAAAACTTTTATTTGTATATAGAATTTAATTCGATCTCACTTTACCACGTCATCGTGATTTTCTGTTTTAATTTCTGAAACGTTCTTTTTAACTTTTTAAAGTACTAAAAAACAGGTGGTTTAACTATACCACCCTTTAATTACTATTTATACATTTATATTTTTCTATTTTTTTATGAATTTATTTGTTGCAAAGTTAAGTTCATCAACAACTGGTGATGACTTACAGGAATTATTCTCTGGTCACGGAGAAGTTGCATCTGCAAAAGTTATTTTTGACAGAGAAACAGGAAACTCTAAAGGTTTTGGTTTTGTTGAAATGCCAAACGACGAAGAAGCAAGCGCAGCTATTGCGGCGTTAAACGACACAGAAGTTGACGGTAAACAAATCGTGGTGAAAGAAGCTAATCCTCCATCAGAACGTCCTCGTGGCGGTGGTGGATTCAATCGTGGCGGCGGCGGCGGTGGTTACAATCGTGGCGGTGGCGGCGGTTACGACCGTGGCGGCGGCGGTGGCGGTTACAATCGTGGTGGTGGCGACCGCAGAGGCGGTGGTGATCGTCGTGGTGGTGGCGGCTACAATAGCGATCGCGGTGGTGACCGTGGCGGTAATCGTTGGTAAAACACGATTAAATAAGATATTTAAAGAAAGGTGTTCGTGAAACGAGCACCTTTTTTTATACTTACAATTTTTTTAGCCAGGCTTCTGCATCAACCAACTCAGTTTTATCGGGTGTTTTTAAGGCAAAATTAAACCCGGGCTGAATACAAAACGAACCGTATTCACCTTTTGTATTTAAGGCAATATAACCGATTTGATGTTGCTGATAATTGGGTATTTTTTTTGCAATGCGTTTTACTGCTTCTTCGCAGGCTCGCGATGGCGACATTCCTCCACGCATTAACTCAACGACCAAAAACGAGCCCAGTGTTTTCATTACAAGTTCTCCCGAGCCGGTTGCTGTAGCTCCTCCCACTTCGCCATCAATAAAAAGGCCGGCACCAATAATGGGCGAATCGCCTACCCTGCCGGGCATTTTGTAGCCCATTCCGCTGGTAGTACATGCTCCCGAAATCCTTCCCTCTTTATCAATGGCCAGCATTCCAATGGTATCGTGGTTGTCTTCGTTTACATTCTCAATATTAATTGTATTGCTGAATTCCTTCTGCTCTTTTTTCCACCTTTTCCATTCCGCTTTCCGCTTTTTTGTCAGCAACTTTTCTTTTTTAAATCCGTTATCCAAAGCAAATTCCAAAGCCCCTTTTCCACTTAACATTACGTGAGGTGTTTTTTCCATTACCAAACGTGCCACAGAAACAGGATGAACAATTTTTTCAAGATAAGTAACACTTCCGGCACGTCCTTTTTCGTCCATAATACAGGCATCGAGCGTAACTTTACCACTGGCATCAGGTATTCCTCCTAAACCCACCGTAATTACATTCGGATCGCACTCTGGAACTCGCACGCCGGCTTCCACTGCATCCAACGAGTGACCTCCATCTTTCAATATTTCCCAGGCTGCTTCGTTTGCAGGCATTCCATGGTTCCAGGTAGAAATGACCAATGGAAATTTAGTATTGTTTTGAAAAATTGTATTTGAAAACGCCTTTGATGCCAAACCTACTCCTGCTATGGCCAGTGAGCTTTTTGCGATAAATGAACGACGTGAAATCATGACTAACAGATTTAATTATTGATATTGGAAAGAAAGTAAAATAAACTCCAAATAACAAAAACCCAAATTCGAGTTTTTTTATGTATCCATACCAAATTCTTGATACTGGATAATTGATACTCAATACCTGGAATCTACAAAACTAATTCGTGTGAGAAATATTCCAGTGTTTTTCGGTAATTAGAGAAAACTACAGCCCGCGAAATAAATCCTAAATATTTACCATCATCTATAACTGCAAGATTATAACGATTTGAGGTTTCAAACTTTTTGGCTACAGTTTCCATCGTGTCGATGGACGAAATGTAGAACTCGGGCATAAACATTAAATCTTTCACCATCACTTTATCGTAAAGATCGGGCTCAAAGATCAGGTTTTTTATTTTAGAAAGTTTAAGCATTCCCTTCAAATATCCTTCTTCGTCGACAATAGGAAATAAATTTCGATTTGATTTTGAAACTGCTTTTACCAAATCTCTCAAACTTGCGTCTGGCGAAAGAACTTCAAAGTCATTTTCAATCAACTTCTTTAGTTCCATTGAGCGAAGGACTGCCTTGTCTTTATGATGAGTTATCAATTCGCCTTTCTGTGCCAAACGTTTTGTATAAATTGAATGAGGTTCAAACCGCATTATGGTAACATAAGCTACGGTAGATGTTATTAGCAATGGGATGAACATTCCGTAGCCACCGGTTATCTCGGCAGTAAGAAAAATTCCGGTAAGCGGAGCATGCATAACTGCTGCCATCATTCCCGCCATTCCGGCCAGAGCAAAATTATTTTCAGGCACTCCCAAATCAAATAAAGTATTTAATAATTTCACCATAAAATATCCGCCAATGGCTCCTGAAAAAAGTGTTGGCGCAAAAATTCCCCCATTACCCCCGGCGCCAGTGGTTGCAGCAGTTGCAGCTACCTTAAAAAGTAAAATTCCACCCAGAACCAATAAAATCACATAAGGATTATCTTTCCAGGCCTCAAATAGAGAGTTGTTTAGCAATTCTGCTCCCTGATTTTTAAACACTTCACTTATACTTTCGTAACCTTCTCCCCATAATGGAGGAAAGATATAGATAAGAATTCCCAATAAAAATGCCCCGATAAAAGCACGCCAAAACCAATTTTTTATTCCTTTTAAACGTCCCTCTAAATACATTGAAACCCTAGTAAAATAAAGGCCTAATAAGCCGGTAAAAATCCCCAATAAAATATAAATCCAAATTGTACTGATATCAAATGGAGCAACTTCAGTAAATCGTAATAACACGGCATCGCCCATAAAAAAGTACGACAGAACCGTAGCTGTAATAGCCGAAATAAGTAAAGGAATTAAAAAGGCCATCGTCAGGTCGAGCATTAACACTTCGAGTGTGAATACAATTCCGGCCATGGGTGCATTAAAAATTCCGGCAATTGCACCGGCTGCACCACATCCCACCATTAAGGTTACATATTTGTAACGCAACTTAAATAAATTAGCTAAACTCGATCCAATTGACGCTCCGGTCAATACAATAGGGGCCTCCGCTCCTACCGAACCACCAAAACCAATGGTTAGCGAACTTGCCACCATGGACGAATAATTATTGTGTGACTTTATTTTACCTCCTTTTTTAGATATGGAATGCAAGATTTTTGATACTCCATGACCAATATCGTCCTTAATAACAAACTTGACAAAAAGAACAGTTAGTAAGATACCAATAAATGGATAAAGCAAATACAAATAACTAAAACCTTCTACATCAATAATCTGGGTTAATTCCTCAGCAACAAAGTGAATCAGGTGTTTTAGAAGTAACGCAGCTAAACCACTAAAAATCCCAACGATAAAACTTAGCAAATACAAAAAGTTTCGCTCCGAAATAGTGGCAATTCTCCATGCCACCAAGTGGTTAAGCAGGTCTTTTGGACCATTGATAAAAAAACGTTTAAACATGTGAAAAATCAATTATTTTTTTGCGATACCGGGTAAAAGCCTTGGCTCGGGAAACAAAACCAATGTATTTACCGTCTTGAATTACAGCAAGATTAAACCTTCCTGATGTTTCAAATTTTTTTGCCACAACCTCCATATTATCGTTTGGATCAATATGGTATTCCGGCATGTACATCAGCTCACTTATTTTCACTTTATCGTATAGTTCATGATTAAAAATCATCATCCGAACATCATCCATTTTTATCATACCTACCATTATACCATTTTTATCAACTACAGGAAAAAGATTTCTGTGATTTCGTGAAATGGCAACAGTAAGATCGCGCAAAGTCGCATCGGGAGAAAGAACTTCAAAATCGGTTTCGATTAACTTTCTTACCTCCATCTGTTGTAAAACATTGGCATCTTTATCGTGTGTAATCAATTCTTTTCGGCGTGCCAATTGAATATGGTATACCGAATTTGGCGTAAAAGTACGAACAATTAAATAGGCAAAAGTGGCGGTAATCATTAAAGGAACAAACAATTGATAACCACCTGAAATATCTGCAATTAAGAAAATGCCCGTTAAAGGAGCATGAAGCACTCCGGCAATTAAACCGGCCATTCCAATTAATGCAAAATTATGGGTGCTTATTTCTTTACCACCAATTCTGTTTACAACCTGTGCAAACAGCATTCCTGTATTAACCCCCATAAAAAGCGTTGGAGCAAAAATACCACCAACTCCTCCTGCGCCAAATGTAAGCGAGGTAGCTATTGTTTTAAACAAAATAACGCCTGCTAACAATAACATTGCCATCCACAATTCATCGTGAAAAGAATAGAAAATACTATTATCGAAAAGATAATGCAGGTTGCCGGCCAAACATTCATTTATTGCCTCGTACCCCTCGCCGTACAACGATGGAAATAGAAAAATGAGACTCCCCAATCCAACACCTCCAACAACCAACCTGATTTTATTATTTTTAAATTTATCAAACAGTTCGCCAAAAAACATATACATTTTTGTAAAATAAACCGATACAAATCCGGCAACAATTCCCAATAAAATGTAATAAGGTAAATCAACCAAATCAAAAGTTTCGATCACTTCAAAAGGATATAAAACATCTTGTCCTAAAAAAAAATACGAGGTCACCACAGCCGAGGCAGAAGCCAACAATAAAGGTACAAGCGAAAATACAGTTAAGTCGATCATAATCACTTCAACCGCAAAAACAATGGCTGCGATGGGCGCTTTAAAAATGGCAGCCATAGCCCCTGCGCAAGCGCAGCCTAGCATAAGTATTGTATCGCGATAGTTTAAACGAAATACTCCAGCCATCCAAGATCCCCAGGCAGTTCCTGTTGCCACTGTTGGCCCCTCCAGCCCAACTGAACCTCCAAAACCTACCGTTAGAGAACTGGTAATAACCGATGAATACAAATTATGAGTCCGAACTTTCCCTTTTTGTTTTGAAATACTATGAAGTACATTCGGAATTCCGTGCCGAACCTGAGAGCGAACCACATATTTTACAACTAAAATGGCCAGAAATATGCCAACAACAGGAAGTGCAAAATAAAAATAATTAACCACATCATTTGAATGAACCAACGAATTAACAAAACGTTGTGTAAGCCATACGGTATTTTTAATAATAACGGCTGCAAATCCTCCAAGTATGCCTACAATAATACTTAATATAGTTATAAATCCACGTTCGCTTAAATGTTTTAAACGCCATCGGTGTAAACGCACTAATATATGAAGATTGCTGCTGCTCATTCCAATGGCAAAAGTAACAAATCACCAATGCACTTAACAAATTTTAAGAACTAAAAACCTAAAGTTTTTGTTTAACTAACAATACAACTTTTTATATTGAATTTTAAAAATTAAACGCTTCTGAAATTGAAAATAAAAATTACAGGCATAAACGGGTATTTGGGAACGATAATAAAACGTCAGTTAATTTCCAACGGGCATGAGGTTAGCGGAATAAGTAGAAATTTATTGTATGGAGATATTGATGGATTACAGAAAGAGATACAAAAAACTGATGCAATTATAAACCTTGCCGGAGCTCCCATATTGCAGCGATGGACAAAAAAGAACAAACAGCTAATTTACGACAGCCGGATTAATACAGCTGCAAATCTGGTAAAAGCTATAAATAAGCTAAAGCCGAAAGAACGCCCTAAAAGGTTTATCTCCGCTTCTGCCATTGGAATATATAATTCAGGAGCTATACAAACCGAAAGAAGTAAAGATTTTGACAGTGGTTTTGTTGGCAAAGTTGTAGTTGATTGGGAAAACACATTAAAACAACTTCCCTCTTCCATTCAGCTTACAATTTTCAGAATAGGATTGGTTTTAGGTAAAGAAGCAAAAACCATCACGAAATTATTGCTGCCATTTAAATTAGGATTAGGTGGGAAAATTGGTTCAGGCAATCAACCCTTTCCATTTATTCATGAAAAAGATTTGGTAAATGCATTTATATGGGCAATTGAAAAATATGAAATGAATGATACCTTTAACTTGGTTGCCCCCGAAAGCATAAACAACAAACAATTTACAAAAGAAATGGCAAGACAAATGAATCGCCCGGCATTTTTTACCATTCCTGTATTTATGCTAAATCTGATATTTGGCAAAGCGGCTGTTTTACTTACAGAGTCTCCTGAAGTTACTTCCGATAAGATTATAAAAGCTGGTTTTCAATTTCAGTATCCTTCCATTCGTTCAGCACTAAATGAAATAATAAAGTAAATTATTCTTTGACCGGTTGAATAAATAACTGAAACTGCGGTGTCGCTTTATTCATTTTAAAAAAGCACCTTTCAACAAATTAAACCAAAATGTTACCGAATCATTTATTAATAATCGTTTTAAATAACGAAATCTCCATGATTAAAAACCAATACAACATCATTTATTAGCTTTGTATTTGAAAATGAGCAAAGTCAAAAATAATTTTTCACAAAGCTACCTCAAACATTTCCGGCAATTCTTTTGGCGTTATCCCAATCGTTTATTTGCTACCCGGGCAACCATTTCGATGGGCGTTCTTGCTGTTCCATTTATTATTGCCGGATTGCCTTATTATGGAGTTACTCTTGCGCTTGGAGCCTTGGCAGCAGCACTTTCTGAAACTGACGACCATCCGAAAGGACGCTTAAAAACTCTACCGATAACAATT
>JBFFMM010000107.1:0-9286 GCA_041554075.1 Draconibacterium sp. | reverse complement strand
GTTGATACCATGTTGGCCGGAAATATGGGTCAAGGCGCGGTAAATAAAGTAACTGAGGCCGGCATACAAGTATTACGGGGTTGCAATGGGAATGTTGAAGCAGTGGTAAAACAATTTCTAACCGGTTTTATAATCGATTCGGGTCTTGTTTGTAGTCATACGGATGGTGACGATCACCAGTGCTCTCATTAATAATCTGTTAGCAATGAATTAAAGCCTTACGTTCTCTCCCATTCATTAAAACTGAAAGTGGTTTATCAAACACAACATGTTTTATAAACTCAGTTTCGTTTACTACCTTTTGCTGTCGTAGGGCTTCCATTTTCAATTTTGAATTTCTGGAATTATAGGGTACCGAAAAATACCCAACGTTCATTGATGTTACATTATGAAAGAAGTGTGAACCAAGTGAGGCATCCAATGGGTAATCGCGTAAACCCATTTCAACAATTATTTTTGCCCTTGAAATATGTGCCCATAAAACAGGAATTCCTGTAAACGGATCACGAGAGCCCCAGCGCCCCGGGCCAATTAAAATATATCCTTTCCCTTGTGCTTCAAACTCACTGTTGATCTGACTGATTTCCTTCGCCATTTGTTTGGTCTTCATCTTATCGAATGTATCCGGATCAACAAAAACAACATCCCGAATATCATCTATTTTACCGTTTCCCATTCCTCTTTCGGCATACATAAACACTTTCTCGTCCGGCACCGATGAAATGTCCACTTCCACTCGTTCTTCAATCCGAATTAATGGTTTTATTTGCAGCAAATAAAGAGTAGGTTTTCCATTTTCTGCAGGTTCCAGATCAAGAGCGTATTCTATTTCAACCGGCGATCCCATTGCTTCTTTAAAAAGTTTTAAGAGCATTTCCAAAGCATCGGAAAGTGGCAAATAATTGTATTTCAAAATATTGGCAAAGTCAATTATTTTAGGGCCACTCCCTTGAACTCCGGGAACAACATCATCATTATCAATCAAATAGGTTGATGCTGAATGTTCCAGGGTTCCATCATTTTCAGCTTCCTTTATCCGGTATTTTTTAATGGCTGCATCTTCCCCGTCACCAATTAAATCAAAATCTTTCATTGATAAATCGATGGCATAAAATTGTTTTTGTGTATCTCGAAGCTGATCTTTTACCGACGTAGGATTTAGATGTGGATATTTGGGGCAGAAACGGAATGAATTTTCGCCGCCAACCACATACATCCCTAAACCAACAGCTGCTACCGAAAAACCGTCTTCAGGTTCCATGTACGAAATGGGGTAATAATTGTAGGACTGCGCCACTCCGGATAAGGTCGGATAATATTTTTCATTGTACTCATGCCCAATTACTTCCTGAATAACCACGGCCATTTTCTCCTCTTCAATCTTATAATTCACCGCTTCAAAATAAGCCTGTGCCGATTCAGTAAAAATACTTGCATAAACGAGTTTTATTGCCGTTTCCAATTGTTTGTAACGCACTTCAATATCTTCGTGATTATTGGGAATTAAATAGGTAGCATAAACTCCTGAAAAAGGCTGTAACAGAGAATCTTCAAATAAACCCGATGAGCGAACTGCCAATGGTCGTCTTATCTTTTTCAAATATTCCTTCAATCGTTTCATTATTTTCGAATCAAATTCCGATTCGAGAAAATGTTTTCGAATGACATTGTAATCGTTTAACGAATAAATATCGTCGTAGAGATTGTTTATTTCGACAAACTTATCGAATTCCAAAGCACCAATAATCGAAGTGGATGGAATTCGAATATTCAATTCAGGCATTAACTTTTTAAAGTCGATATTTTCAATAAAATTGCAAATAAATGCAATTCCTCTCCCTTTTCCGCCCAACGAACCTTTTGCCATTCGCACAATAAAGCGGCTTGCACTAACAAACTCCGGATCGAAATTTACGATGGTTCCTTTAAGCTGCTCAAATCGTACCTTTTTAAATGCGTCTAAACAAAACTGACGCAATCCTTCGGGCGAATTAAAATCTGAAGTCTGAATGGGCATTAACATTTCGGCCAGATTAATTTCACCGCGTGCCATCAACCAGGTTGAAAAAGAGTTACGGCTTCCGTGGTATTGCAATGCTCCAGCTGGAACAACCTTTAATTTTTCCTGAAACTCATTGATATTTATCGCCTCAGTAATGGGCAAACCATCCAATCCTTTAAAAACGAAATTTCCAAAGCCCAGCCTGCGGTACAAAAAATTCAGAATATCCATTGAAAGACTCTCTGAATTTTTATTTATAAAATCGGCACCTACACTTTTTGCTCTTTGTGCATTTGAGATATCATGAGACTGTAGTAATAAAGGAATCGGAAATTTTCGGGTTTTCTGTGTAAACTTCAGCAATTCAATTCCTGCGTCTTCGTCATCCACTCCATTCTTTTCAAACTTTACATCCGAAATTACACAAAGCATATACCGACGATAGCTGTTTATAAACTTAACCGCATCTTCGTAATTATCAACTAATATAACTTTTGGACGGGCCCGCATTCGAAGAATTTTATGCAACTCATCTTTGGCATCTTCCTCAACCAGCATTTGTGTTTGAGTCATTACCGTTGAAAAAAGCATAGGCAAATACCGAGAATAATATTGAATACTATCTTCTACCAAAAGAATTACCCGCACACTACCATTTTGCGTATCGCGCGCCACGTTTTTAAGATCTTCGATGTATTTTATCATGGCCATAAAAACATTTGAGTTTCCATTCCAAACAAATACACGATCGATAAAGTCAAGCTTACGGCCTTCCTTTTGGAAATAACGTAAATCGGCATTGTTATTCACCAATAACAACAAGGGTACTTGCGGCCGCATTTTACGAATTGCCTGAGCTGTTTCAACCGGAGTTTCTTTGTCAACTCCTGCCATAACAATAATCAAATCGAAATCGAGGTGTTTCAATGTTTCAAGGGCATCTTCTTTTGAGTGCACACTGGTAAAACGAGGCGCTGCATATAAATTTAGCTGAAGGTATTCTCCAAAAATTTTATCGCTGAATTGCCCTTCACGAACAATTGAATAGGAATCGTAAAGTGTAGCCACCAACAGAACTTCCTTTACTTTGGTGGGCATTAACTCTTGAAAAATATCGCGGTCGGTTTTCCGCTTTTTATATATGGTAGCCAATGAAATGTTTTCGATATCCATTACTCAGAATTTAGATTTTGAATTTAGGTAAATTTTGGCGTTTGCTGAAGAATGGACATAAAAAATATCCCAAATCGTCATGCAACGAACCGGGATTGGCGAGTACAGTCATCAGCACACTATCTTTCAAAACAAAGAGTGAGCGGATGACATTTTCAAAAAAAGGATGGCATCCGTCTATTCTTTCTAGATACGGATGCCATCCTTTTATGATCTTATTTAGCGTTCCTTATTAATCCAATTTATGAATTACCAGGCCCGAACGTAATTTAGGTTCGAACCAGGTTGTTTTCGGTGGCATAATATTTCCGCTGTCGGCTATGTTTATCAATTGCTGCATTGAAACCGGATAAAGTGCAAAAGCTGCTTTCATTTTGCCCGAATCAACACGTTTCTGCAATTCTCCTAAACCACGAATACCGCCCACAAAATCAATTCGTGTTGAAGTACGTAAATCTTTGATATCTAAAATAGGTTCCAAAACTTGTTTTGAAAGAATGGTAACATCCAGAATTCCAATTGGATCGGCATCATCAAAAGTTCCTTCTTTGGCAGTTAATTTGTACCAACTTCCCGAAAGATACAAACTGAATTCGTGCAAAGCCGCTGGTTTGAAAATATCAGCACCTTTATTTTCCACATCAAAACCCTTTGAAAGTTCAGCAAGAAAATCAATGTCGGATAAACCATTCAAATCAGTAACTACACGATTGTAGTCGATAATTTGTAATTGGTTATCGGGGAAATGAACGGCCATAAAATAGTTGTACTCTTCATCGCCCGTGTGATTTGGGTTCTGACCAGTCTTTTCAGCTCCAATCCTTGCAGCTGCAGCAGTTCTGTGATGACCATCGGCAACATAAGTAAAGGGTACTTTTTTATCGAAAAGCTGCTCCAGTTTCTCATTTATTGCTTTGTCGTCTATCGTCCAAAAATGGTGACCAAAACCATCTTCAGCAGTAAAATCGTAGTCAGCCTTTTTGTTTTTTACAATTGAGCTTACAATTTCATCAATCTCATTAACAGCTTTGTATGCAAAGAAAACCGGCTCGATATTCGCATTCAAATAACGTGTCAGCACCATTCTGTCCTCTTCTTTTTCAGGACGCGTAAGTTCGTGCTTCTTAATAATTCCGTTTTCATAATCAGCACAAGCAGCAGCACCTACAATTCCATATTGGGTTTGACCATTCATGGTTTGCGCATAAATATAATATTTAGCGTCTTCATCTTGAGTCAACCACCCCTTTTGCTGAAATGCATTCAGATTTTCAACGGCTTTGTTGTAAACTGTTTCCGAATGAATATCATCCACTTCCGGACATTCAATCTCGGCTTTTGTAATGCGAAGCAAGGATTTAGCTTTTCCTTCAGCCATTTTTGCGGCTTCTTCCGAGTTCATTACATCGTAAGGTAGACAGGCCAGTTCTTCTACAATTTCCTGTGGCGGACGAAGTCCTTTGAATGGTTTAATGATTGCCATATTTTATAGTTATTGAGATTTTTGACATTTAATAATTTAAGAACCCAAAAATATAAATCCAAATAGGAATAACCGTATTTATATTTATAAATTTGACTTTGAGTAACTTCGAGTTAACTCTGTCAATAAATCGCTGACAATTTTACCACAAAGTTGCACAAAGAATTCACAAAGACTCACTAAGTTCAAGAATCCCCCCTTACTTATTTACCTGACAAGTAGTATCTCCCTTTTCAAAGAAATCTACAATCTGTTCGGCAGCTGCAAGACCGGCTTTTAAGTTGGCTTCAGCGGTTTGCGCTCCTGCCTTTTTGGGGGTAAAAAAGAACCTCCCCGGGAACTTTTCTTCAAATTCAACTTCATTATCAGGAGTTAAATCCGACATGTATTTAATACCCGATTTTTCTTCCATTATACGAATTAAATCGGGTTCGTTAATTACTTCCTTTCGTGCAGTGTTTACAATAATACTTCCATCTTTTAAGTGCTGAAGCACTTCGTAACTAACCGACTTCAAGTGCTCTCCACGAGCAGGAACATGAATAGATACAATGTCACTTTTTTCGTAAAGTTGTTCCAGCGAGTTGGTTACTTTTAATCCGATTGCTGCCGCAGCACCTTTACTGTACCGCGTATAAACAATAACTTTCATTCCCATTGCACGGGCAATACGAAATACATTTCGAGCTACAAAACCAAAACCATGTAGACCTAATGTTCGTCCACGCATTTCGCCACCGGGTTTTCCCGAAAACTGTTCGCGCAACCCAAGAATGGCCAAACCTATTGCTAACTCGGCAACAGCGTTGGAATTCTGTCCGGGCGTGTTCATTACCACAATGTTGTTTTCTGAAGCCACTTGTAAATCCACATTGTCGTAACCGGCACCGGCACGCACCACGATTTTTAACTTTTTACCGGCGTGTAGTACTTCTTCGTCAAATACATCGCTGCGAATAATTGCTGCATCAACATCAGCAATAGCTTCGAGTAATTCTTGCTTTTCTGAATATCGTTCAAGCAGTTGAACTTCGTAACCAGCTTTTTCAAAAATTTTACTGATTTTTTTTACAGCAACCGGAGCAAACGGTTTAACTGTGGCAATTAAGATTTTTCTCATAACTCATAAAATTTTAGGTTCGCAATCAGCAACTTGAAAACTGAAAGCTAAAAAAAATGCAGGACTCACAACCTGCATTCTTTTTTTGACTTTATTCTAATTACTTAGTTTGTTCAAACTCTTGCATGGCTGCTACCAGTGCCTTTATACTTTCAACCGGCATGGCATTGTAAATTGAGGCTCTAAAGCCTCCAACCGAACGGTGCCCCTTAATTCCCAACATACCTTTTGATGTTGCAAATTCCATAAAATCTTTCTCCAACTCGGCATACTCCGGAGTCATCACAAATGTTACATTCATTAACGAACGATCTTCAGGTGCAGGCACTGTACACTGAAACATTTTATTTCTGTCGATTTCATCGTAAAGAACTTTTGCTTTTTCAATGTTTACTTTCTCCATTGCTTCAATCCCACCGTTTTCCTTTAACCAACGTAAAGTTTGCAAACAGGCAAAAACAGGAAGAGTAGCCGGAGTATTAAACATCGATTCGCTTTTGATATGCGTTCTGTAATCCAACATAGTTGGAATCGGACGTTCCACTTTTCCTAAAGCTTCGTCTTTAACAATTACTAAAGTTGCACCCGATGGCCCAAGATTTTTCTGAGCACCAGCATAAATCAAATCGTATTTAGAAATATCAATTGGGCGACTGAAAATATCAGATGACATATCGGCTACCAACTGAACATCAACTTCAGGAGTAGGAATTTGTGTCCCGTAAATAGTATTGTTCGATGTATAATGAAAATAACTTACATCTGAAGGAACTTCGTATCCTTTGGGAATATAGTTATAAATTGTATCAGCCGACGATGCAACCTCTACAACTTCGCCAAAAAAGTGAGCTTCTTTAATGGCCTTTTTCGACCAGGCACCTGTATTTAGATAGGCTGATTTTTTATTCATTAAATTATAAGGGGCCATTAAAAACTGGGTACTTGCACCACCTTGTAAAAAAAGTACTGAATACCCTTCAGGAACGTTCAGAAGTTCTTTTACCAGAGCCACTGCTTCGTCCATAACAGCTACAAATTCTTTGCTGCGATGTGAAACTTCCATCACTGAAAGTCCGGTGCCGGCAAAATCCATTACTGCTTCGGCAGTCTTCTCTTTGGTAAATTCGGGCAGAATTGATGGTCCTGCGTAAAAATTGTGTTTCTTCATAAATACAACAATTAAGGTGAATAATTTTAAATCTGTAACCCTGCAAACACCACTACAAAAGTACATGAATTGTGATTGTTTAGCAGCTGAGAAAAATCAAGTTTATTTTTATTTTATGAGTTTTAAAACATTGATATACAACACAAAAAGGACTGACAGAAGTCATTCTTCCTGTCACTCACAAGTTAACTTTTTCGAAATCAACCTGTTGTTGACGACAAATTTATTCTATTCTGAGAAAGAAAACCACTAATTCTGTCGGAAATAGATTTTAATGTCTTTTATTTAAAACAGGTTTAAACTATTGTTTAGGAAAGACATTTCAACAAAAGAAAAATATTTTATCAAAATCAAACGAGCCATCCTGTTGAACAGAATGGCTCGTTTGATTTTGATAAGTTTTATTGATTATATAAAAGGTATTTTCACCACTTCAGCCGGGATTGTTTTGTTTCTGATTCTTACAAACACTTCGGTACCAAACGCAGAATACTCTTTGGCAATATACCCCATTCCAATTCCTTTATTTAAAACCGGCGACATGGTTCCCGAAGTAACATGTCCAATCACTGTACCTTCATTATTTTCCAAATCGTAACCGTGTCGTGGAATTCCGCGTTCGGTTAAAATGAACCCTCGCAAACGACGAGATACGCCCTCATTTTTTTGCATGGTTAAAAATTCACGATCGATAAATTTACGCCCGTTATTGAATTTGGTAATCCATCCCAAACCTGCTTCTATCGGTGATGTCGTATCGTCAATGTCATTTCCATACAGGCAATACCCCATTTCCAAACGTAAAGTATCGCGGGCTGCCAAACCAATGGGCTGAATTCCGAACTCAGCACCGGCTTCAAAAATGGCGTTCCAAATTTGTTCTGCCACATCGTTTCTAAAATACAATTCAAAACCACCTGCTCCTGTATAACCTGTTGCAGATATAATTACATCGTCGACATCGGCAAATTTATCGGTAGTAAACGTGTAGAATTTTATTTCATCTAGATTTACTTTGGTTAATTTTTGAAGCACTTCAGTAGCTTTCGGTCCTTGAATTGCCAGCTGACTAATACTATCGGAAGCATTTTCTATTTCAGCACCAACATCTTCATTTTGGGCAACAACCCAATTCCAGTCTTTTTCAATGTTCGAAGCATTTACAACCAACATGTATTTTTCTGGTTCGTAAAAATAAACCAGTAAGTCATCAACAATGCCACCTTTCCCGTTGGGGAAACAACTGTATTGAGCTTGTCCCTGCGTTAAAATACGAGGATCGTTTGAGGTGATTTTTGCTACCAAATCCAAAGCTTTGGGTCCTTTTATCCAAAACTCACCCATATGCGAAACATCGAATACACCAACTGCCTCTCGCACACACATGTGCTCTGTCTTAATTCCAGAATATTCAATTGGCATTTCGTAACCGGCAAACTCAACCATTTTAGCACCAAGGCCTTTATGAATTTTATTAAATGCTGTTGTCTTCATTTATTATAAATTGTTTAGTCAAAAGAAGTATCAGAATGGTTCGATTTCAAACATTTACCTCAATAAATAAGTCAAGATTTGATCGATTCAAAATTACTTCAGAATTAATAGCTGCAAAACTATAGATTCAAAAACTACACAAATATGAATTTTATCAGACATTAAACAAAATACGTAAGTGAATATTTTATTACTTTGCAGCACCACAAATAAAAAAATTATGGACCAAGAATCAAAACTAATTCACACCAAACAAATTGATGCCATTTCAGGTGGCGATGTTAGTTTCAAAGTTGAACTTATCAATATTTTTCTGGAGCAAATTCCTGAGTTTATTTCCAACATGAACAATTCTTTTGAAACCAAAGACTGGATTCTACTTGCTCGGGAAGCACACACGGCAAAATCATCGGCTTTAACTTTTGGTATTGATGAAACAGGAATTCTGTTGAAAGATATTCAGATCAATTGCGAGAATAACGAATTTGATGTACTTCCGGAGTTATTATCAAAAGCAATAAATCACCTTGATTCGGCAGTTTATGAATTGGAAGCATTAAAAAAATCGCTGTAGTTTTTTCTCCTGTTTTTAAGCTATGATTAACGAAACAATTGGATGGATTGGCAATATTTTGTTTGCCATTTGCGGTGTACCTCAGGTGATAAAAACCTTTCGATCGAAGAGTGCCAAAGATTTAAGTGTGTTATTTTTGTGGTTTTGGTTATTTGGTGAGCTACTCACTTTTATATACATTATTTTTGGCGACTGGGAAACAGGTATTCCACATTTCCCACTCTATTTCAATTACATTGTAAATGTATTTATGGCATGCTACCTTATTTGGG
>JBFFMM010000106.1:0-9330 GCA_041554075.1 Draconibacterium sp. | reverse complement strand
TTTGCGAGACGAAAAAAAAGCACGCCGGATTCCTTCCCGCAGTTCAGAAACAGGTTTGCAATCGCCACGGAAACCTTCCCGCAGTTCAGAAACAGGTTTTCAAACGCCACGGAAACCTTCCCGCAAGTTGGCGGGGCAATAAAAAAGGTGCCGGATTCCTTCGCGCAAAGCAGAAAGTACACTCAAAACGAATTTGCAGACCTGTCGCAAACCGGAAAGTACTTGTCCGGGCATTTTGAATAGGTTTCGCCGACTTGTGCTTCCTTCATTTTGTTTTTTTCTGCCATAAGCCTGCTGTGCAGCATAAATTTGCTATTGACTTTGTTAATCATATATTCTAATTTTAATGAACATAAAAACAACAAAATAACACATCTAGTCAAAAAATCAAACAAATAGTAGTTCCTCAAAAACCAAACAAGTAGTATTTCTAAACTTTTAAATTACCCAAAATGCAGACAGTTAATTCAATTACACTAAGCCTTTTACGCAACAGCGAATATTTCGAATTAATAACCGATTTTAAAAACATGATTCCCGGTGTATTGCCATCGAATCCTACAGTAGACAAAGTACTGGCAGATTTCGATGCCACTTTTCAAACCATGGATGAGGCAATGCGTATCGACCAGGGAAGTATTTTTACCGCCCGATTAAGTTCGGAAGACGAAAAACGCGGGAATACATGGAAAGCAATGAATTTGATGATTGAGGCGCATTTGTACAGCCCGATACAGGAAGAAGTGGATAGCGCCCTGAAAATAAGACGCGTGTTTGATGTATATGGCGACTTCAGAAAACGCTCGTACAACGAAGAATCGAACGATGGACGTAACCTGGTTCAGGATCTCGAAAAACCTAAAAATACCGGCCACACTCAAACCATCAAAATCGACAACTGGGTGTCGTTGTACAAAGGTCAGCTGGAGGATTTTAAAACCTTGCAAAACGAACGCGATAACGAAAACGCCTATAAATCGAGTGGCGATGTAAGGGCAGTGCGTGTTGATATGGATCCATTGTACCGCGAAATAATTAATAAAGTAAATTCGGTTGTAGCCCTCGGAATGACGACTCCCGAGCTTGAAAACTTTATCGCATTGTTTAATCAGAAAATAAAAGCATACAACGATACACTGGCCATGCGTGCCGGACGAAATTCTGGGGATTCAGATGGGGACAACGAGATATCCGACATCGTCATCGATTAGGCTATTTCTCACATTCACAAAAATGGCACCTTTTTACAGGTGCCATTTTTTATGCCTGCAACCGGCCCTTCATGTAGAGCCCGGGTGTGTTTTTTGCCCATTAGCCACATTCACTAATTTGACTCATTCTTTATTACTGATGGTTCATAAAAAGCATTAAATTTAGCTTTCAAATATTTGACTAAACCACTATGCATTGGAAATACATAGGTTTAAGACACGAATGACATTCGATGAGTATATTGAAAAGAAGACAGAAGTCAGAAGACGGAAGAAAAAGATTTAACAATTCTCTAAAAACTTCGGTCTCCCGACTTCGGTCTTCGGTCAAAAACTAAAATTTATAGAAACTAAAGTAGCTGCAATAAATTGCGGGGTTTTAACCATAAACTTGAAAATAAACTTTATTTTCGCCACGCAAAAAACAATCAACAAATGAATTATTCTTTACTCGACTTCCTGACATTAATAGGTGCTCTTGGTTTATTTCTGTATGGGATGAAATTAATGAGTGAGGCTTTGCAAAAAGTGGCCGGAAGCAAACTGCGTAACTTTTTAGCTGCCATGACCTCCAATCGAATTATGGGAGTTGTAACCGGACTTTCGATTACTGCCATTATTCAATCGTCGAGTGCAACTACGGTAATGATAGTGAGTTTTGTAAACGCCGTGTTACTCACACTTACCGAATCGGCAGGGGTAATTATGGGTGCAAATATCGGCACCACGGTTACTGCATGGATTATTTCGATACTTGGGTTCAAAGTAAAAATGAGCATTCTGGCCTATCCAATTATTGGTATTGGCTTCCCGTTAATCTTTTCGAAAAAAACCGGAAATCAATCGTGGGGGCAGGTTTTGGTGGGTTTTGCTTTGCTTTTTATTGGTTTGGAGAGTTTAAAATCGAGTGTACCAAATATTGGCGACAACCCGGAAATTCTGGAATTCCTGAAAAATTTCACAGGAATGGGCTTGTGGTCAAATCTGATTTTTCTGGCGATTGGAACAGTACTTACAGTGGTTATACAGTCGTCGAGTGCCACAATGGCTTTAACACTGGTAATGTGCAACAACGGATGGATTAGTTTCGACAGTGCAGCTGCGATGGTTTTGGGCGAAAACATTGGCACAACCATTACAGCCAACCTTGCTGCTATGGTTGCCAATTCAGCGGCAAAACGAGCCGCACGATTTCACTTTTTGTTTAATGTAATTGGCGTATTTTGGGTACTCGCTATCTTTCCTTATTTTTTAGGAGGAATTGATTCTATTGCCCAAACCATTTCCGGACAATCGGCATTTACAAGTCCCGGAGCTGTGCCTGTAGCTTTATCGTTGTTTCATACATTTTTCAATATACTGAATGTAATACTGCAAATTTGGTTTATAAAACACCTTGTAAAATTGGTAGTAAAATTTGTTCCTGAACGAGAAGAAGAGCAAGAATTTAAACTCAAATACATTAAATTCGGAATGCTGAATACCAGTGAATTATCTCTTCTTCAAGCTAAAAAAGAAATTCTGTTGTATGGCCAGCAAACTAAAAAAATGTTTGGCCGCCTGGAGAATATGCTGAATGAAAAAAGCGATCGTAAATTTCAGAAACAGTTTGACAAAGTTGAAATAGGAGAGGACAAAAGCGATGAAATGGAAGTTTCAATTGCAAAATACCTCACAAAAGTTGCTGAAGGTGAATTGAGTAAAGAATCATCGAAACGAATTAGTTCGATGTTGCGCTGTGTTGACGAGATAGAAAGCATTGGCGATTCTTGTTTTAATATTGCCAGGGCCATGTTGCGTGCACGAGGTAAAAAGGAAGACTTTACTCCTGAAATGAAAGCGAATATTAAAACGATGTTCTCTTTAGTAAACGATGCGTTAGATGTAATGCTTGAGAATTTAGACAAGCACTATTACAATGTGGAAAGTGGTAGAACCAAATTAATCGAAAAGAAGATTAATGATTACCGTAATAAACTCAGAAAAGAGCATGTTCGCGATATAGAAAATGAAAAGTATTCGTATAAAATAGGAACCTTGTACAAAGATATTTTTTCGGAATCGGAAAAAGTGGGAGATTACATTTACGATGTAACCATGTCGATTGTTGATTCGCTTGATTAAAATTATATCCGCTAACAAAACATTACTATTCTTGTTGAAAAGGGGCATGCTGCAAGCCCACCTGCAAAACTTTGTTTAGTTTTGTAAGCAATGAAACTCAAGCAGCAATTCAATAACTTCCCCTTTAATCCGTCAAAGATTCCGTTTTTTTATGGCTGGGTGATATTATTTGCTTCAACCGTGGGAGTATTGTGCAGTGCTCCCGGACAAACTACCGGTGTATCTACATTTACTGATTATCTGATTGAAAATATAGGAATAAGCCGCGACCAGATAAGTATGGCCTATATGTTTGGAACGATTGCCAGTTCGTTTATTCTTACCTACGCAGGTAAACTATACGACAAATACGGGGCACGTTGGGTAGGAATGGCAGCAGCATTGATTCTGGGATTTGTACTGGTGTTGTTTAGCCAATCCGATCGGATTATTAAAGCCATTGTTCCACAAACCTCGAGCGTTTATGTGGGGGTAGCTATTGCCAGTTTTATTGTCTTCTTTTTTATGTTGCGTTTTTCGGGACAGGGAGTTATTACCATGGTTTCACGCAATATGTTAATGAAATGGTTTATCGCCCGCCGTGGGCTGGTAAATGGTATTTCATCGGTATTTGTATCGCTCGGATTCTCCATTGCACCACTTACTTTCGACATGCTTATTCAAGGTACATCCTGGCGTACGGCCTATCTTTTAATGGCTTTGGGAATAGGTGTATTTTTCTTTCTGTTTGTTTTTATCTTTTTTCGCGATAATCCTGAAGACTGCGACCAAATTCCCGATGGGGAAAAACATGCCAACAAAGAACACGATGTTATTATAAAACCATTTAAACAGTTTACATTAAAAGAAGCACGTACCGATTTAAGCTTTTGGCTGTTTGTATTGCCCATTGCCGTTTATGCTCTATTTATCACAGGATACGTGTTCCATCTGGTATCGTTGTTTGGCGAGGCAGGTATCGACCGTGAGAGAGCTTTATCCATCTTTATTCCAATGTCGCTTATTTCTGTTACGCTGGCATTTGTTGGAGGTTGGATCAGCGACAGAATTAAATTGCAATATTTGTTGTTTCTGATGCTGGGTGGTGAAATAGTTGCCTTGTTTTCATTGGCCAATATCAACGACGGCATGTTTTATTATACTTTTATAATTGGCAGTGCTATTCCAAGCGGAATGTATAACGTATTAATGAGTGTAACCTGGCCGCGTTTTTACGGTCGTGAAAATCTGGGGAAAATTACGGGTTTTGTAATGGCGATCGTTGTGTTTGCAAGTGCTTTGGGACCAATCTCATTTAGCCTTTCGTATTCCATTTTTGGAAGTTACAGTTATGCGATTTACCTCTTGCTGGCAATTATTATTGGTATAGCTGCTTTTAGTTACAAAGCAAAAAACCCACAGGATAAGTTTGCCGGATAAGTCTTCTCAATAATCTTAGATACAATTTTTTGTAACTGAATTGTAGAAATGAATCAATATTCCCTCAAGCCTCTTTCAATGTATTCCAGTTGCCATATTCTAAATAGTAGAGGGTCCTCTGGTATTTCGACAGGTTCATTATTGAGTAAACTCTCGATTTCGTTTTTAGAGCTGCTTGGAATTTCAACAGGATTTAAGACCGATTCCCTGGTGTAGAAATAGTTTTTATGATTGAGTTTCAGTTCTTGGGTATTTTGCCTGTCGGGTTTTTTATCATAAATACGGATGGAATCGTAGCCAATTGTTTCATCTAACCATTGGCGAATATAGCCGTTTGCTGTGATAACATCGTTAGGCAGCGAAAGTGTTGAAGCTACTCGATTTCGGAATCCGGCCTTTTGAAATCGGTTTTTAAAATGAAATGAGCAGTAATTAATTCCAATATCAATAGAATGTTCGCGTGCGAAACTTATCAATTCAAGTGCTGCTAATTCCGACTCCAAAACAATCGGCTGTTCAGCATGAATATAGGTGTAATTGTGTTTTGAGAGTTGTTTTACATTGTGTGGTGTAAGTCTCAACTGATGAAGGTTTAGATTACTAACACCTGCTTTTACCATTTCAGGCAACAGCTTTTTTAGTTTCTCAAGTTCTTCGGGAACCGCAGGTATTTCAATGGTTATTACCGGAATTATTCCTTTGGCAGCTGCAATTTTATCCAATCGAAAAGCTGTGGCTCCAATATCAAAACGTACTTCGTTAATTCCTGCTGCCGCCAGTTTCCTGAACTTTTGTGTATCGCCTAAAATACCATTGGTGTACATCCAGATATAGGTTTCAGGCTTGCACTTTTTGCGTACTTGTTTCAGGTATTCCAATGTGCGCTCAAACTTCAACAATGGTTCTCCACCGCTAAAACTTACTCCTTTAAAACCAAAATGATTGATGTATTCAACATAAGCTGCCGCATTTTCAAAAGTCAGGTTTTGTGTTGTGGGCACATGATCTTCTTGCTGCGGGGCAGGACAGTAAAAACAAGATGCATTACATTTTCCGGTGATAAATAAACAACTCCATTGTCCAAGCCCACATAATTTACATCCATCGGAAATTTGTTTGTAATAAGGCTTTGTTCCCTTAAATAAAGCGTTCTCCACTTTATGCATCAAAGCATCTTTCTTTTCTTGTGCATTATTTGCATTGTAACTATTCAACCAGGTTAAACCTGAATAAGATGCAAAGGCAGTTTTATTGCTGTTAACCAGCGAATTTCGCCAGTTGTAATATGAATTCATCTATAGAATAAGAACTAAAACAATTGATAATAGAAAAGTAAATTTAGGGGAAAGAAATGAAGGAATTACAGTTCGGAAAAAACGTACAGAAACAGATGCAATTTGCTCCGGTCTATATATACCATTGGTAGCTTATGTATGTATCCGATGTCTGACATATTAATCGTCGAAAGTATTTGTGTAAAAGTAGATAAAAGAACAACACCTTAGCTATGTCTCATTATAATTAATTTTGGATGAGAATAATACTGAAAATTTCTAGTATCGTATTGTAATCGCAGAAAACTTCGTGCAATTTCTGTGAAATTTCCGATAAAAAATACGCACGTTTATTACCTGCATTTAATTTTAATTCTGTTATTTGTATGAGTTAATTAAATATTTTAAAAAGTTATGACACGAATTCTTTGTGGATTACTGATGTTTACTACACTTTTTAGTGTTGGATGTAAACAAAAGAAAAAATTGCCACGTATAGCAATTGCAGGGCTGGCCATTGAATCAAGCACTTTTTCTCCGGCACAAACAGGCATCGAAGCTTTTCATGCCAACAGGGGAGAAGAAATATTTGATACTTATCCTTTTTACTCTGATGAATCGATTATGGGTCGTGCAGAATGGTTTCCAACATTACACGGTCATGCTCTGCCCGGCGGTATTGTTACGCGCGAAGCCTATGATGCCTTGGTAACAGAAACACTCGATCGCCTAAAAAAAGACAGGCCGTACGATGGTTTGTTTTTTGATATTCACGGAGCAATGAGTGTGGTGGGGCTCGATGATCCCGAAGGAGATTTTATTACACGAATTCGTGAGGTAATCGGAAATGAAACGATGATTTCTACATCGATGGATTTACACGGGAATGTGACCGAACAATTGGCTCAGCAAAGCGATTTGATTACCTGTTACCGACTGGCTCCACACGAAGATGCTTTGGAATCGAAACAACGGGCTTTGGTAAATTTATTGGATCGTTTGGAAAGTGGGAAAGGAAAACCCAAATACAAAGCCTGGGTTCCGGTACCGATTTTATTGCCGGGCGAAAAAACCAGCACGCGAATTGAGCCCGGAAAAAGTTTATATGCAAAAGTAGCTCCGGCTGCAGCTCGCGAAGGTGTTATTGATGCAGCTATTTGGGTGGGATATGCATGGGCTGATGCACCGCGTAACCACGCCGTAGTAATGGCTTATGGCGACGATAAAGAAGCAGTATCGACAGCTGCCGAAGAGCTGGCACAAAGTTTTTGGGCAGTTCGTAACGAGTTTGATTTTGTAGCACCGGTAGCTGATTTAGAAACGTGTTTGAACAAAGCGATTGCTTTTGAAGGACAGCCTTTTATAATCAGTGATATGGGCGATAATCCAACTGCAGGTGGCGCAGGCGATGTAACCTGGACTTTAACCGAGATTTTAAAACGTAAGGAGTTTCAGTCGGAAGACGGACCATCGTTGATTTATGCCTCGCTTCCCGGACCTGAGTTTGTTGCAAAAGCTGTTGAAGCAGGAATTGGCGGAAAAGTCAGCGAATTTGCAGGAGCCGCTGTTGATGCACGCTTTGCACCACCGGTAAAACTTACCGGCACAATTGAAGCCATTAAACAGGGCGATAAAAATGCCGAAACCGAAGTGGTAGTAAAAGTGGGGAGTGTTCGGGTAATTGTAACAAAAAAACGCAAACCGTATCATTACAAAGCCGACTTTACAGAGCTTAATTTAACACCCGAAGAAACAGACATTGTAGTAGTTAAAATAGGCTACCTGGTTCCTGAATTGTATAACATGCGTGCCGACTGGTTAATGGCACAAACACCGGGTGGAGTAGACCAGGATCTGGACAGACTGGGTTACAAACACATCAAACGCCCCATGTTTCCGTTGGATAAAAACATGGAAGATCCGGATTTAAGTGCAATAATAATTCCACTGGCCGGAACAAATTAGAAATTACCAATAGAAGAAAGTAAAAGAATTTAGCTAGATTTGAATTTGTCAAAATACTAAACCAACTTAAAAATGAAACAACTTATTATTCTTAGTTTTTTTTCTTTGATTTTTTTGAATTCGTGCCAGCAAAAAGCACCGGTGGGTGAGTGGCAGAATATGTTCGATGGAGAAACTTTAAGCGGATGGAAAGTGGCAGCTGAAAATCCGGAAAGTATTTCTGTTGAAGATGGAACCATAAAATGTTCGGGTGAGCGAAGCCATCTTTTTTACAAAGGCAATTTCAAAAATTTTGAATTTGAGGCGGAAATAAAAGCGCAGGAACATTCTAATTCAGGAGTTTTTATTCACACCAAATACCAAAGCGAAGGTTGGCCTTCCAAGGGTTACGAAATTCAGGTAAACAATTCATTCCGTGGTTCAGAAGAACATCCCGAGCGCCGAAAAACAGGCAGTGTTTACAATGTTCGGAATGTGTATTATCCACTGGCAAACGACAACGAATGGTTTAAAATGCGTATTAAAGTGGTTGAAAACGTAATCGAAATTTTTGTAAACGATGTAAAGGTAAATGAATATGTGGAGCCCGAAAACCCATGGCGTTGGGAAGGTGGCGAAACCTGTAAATTAAGCGAAGGCACCATTGCTTTGCAGGCACACGATCCGGGCAGTACAACCTTTTATCGGAATCTAAAAATCAAAGCTTTGGAAGCCGGAGAAAAAAAAGTTGTTGAAGATATCGAGTGGGACACTAAAGTTACCAAATTGATGAAAGCCGGATTTCCGTTGGTCGATTTTCATATCCATTTAAAAGGAGGTTTAACCATTGATGATTTGGTAGAAAATTCGCAAAAACTAGGAGTTAATTACGGAGTAGCTCCCAACTGTGGCTTGCATTTTCCGGTAACCGACGACGAATCGTTGTACAATTACATGGAAGAAGTAAAAGGAAGTCCAACATTTAAAGGAATGCAAGCCGAAGGACGCGAGTGGATTACGCTCTTTTCGCCTGAAGCAGTGGCAAAATTCGATTATGTATTTACCGATGCAATGACATTTACCGACAAAAAAGGAAGACGCAACCGTATTTGGATTCCAGAAGAAGTTTGGGTGGATGATAAACAGAAATTTATGGATGATTTGGTTGCAAAAATTGAAGCCATTTTTTCGCAGGAACCCGTTGATATTTATGTAAATCCAACCGTTTTACCTGCTCAATTAATGGGAGAGTATGATGAACTGTGGACAAAAGAACGAATGGAAAAGGTGGTGAAAGTGCTGGCAGACAATAATATTGCTCTCGAAATTAATGCCCGATATAAAGTACCAAAAGCCGA
>JBFFMM010000105.1:0-9408 GCA_041554075.1 Draconibacterium sp. | reverse complement strand
GAAACCGGAATTCGGGTGATTGATAGTTTGAATCCGATTGTTGAAGGCGGCACCGGTTTTATACCGGGTCCGTTTGGAACAGGAAAAACAGTATTACAACATGCTTTGTCGAAACAAGCTGAAGCAGATATGATTATTGTGGCAGCCTGTGGCGAACGCGCCAACGAGGTGGTAGAGATTTTTGCAGAATTTCCCAAACTGGACGATCCGAGAACAGGAAGAAAATTAATGGAACGCACCACCATTATTGCCAACACATCGAATATGCCGGTGGCAGCGCGTGAAGCATCGGTTTACACTGCCATGACTATTGCTGAATATTACCGATCGATGGGATTAAAAATTCTCTTGCTCGCTGATTCTACCTCACGCTGGGCACAGGCTTTGCGTGAGATGTCGAACCGTATGGAAGAGCTACCGGGACCGGATGCTTTTCCGATGGACTTGCCGGCAATCATCTCCAATTTTTATGCACGTGCCGGATTTGTGTACCTGAACAACGGGAAAACCGGTTCGGTAACCTTTATCGGAACTGTATCACCGGCCGGAGGTAATTTAAAGGAACCGGTGACTGAAGCCACAAAAAAAGCAGCCCGCTGTTTCTATTCGCTTTCGCAAAACAGGGCCGATAGTAAACGTTATCCGGCTATTGATGCAGTTGACAGTTACTCGAAATACCTGGAATATCCCGAGTTTATCGAATTCGTTTCAAAAACCGTTGCTTCCAATTGGGTGGACAATATTTTAAAAGCTAAAAACATTCTTATCCGTGGACGGGAAGCTTACGAGCAAATTAATATTTTGGGCGACGACGGCGTACCCATCGAATACCACGAAATATTCTGGAAATCGGAGATCATCGATTTTGTTATTCTGCAACAAGATGCATTTGATAAAGTAGATGCTTCCACCCCAATTGAACGGCAAAAATATATGATGGAAAAGGTTCTTGACTTGTGCGATGTACACTTTCAGTTTGAAAACTTTGAAGAGGCAAATCCTTATTTCAAGCGAATAATAAACGTTTTCAAACAGATGAATTATTCGGAGTTTCAATCGGAGCAATTTAAAAAGTTTGAGAATGAGCTACAAGAGATAATGGCAGAAAAAGCAGTTATTGCAATTGAACAAGCTTAATATTTATAGAATGGAAACTACAGCTTTTCAAAAAATACATACAAAAATTGACCAAATAACAAAGGCAACCTGCTCGTTGCACGCCAGTGGAATTGGCAACGAAGAAATGGCTTTGGTAAACGACAGATTGGCGCAAGTTGTAAAAATTGAGGGCGACCTGGTTACACTACAAATTTTTTCTGGTACAGAGGGTATTCCAACCAATGCAGAGGTTGTGTTTCTGGGGCATGCCCCACAACTTGCCGTAAGCGACGAGCTCAGCGGAAGGTTCTTTAATGCCTATGGTCAGCCTATTGATGGCGGCCCGGAAGTTGATGGGAAATTGGTTGAAATCGGAGGTCCGTCGGTGAATCCTGTCCGTCGGAAACAACCATCGGAATTAATTGCCACGGGCATTGCCGGCATCGACCTGAACAACACATTGGTAACGGGTCAGAAAATCCCGTTTTTTGCCGATCCCGATCAACCTTACAACCAGGTAATGGCCATGGTGGCACTTCGTGCTAAAGCCGATAAAATTATTCTTGGTGGAATGGGAATTACCAATGACGATTACCTCTTTTTTAAAAATGTATTTGAAAATGCCGGAGCCATCGACCGAATCATAAGTTTTGTAAATACCACTGAAAATCCACCAATTGAGCGACTTTTGGTTCCCGACATGGCCTTAACCGCTGCCGAATATTTTGCAGCCGAAAAAAACCAAAGTGTGCTGGTACTTTTAACCGACATGACACTTTATGCCGATGCTCTAAGTATTGTCTCTAATCGAATGGATCAAATACCATCGAAAGACAGCATGCCCGGATCATTGTACAGCGATTTGGCCAAACTCTACGAAAAAGCAGTTCAATTTCCTGATGGTGGGTCCATTACCATTATTGCTGTAACCACACTTTCGGGTGGCGATATTACACACGCCATCCCCGACAATACCGGTTACATAACCGAGGGGCAGTTATTTTTAAGGAAAGACACCGACATTGGAAAAGTAATCATTGATCCGTTTAGAAGTCTGTCGCGGCTAAAACAACTGGTAATTGGAAAAAAAACACGAGAAGACCACCCACAGGTTATGAATACGGCCATTCGTCTATATGCCGACGCTGCCAATGCAAAAACCAAAATCGAAAATGGATTTGATCTGACGGATTACGATAAACGCACAATGAGTTTTGCAAAAGAGTACTCTGAGAAGTTGTTAGCTATTGACATAAATATTGAAATAGATACAATGATTGACACTGCATGGAAACTTTTCAATAAATACTTCTCGCATGCCGAAACCGGAATAAAAGCTGCGTTGGTTGAAAAATATGGAAATCAAAATTGAGATAAACCAAAAATAAACAAGTCATGGAAAATCAATTAATTACACTATTAAGGATTAGAACACATAATCTTGGCAGTTTTGTAAAAGACAAACTGGAATCAAATGGAATTGAAGTGTTTTTCACAAACGAAGATTTGTCGAAGAGTGATAAATACAACCCAAATGAGGTACTGCTGAAAGTAAAAGCAAAAGACACAGAAAATGCAATCCAAATACTTTTGCAAATTCATAAAGATTATGATCTCGACAAGATAAAAGAGGACAACGACTTTTCGGAATTTAAAAAAATCCTGGTTCCGGTAAAACTTAGTGAAGATTGCATTGAGTTATGCCGCTATGCCATGGGACTTGCAAAAAAAACCAAAGCCGAAGTAAAGCTGCTTTATGTGTACTCCGATCCGACATTCAATGAACCTAACAAATACACGGTATCCTGGGAAAAACATGTACGAATGGAACTGGAGGAAGCATTTCAAAAAGCACAACTTAAACTAGTGAATTTTAGCCGTGAACTAAAAAAACAAATTCCGAAAGAACTCTTCGATGCGGTTAAAATTCATTACCGAATGCTAAAAGGTACACCTGTGAACGTAATTACCGAAGCGTGCAAACGGTATGAACCGCATGCAATTATAATGGGAACCAATAACCGACAAAATAAAAACGGTGAATTTTACGGTACAACCTTATTGAAGGTAATTGAAAACACACATTATCCAATATTGACAGTTCCTGTATCAGCAACTTTTAAAGGAAAAGAAAAGATAAATGTAATGTATGCTACTAATTTTTACGATGCTGATAATGCTTCATTAAATAAACTTTTGGATATTCTAAAAGAATTCGATAAAAAGATTCATTGTGTTCATATCGATCTGCAAGATGACCCGCATCATCATGAAAAAGTAGAAGAACTAAACAAGATGTTGAATCAAAACTACAGCGAACACAACATTAAATGTATTCTTTTTGAAAGTAATACCCTTATTAAGGGATTCGAAGATTTTATTAAGGCTAACGACATTGATATAATCTCCATTTCAAAAGTAAAACATTCAGCATTTTACAAATTGTTCCATTCCGATTTATCGGCGCAACTTGTTACCATGGAAAAGGTTCCAATTCTTATTTTCCCTGTTTAAATTGGCTTTTGGAGAATTACTCTTTTGGATAAACAATTAAAACAATAGAAATTGGCAATTCGATTTCAATACAATAAAACGTCTCTTCAAAGTCTGAACAAGCAGCTAAACGTCAGACTCAAAGCTCTTCCTACCCTAAAAAACAAGGAGGCAGCTCTACGTTTGGAAGTTAAAAAGGCAAAAGACAAAACCTTTGAACTGGAGAAAGAATTAACATCTAAGATTAGTTCGAATGCCAAATCGCTGGGTTTATGGAACGAATATATTCCAGAACTAATAAGCATTAGTGAGGTAAAAACTTCAGCGAAAAAAATTGCAGGAGTTTCAGTTCCGCTTCTGAATGAAATTCTATTTAAAGAAGAAAAATTCAGCCTTTTTGAACAACCGAAGTGGTTTCCGCAGGGAATTGAATTTTTAAAAGAACTGGCCAAAATCGTCACCATAAAAGAGATTTACAACAGAAAAATGCACTTGCTCGATCATGCCCGAAGAAAAACAACTCAAAAGGTAAATCTGTACGAAAAAGTTCAGATTCCGGATTACGAAGATGCAATCAGAAAAATAAAACGTTTTTTAGAAGATGAAGAAAACCTTTCTAAATCGGCACAAAAAATTGTAAAAAAGCGTCAGCAAAAACAAAAAGAAATAACCGGATGATTATACCCATGTTAAAATATACCTTTCTGGTATTCCACAAGGAATACACAAGTTTTCTGGAAAATATACAAGAACTTGGAGTGGTACATGTGGCTAAAAAATATCTTGAACTTTCGGAAAATATACAACAGAAATATGTTGAAATAAACGCTTGCGAAAACACGATACAATTTCTGACAAAAAGAGAGATTGAACCAATTGAAGGAAATACCAGATTAAGCGAAAAGGAAATAATACAGGATATTCAGCAAAAACAAAAAGAACAGGAAGAACTAGTCACAAAACTGGAAGAAACCAAAAAATTATATAACAAAGCCTGCCAATGGGGAGATTTCTCACCGGAGATAATCGATCGGTTAAAGCAGCAAAATATTCACTTTCACTTCTACTCAGCAACCAGAAAAAAATATGCTCAATTAGAGAAGGAAGGTTTACCGGTTGAAATCATATCGGAACAAGGCAACCAGGTTCTTCTTCTTCTGATAAAAACCGGTGATTCTAAAATTGAGATTGATGCCGAAGAATTGTTACTCCCTGAAATTCCTTATACAAAACTTAAAGAACAAATAGCTGAACTTGAGACTAAAATTGAAAGAATCCACCTGGCTTTTGATGTATACGCCGGTGAATCCATCCAGAAACTCACAAAATATAAAGCCGAACTCATCAATACTTTGAAATTCGATACAGTAGTTTTGAACACATCAAAACAAGCCGATGACAAATTAATGATACTTGAAGGTTGGGTACCAAAGTCAAGAAATTTATCACTTAATCAATTTTTAGAGAAAAACGGAGTTCTCTATATTTTGCAGAAAGCCACTCCCGAAGATGATATTCCGATACTGCTAAAAAACAACCACTTTAGCAAGCTATTTGAGCCCATCGGATCGATGTTCTCGCTGCCCGATTATAGCGAGTTGGATTTAACTGTATTTTTCGCGCCTTTTTTTATGTTGTTTTTCGGTTTCTGCCTTGGCGACGCAGGTTATGGACTTCTGTTTTTGATTGGAGCAGGAATTTACAAATTAAAAGCCTCCGAAGAGATCAAACCTTACCTTACCTTAATCCAGTTGCTTGGGGTGGCAACCATCATTTTCGGAGCCATTTCAGGAACTTTGTTCGGCATTAATTTAATTGAAACTGAACTCGGTTTGACCGACAATGTACGTGCCCTCTTTTTAAACCCGGACAAAATGTTCAGCCTTTCGTTAATACTCGGTGGCATTCAAATTATTTTCGGACTCTTTATTCGGGCAGCCAATCAAACCAAACAATTTGGCTTTCAATATGCACTGGCAACGCTGGGTTGGTTAACTATTTTTATCGGAAGTGTAGTTTACTTCATCCTAATTCGCGCAGAGATAATCACGACAAACAAAACTATTTTGTACTCGATTATTGCTGTTGGAGGCTTTTTCATCTTTTTCTTCAGCGATCCGAGCGTGAATATTTTAACGCGAGTTGGCAAAGGTATTTGGGATGTTTACTCCACAGTAACAGGGATTTTTGGCGATCTGTTATCCTACATCCGATTATTTGCTTTGGGGCTTTCAAGTGCGATTTTAGGTTTTGTAATCAACGATATTGGCTTACAAATTTTAGGCTCCTCAAAGATTTTGGGACCAGTGTTCTTTGCCATATTTCTTATGCTTGGACATACATTGAACATACTTATTTCGTCGCTGGGATCGTTTGTTCATCCCATGCGTTTAACCTTTGTGGAATTTTATAAAAGCGCAGGTTTTAAAGGTGGGGGGAAAGAATATAAACCTTTTAAAAAGTAATAGAACAACGACTGAGAAAAACATTTACTTGACATTTTTAACAGTAAACTTTAAACTATAATATCATGACAACAGCAATTATTTTAGCTTACATAGGATTGGCAATTATGCTGATTTTTTCGGGAGTTGGTAGCGCTATTGGAGTTTCGAAAGGTGGAAATGCAACGGTTGGTGCACTTAAAAAGAAACCCGATAAATTTGGTAGTTACCTGCTTTTAAGTGCTCTCCCCGGCACTCAGGGTTTGTATGGTTTTGCTGGATTTTTTATTATCAACAGCTCGGGAATAATTACTACCGAGACAACCATGTTACAAGGAGTGGCAATTATGGCTGCCGGTCTGACACTTGGTTTTGTGGGCTTTTTCTCGGCGCTTAATCAAGGAGGTGTTACTGCAAACGGAATTGCCGGAATTGGCTCGGGACACGATATTTTTGGGAAAACGATGGTATTGGCTGTATTCCCCGAACTTTATGCAATTATAGCCTTTGCAGCCACCTTTTTAATTAGTATGAGTTTGTAAAAATTTCCTGCTATTTAAAATCAAAGAGCCACCACAAATGTGACAGCTCCTCAATAATCATCCTTCAAAGATAAGTTTCCTTACCTCTAAAATTGAATTTTAACATTAAAATATCTAATAACCAAAACTATCTTTTTGACAGAACTTCTGCTTCATATTTTTGAATTTCAGCAATATAATCCATTCCGGTAGCAACACCCTCCTGCAAACAATAGTAATCCCAAACTGCAGCGAATGGCATTGTTTTTAATTCTTCCAACATAGCTAAACGTTCGAAATTTTTACCCGCTTCTTCCAGTTTAATCATCTCTTTTGTTGGCTCCAAACCTGCAATTAAAAATGCCTTTTGTGCAGCACGGGTTCCTACAACATAAGCACCAATTCGATTTATCGATGCATCGAAGAAATCCAATCCAATTTTTACTCTGTCAAGAAAATCATTACGAATAATCTCCGAAGCTATAAGCTGAACATCTTCATTCAAGGTCACAACGTGGTCCGAATCCCAGCGTACAGGACGAGTTATGTGTAACAAAACCTCATCGACAAATTGTAAACAGGAAGAAATTTTATCGCCCACTTGTTCCGTTGGATGGAAATGACCGTTATCTAAACAAATTAATTTATTACGACTAATGGCATACCCCAGGTAAAAATCGTGCGAACCAACAGTCATCGACTCAGCACCAATACCAAACAATTTACTTTCAACAGCATCTTTCATGTGTTCGTTAGGATAATCCACTTCCATGGCCTCATCCAACGATTTTTTCAAAATGGCACGTAAACCATTCCGATCTATTGGCGTGTCTTTCGATCCGTCAGGAATCCAGGTGTTGTGTACACAAGGAGTTCCCAATTGTTTTCCCATTTCAGCCGAAATTGCCCGACAACGTTTTAGGTGTTCCACCCAAAATTTACGGTTGTCTTCGTTTTTGCTTGAAAGTGTAAAACCATCGGCAGCTCTGTCGTGAGAAAAACATGAAGCATTAAAATCCATACCAATACCTTGTGCTTTGCACCAATCAATCCAAGTTTGGAAATGTTTTACCTCAATTTGATCGCGGTCAACCAACTCGCCTTGAAAATCGCCATAAATAGCATGCAAATTCAAACGTTGTTTACCGGGCAAGAGTGAAAGTACTTTTTCAAGATCAGCACGCATTTCTGCAATTGAACCTGCTTTCCCCGGATAATTACCTGTGGTTTGAATACCACCGCCCGAAAGTTCAGCATCCGGAGTTTCAAAACCACCCACATCGTCGGTTTGCCAACAGTGAAGCGAGATATTTACATCTTTCATTTTTGCAATGGTAGCATCAGTATCTACACCAATTGCCGCGTATTGCTCTTTCGCGATTTCGTATGCCTTTTTTATTAATTCGCTCATAATAATTATTTTTTTTGATTTATTGATTCCACTTATTCCATGAAAAATACCTCCTCCAACTCTACCGAAACCGGGGAATTATCAGGATTGGTTTTCATTACATCGGCCATAAAAGCCCACCATTTTTGCACGATTTCAGTTTGTCCTAAATCTTGCGAACCACCATCGCTACTCACTTTCTGAAAGGCAAAAAGTATATTTGTTTCTTCATCTAAAAAGATAGAGTATTCACTTACACCGGCATCTTTTAATAGCTTTTTTAGCTCCGGCCAAATTTTATCATGACGCTTTTTATATTCCGCTTTTTGTCCCTCGTTGAGGTACATTTTAAATGCTAATCGTTTCATGAATTAACTTTTTAGTTGACAAAATCGGTCTTGGCAATTCCCATGATTATTACCGATAACAGAATCAAGCCAATTCCAATTAGGATAGTGGATCTGGTTTTTTTAGAAACACCTGCCCATTCTTTTCGATAGAATCCCCAAAAGTTAGCTGTAAGAATAATGGTTGACATGTGCAAAATCCATGAACTGGCGCCATTACCAATCTTTGTTTCTCCCATTCCGTAAAAGAAAAACTGCAAAAACCAGGTTGTTCCTGCCAATGCACAAAACAGATAATTCTTTAATAATGGTGTTTTTTTGTCAACAAAATCGCCACCCGTTTTATTTTTAAGAATCAAAGCAATTGTCCAGATTATATTGGTTGTTAAACCTCCCCAAAGAATTACCAAAAAGATGATGTTGTTCTCAAACAAATATTTACCATCGCTTACAAAAGCAAAATCATTGGTTACAGCAATTTCGCGAACAGCTTCCCCCATCTCTTTTCCGGCGTCGATACCAAAACTAAAGAAAGCACTCAGAATACCTGAAATCACAGCAATTATTAAACCCGTAGTAAGTTTAAATTCACTGTTCACACCCACGTTGGTTTTGGCAATTTCTTTATCTTTCATAAGGCCTGCTTTGCCGCATAAAAAAATACCCACCATCAATACAAGTATCCCGAACAAAATAATTTGTCCACTAGTAGTTGAAAGCATGTCGTTAAATGAATCTCCTGCCGGTAGAATTTCTGCCAAATTGCCAACATTACGAAGAATAGGTAAACCCAAAGATCCTACCAAAGAAGTAATTCCGAGTAATACCGAATTACCTAAAGACATTCCTAAATAACGAATCCCCAAACCATATGTTAGTCCGCCTATGCCCCACAACACTCCAAGAATATAAGTAAGTCGAATGGTTGACGGATCAGTAACCGATAAAATATCCTGCCACCCCGGAGAGGTTAATGCAGTTGCAATAAATGGCATAATTGCCCACGAAAAAAGACCTCCAACGATCCAGTAAATTTCCCAACGCCACTGCTTTACAAGGTTATATGGCATATACCAACTCCCTGATGAAGCACCACCTAAAGAGTGAAAGATAAT
>JBFFMM010000104.1:0-9621 GCA_041554075.1 Draconibacterium sp. | reverse complement strand
GCTTTGTGCGAAACAACAACGTTACGGTATTCGTGGTTAATTTTAACAACTTTGAATTCCATTGTTTTACCAACAAATACATCGTAATCGCGGATTGGTTTAACATCAATTTGCGAACCAGGTAAGAATGCTTCAATACCAAATACATCCACAATCATACCACCTTTTGTGCGGCATTTGATATAACCTTTGATGATTTCATCGTTTTCAAGCGATTCATTAACGCGCTCCCACGAACGTGTAGCACGAGCTTGTTTGTGCGAAAGGATCATCTGTCCTTTTTTGTCTTCTAAGCTGTCGATGTATACATCAACAACGTCGCCTACTTTCAGGTCAGGATTGTAGCGGAATTCGTTAACACTAACAATACCGTCTGATTTGTAACCGATGTCAACAACTACTTCGCGTTTGTTTAGCGAAATAACTTTACCTTCTAATACTTCTTTTTCTGAAACAGTATTTAAAGTGTCATTGTAAAGGTTTTCAAGATCACCTCTTTCTTTTTCTGAATAAATATCAGTTCCTGTTTCAAGGCTTGCCCAGTCAAATTCAGCTTCTTCAGCTTTTGTTTCAACTGCTTTTTCTTCTTCAGCTTCCACTGCCGGAGCTTCAGCTTTTACTTCTTCTACAACTTCTTCAGCTGGAGCTTCAGTAGTTTCATCTTTTTTTTCTGCAACCACTTCTTCAGCCGGAGCTTCAGTAGTTTCAGCTTTTTCTTCAGCTACAACCTCTTCAGTTGGAACTTCAGTAGTTTCTGCAACTACTTCTTGTTTTTCATCCTGAACAGGTGTTTCTACCACCTCTTGCTCAAGATTTTCTTTTTTCTCTTCTGTCATGTAATTCAATTTAAATTAATGAGTTAGACTTTATATTTGTTTAAAATGCGCGCGCAAAATTAAAACTTAATTCAATTAAAACAAAAGAATTCTTGTATTTTGTTGAATAACAGGACAATTAACCTTTTAAAATAACATAGAAAACTTCAGAGAAAAGGTAACGCCGGAACCAAGCCCGGAATTTTGGCTTGTTGACACGGTATCTTTTATTACTTTTGAAACCTAATTTTTAGCCAGCTGAATTCATTTTAGCTCTAATAGTTGATTTTAATTAATTCGACCCAAAAATTAATAAACATATGAAGGGAATAATTTTAGCCGGTGGCTCAGGAACTCGACTTTATCCGATTACCCAATCAATTTCCAAACAAATCATTCCGGTTTACGATAAACCTATGATTTACTATCCGTTATCCGTTTTGATGCTGGCAGGTATTCGTGAAATTTTAATCATATCAACTCCGGATGATATTGGTTTGTATGAAAAATTGTTAGGCGATGGATCACAACTGGGATTAAAGTTGCACTACAAAATTCAGCCATCGCCCGATGGATTAGCCCAGGCTTTTATTTTGGGTGACGAGTTTATTGGCGATGATAATGTTTGTTTGATTTTGGGCGATAATATTTTCTACGGATATAATTTCAGAAGTGTACTTGAAGAGGCAGCACAACTGGAAGATGGTTCGATTGTTTTTGGTTATTACGTAAACGACCCCGAGCGTTATGGTGTGGTTGAGTTTAATGATTCGGGTAAAGTTATTAGCATTGAAGAGAAACCTGAAGTACCAAAGTCAAACTACGCAGTTACTGGATTATATTTCTATTCAAACGATGTGGTACAAAAGGCCAAAAGTTTAACACCATCGAAACGGGGAGAACTGGAGATTACTGATTTAAATCGTTTGTATCTTGAAGAAGAACGATTGAATGTAAAACTTTTGGGACGAGGATTTGCATGGCTCGACACGGGAACACACGAAAGTTTGTTGCAGGCAGCAAATTTTATTTCAACCATTGAGCAGCGGCAGGGACTAAAAATTTCGTGTATCGAAGAAATTGCATTCAAAAAGGGATTTATTACGAAAGAACAGTTACTGAAGCTCGCCGAACCACTTCGTAAAAATCAATATGGTCAATACCTTATTAATATGGCCAATAAAAAAATTATTTCTTTTTAATTCATGAAGATTATTGAAACAGGATTACCTGGTTTGCTTGTAATAGAGCCTCGGGTATTTGAGGACGACAGAGGTTATTTTTTTGAAAGTTATCAGAATGATAGGTATTCAGAAGCTGGAATAGTTAATTCATTTATACAAGATAATGAATCGAAATCAGTAGCTGGAGTTGTTCGCGGCTTGCATTATCAGCTGGGTGAGTTTTCACAGGCCAAATTGGTACGTGTTGTTCAAGGTGAGGTATTCGATGTAGCTGTTGATTTGCGTAAAGGTTCACCAACTTTTGGGAAATGGTTTGGTGTGGAATTAAACGAGAATAATAAGAAACAGTTATATGTTCCTCGCGGATTTGCTCATGGCTTTTCAGTATTAAGCGAAACAGCTATTTTTACATACAAATGTGACAATGGTTACAATAAAGCGTCGGAAAGGTCGATAAATCCTTTTGATTCGAAACTGGGAATTGATTGGAAACTAGGTGGTTTAAAACAAATTGTTTCGGATAAGGATGAAACTGCGCCAGTTTTCGACGAGGCTGAAATGAATTTTAATTTTTAAGATGGAAATTCTTGTAACAGGTGCTTACGGACAATTAGGAAACGAAATAAACGAATTAAGACAGAATTATCCTGATTGGAAATTCGTTTTTACCGATGTTGATTCGTTGGATATTACTGATGAAAAGGCTGTGGAAAAATGTTTTGCAGACAAGCACTTCGATTTTGTAGTTAATTGCGCTGCATATACCGCTGTCGACAAAGCTGAATCGGATTGTGATACTGCAGAGAAAGTAAACGCACTGGCGCCTGAACTTTTAGGACGTTATTCAAAACAAGCGGGAGCAAAATTAATACAAGTTTCAACTGATTATGTTTTTGCCGGTGACGCTCACCAGCCTTACTCGGAAGATCATGCGGTTAGTCCACAGGGCGTTTACGGAGTAACAAAATTAGATGGCGAACTAAATTGTTTAAGGGAAAATCCAAATACGATTATTATTCGAACATCATGGTTGTATTCAACTTTTGGAAATAATTTTGTAAAAACAATGCTTCGTTTGGGGAAGGAGAGAGGAGAACTCGGTGTTGTTTTCGATCAGGTTGGATCCCCAACTTATGCCAATGATCTTGCAAAAACAATTATGGAAATTATTGAGCTTAGCGAAAGTAATGCCGAAAAATTTGTTCCGGGAGTTTATCATTTCTCCAATGAAGGTGTGGCAAGTTGGTTCGATTTTGCAAAGGCTATTTTTGAATTATCAGGAGTGAAATGTAAGGTAAATCCTGTTTTGTCTGATCAATTTCCTACTCCCGCTAAACGACCTCATTACAGTGTATTGAATAAATCAAAAATAAAGAATACTTTTAGTATTGAAATTCCATATTGGAAAGAAAGTTTAAAAGTTTGTATAGATAGATTAAAATAGGAATAAAGATGGAAAATCAGGAATTGATAGAAGTAAGAGCGAAAGCACAGAAGTGGCTTTCGGATACTTATGATGCTGAAACGAGAGCACAAGTTCAAGCACTTTTAGACAATGAAGATTCAACTGAATTGGTTGACTCATTTTACCGCAGCCTGGAGTTTGGAACCGGTGGATTGCGCGGAATTATGGGCGTTGGAACCAATCGTATGAATATTTACACCGTGGGTGCGGCTACACAGGGTTTAAGTAATTATTTGAAAAAGAACTTTGCCGGATTGGAACAAATAAAGGTTGCCATCGGTTACGATTGCCGGAACAACAGTCGTTTGTTCTCGGAAACCAGTGCTAAAATATTTGCAGCAAACGGTATTAAGGCTTACATTTTCGATGATCTTCGTCCAACTCCTGAACTTTCGTTTGCCATTCGCGAACTAGGTTGTCAAAGTGGTATTATCTTAACTGCTTCACATAATCCAAAAGAATACAACGGATACAAAGCTTACTGGGACGATGGTTCGCAAATTGTTGGGCCACACGATGTAAATATTGTAAACGAGGTGGCTAAAATAAAACCCGAAGATATTAAGTTTGATGGACCGGATGAGCTAATTGAGGTTTTAGGAGAAGAAATGGACAATAAATTTTTAGCAGAAGTTAAAAAAGTTTCTATTTCGCCCGATGTGGTTGAACGCCACAAAGACATTAAAATAGTTTATACTCCAATTCACGGAACGGGAGTAAAATTAATTCCTGCGGCATTTCGCGAATTTGGTTTTACCAACATCATTAATATTCCTGAGCAGGATGTGGTAAGTGGTGATTTTCCAACTGTTGTATCGCCAAACCCTGAAGAAACTGCTGCAATGGAAATGGCAACTAAAAAAGCTGCCGAGATTGATGCTGATGTTGTTATGGCTTCCGATCCTGACGCGGATCGAATTGGTGTTGCTGTTAAAAATGATAAAGGCGAATATGTAATTGTTAATGGTAACCAAACTGCTTTGCTTTTCATTTATTACATTATTGTAAAAATGAAGGAAGCAGGCAAATTGAAAGGCAATGAGTTTATTGTAAAAACCATTGTTTCAACAGAAATGATTGCTGAGGTTGCCCGTAAAAACAACATCGAATTCTTTGATGTTTATACCGGATTTAAATATATCGCAGAAATTATCCGCGACCTGGAAGGTCAGAAAAAATACATTGGTGGTGGCGAAGAGAGTTTTGGTTTTATGCCATCTGATTTTGTTCGCGATAAAGATGCGGTTTCGTCTTGTGCATTGATGGCTGAAATTACCGCATGGGCAATTGATCAAGGCAAAACATTGTACGAATTGCTTCAGGATATTTATTTGGAGTACGGTTTCTCGCGCGAGAAAATGAAATATGTGGTTCGTAAAGGAAAAGCAGGTGCCGAAGAAATACAGCAAATTATGGCAGACTTTCGCGCTACTCCTCCTTCCAAACTGGGTGGTTCGCCAATGGAATGGGTAAAAGACTACTCTACATTAATTTCGAAAAACCTAATTACAGGCGAAGAAAAGAAAATCGACCAGAAAATTACAGCAAATGTGCTTCAGTTTTTTACTCAGGATGGAACCAAAATTTCTGTTCGCCCATCGGGAACGGAACCAAAAATTAAGTTTTATTTCGAAGTGGCAGGCGAATTAAAATCACGTGCCGATTTTGATGCAGCTGAGCAAAAAGCCGATGCTAAAATCGATGCCATTATGGAAGAACTTGGATTGTAATCAAAATATTTATTCAGTAGGTGACTAGCTGTTTTATACAGAAGTTACCTGCTGATTTTATTATAAAAACCTAAATCAATAAAAAAAAATGAAAATCAAATTTTTAACTTTTGCACTGCTTTTTGTCGCAGTGTTTGCCGTGGCTCAGGAAAAAGATGAGTCGATGGAAATGAAACCGGAAATGACTGAAATCTGGGATCCGGAAGTACCTGTTATTACATCTGGTGAAACTCCGGCAGATGCACCTTCTGATGCCATTGTATTATTCGATGGATTAGACTTAGGTCGCGAATGGACAAATGGAGAAGGTGGCGAACCGGGATGGTTGGTTGAAGATGGTTGTGTTACCGTAAAAAGAGGAACCGGCATTATTAAGACCAAACGTGTTTTCGAAGATTTTCAATTGCACATTGAGTGGAGATCACCTGCTGAGGTCATTGGTGAAAGCCAGGGACGTGGAAACAGTGGTATTTTCTTGCAAGGACGCTACGAAGTTCAGGTGCTGGATAATTACAACAACCGCACTTACCGAAATGGACAGGCGGGAAGTTTGTACAAACAACATCCTCCACTGGTAAACGCATGCAAAGGACCGGGCGAGTGGCAGGTGTATGATATAATCTATACTGCACCACGTTTTAACAAAGATGGAATTACATTTTTTACTCCTCCAACAGTTACTGTTTTACACAACGGAGTATTGGTGCAAAACAATGCAAAATTACGCGGCCCAACCGAGTACATTGGTATTCCCGAGTACACGGTTAAAAAACATGGTCCCGATGGAATTCAGTTACAAGACCATGGCAACCCGGTGAGTTACCGCAACATTTGGATACGTGAATTGTAATCAATAAAAATTTCGATACATTTAAGGCCTGAAGTATTACTTCGGGCTTTTTTTTTGAACTAACATGAACCGTAAAACTTACATCGTCGTTGTGGCGCTGCTTATTTTTTTTCGTAAGTAGTAGTGCTCAAATCACTCATTTTTCATCAGGTTTACCACTTGTATATATCAATACAAACGGTGAAGAAATAAGGGATGAACCTAAAATTCAGGCCGAAATGGGTATTGTTTGGAATGAGGCCGGAGAATTAAATGAAGCCGGTTCAGAATTTAACCATTTCCAAGGGAATGTGGGCATCGAAATTAGGGGCTCGTCTTCTCAAATGTTTCCCAAAAAATCGTTTGGATTTGAATTGCACGATGAATTGGGCGAAGATATGGATTTCCCGTTGTTGGGTATGCCCGAAGAAGAAGACTGGATTTTGTATGCTCCGTATTCTGATAAATCGTTAATTCGAAATGTTTTAACCTTTCAACCTATCCAAATCCCTTTACTTCAAAGTTTAAGGTACAAGTAACTACGGCTAATACTTTATCACCACGTATCCAGCTTTTTTCAGTTAACGGGAAACAAGTGCACGAGCAACAAACGCAAGTAGGTGAGGGAGTAACAGCGATTGAAATTAATACTGAATTGTTGCAACGCGGAGTATATATTTACCGGGTGTACAAGGGAGAAGTTGAGCTGGATGCCGCTAAAGTTGTTAAAATATAACTTCAAAATTTTCAGAAAAGATGAGCTGATCATTGTCATCGAAAAGTTGCGCAGAATCAACCGAACCACTGCCGGCAAATCGATAGAAAACTCCTTTTATGGGCCCGTTACTGTTGTTGTACGATGTCTTGTATATTTCTTCCCCATTTAAATATACTGTTACTAGTTTGTTGCGAAACTCCATCTTTACATCATTCCACAAGTTTAAATCGGTGCCAAAAGCCGACAAGTCGTTATTGTGCCCCGACACGTATTCGTTACCAAATTTCAAGAACAAACTGCCAATACAGCCGGGATCACAAAATTGTACCAGGTGCCGGCCAAATTCGTTAAGAATGGAAATTTCACAAAACTGACACGTGCGGGCACCTTCATTCAGGCTGTTTTTTATTCGTGTTGTAAAAGTAAAATTATCGCTGTCGCCATTAAAATTCTCATTTACATAATAGAAGGACGTGTAATGGTCATTGTCGGCCAGATTTATATGGTATTGTTTAACCGTTTCAGGCGAAATATAAATACTGCCATTCGAAATGCAATTCTCTTTTACATAAATTGGAATTAAATCATTCATCGGATTTTGAATAACCGTTAACCAGTTATTGGTAGTTATATAAACCGGAATTTCTTTTACCAGTTGGTCGTTTATCATCAATTTGGCCTGATGAAATCCCGGATAATAATAGACCGATGTAGAATACTTTTCATTTTTTTTAATTCCAGCTTTTCTCCGGACATCCCACGATTGCTGAATAAAAGCACTGTCGAATTCACACATCGAAATGTCGTAGTCAAAAATTACCGTATTGGGCACACCTTCGCTTACATTTTTTCGACTCGAAAATCGGGCTTCGGAATAACTTTGAGCTGGTTCGCTGTTTAAAATCAGAATTATACCAAGAATGGTAACAACTGCAACCAAGGGAAGGTACACAACTATTTTATTTAACTTCAGTTTTTGTTTAACTTTTTGCTGAACTTCCTTGGGCGACGATTGAATCGGGTTATTAATTTTAAAATCGTACCAGTCTTTGTAATCAATAAGTTGTGCCAGCGCATTCAGCGTGTTTTTTTGAGGTATATTTTGAAACTGGTTTTTTGAAATTCGTTTTAATGTGGAAACACTTAAACAAATACCTGTTTTTTCTTCAATTTGAACACTCAGGTTTTCAAAATCGCGTTGCTGCCAATTCTCAGGATTACCAAGTTGCAAATCCAAAGCTATTTTTTTGATGATGATTTTTATGTAACCTTTTTCCTGGCTGGGATCGTTTTGCATGGTTTTGTTTTTCTGACGCATAAAAATAATAAGATCATTTGATTTTTATAAGCTGATTTCATTTTGATTCTACTTTGAACAGGTTTTGATTGCTCATATTCAGTTAATATTCAGGAAATTTGCAAGAGAAGATCAAAAATCATACAACTATGAAAACTATTTTTCTCTTTTTATTTATCTGCACTTGTATTTCGGTAAAGGCACAAACAACATTTCAATTAGGCGGTATTAACTGGCAAACACAACAGGAAGTTGTTAAAGAAGAATACAAAGGAAAGACGTGTTTAAAAACCGATAATGGAGTTGCTGTTGCTAATAATTTAGAATTTAAAAACGGGGTTATTGAATTTAGCATGTGTATTCAGCCGGGTCGGGGTTTTGCTGGTGTTCGTTTTCGTGGCGATGGCGGTGGGAACACGGAAGAATTTTATATCCGCAAACACCAAAGTGGGAACCCTGATGCCATGCAATATACACCGGTTTATAATGGAACAGCCGGATGGCAGTTGTATTATGGCGATGGTTATGGCGCTGCTAAAGCACATGTTTTTGATGAGTGGTTTGCTGTGAAATTGGTCATTTCCGGAACACGCGGGGAGGTTTATATTTCTGATTTGGAAAAACCGGTTTTGCTTATTCACGAACTTAAAATGGGAGAACGTGCAGGAAAAATTGCTTTTTACGGACCGGCTCGTTTTGCTGATATTAAAGTTACCAAGCTTGATTCACCAGTTTTGAAAGGCCAATTCAAGGACATTGTAAACGCAGGCGAGGAAGTTATTCAAAGTTACCAGGTTTCGGAAGTATTTGACGCCGAAAGTTTGATTCATGAAAACCTTTTGCCAGCTAATTTTCTCAAAAAGCTGGAGTTCGTCGAATATGAAACTGAAGCTGATGGTTTATTGAATATTGCGCGAACAGGAGCTTTGGGTGAAAAAAGGAACGCGGTTTTGCTAAAAATCAATATCAATTCCGAAACCGACTTAGTTAAACTTATGAATTTTGGTTTTAGCGATGTGGCTAAACTGTTTGTGAATGGTAAAGCCGTTTGGTTAGGGGTTGATGGGTATCGAAGTCGTGATTACAGGTTTTTAGGTACCATCGGCTATTTCGATTCGGTATATCTTGATCTGAAAAACGGGAAAAACGAAGTGATTATTATGGTAGCCGAGAATTTTGGCGGCTGGGGTTTTAAAGCCCGATTTGAAAATTTGAATGGAATTCAATTTGTCCAATAAACTTAAAAAAAACCTTTAAAATTAGAACAATGAACAGAAGAAACAGTTTGAAAGTGGGCGCCTCGGTTATTGCCGGATTAACGGTAGCTCCGGTTTTAAAAGCCGCCGGTAAAAATATAAGCGATCAAACCACCGAATCGTTTTGGGATGTAGTAAAAAACAGACGTTCGGTGCGAGCATTTAAAGCTGACCTGGTACCGGAAACAGACATCAAAAAAATAATTGATGCGGCACGGATGGCACCGACATCGGGGAATCAGCAGCCTTGGAAATTTCTGGTTATTAACGACCCAAAAAAGATTGAGGCTTTAAAAACAGAAAAGTTAAAGGAAGCTGAAACTTACT
>JBFFMM010000103.1:0-9662 GCA_041554075.1 Draconibacterium sp. | reverse complement strand
TGCTGTTAAATGCGAGAAATCCTCACTAATTGTAGCACTTACACCAATAGATGCTTTATAATCTTTACTGCCGTCAATCGATAAATAAATACGATGTGATGCAAAACCATAGGTATTAGCAGCTTTTGTATCGTATGTAACAATAATTTTCCCTTTTCCTCCTGCCGGAATAGTTGTTGGTTCTACAACTGCAGTAAGATGATTGGGCACTGTACGGAAACCTACTTCAACGTCCTTTTCAGTATCATTAATCACCTCCATTTCTTTCGTTACTACATCTCCCTGCGTCAACTTGGCAAACGACAGATAATTTGATTTTACACGTAACGAACCTATTTGACGAGGATACTGTTCGGCTAGTGTTTTTTCGCGTGGCGCCACTGTTCCATTAATACGCAGTACCACATTACTAACTGCTGCATTTGAAGTAACTGTGACTGATTTATTAAAGCTACCCGGACGATTTTTAGGATTATAGCTTACCTCAATTTCACCATTTGCGCCGGGAGCAACAGGTTCGCGTGTCCATTTTGGAGTAGTACAACCACACGATGCACGTACATTTGAAAGAATCAAAGGAGCATCGCCTTCATTTTTAAACTTAAAAGTGGTGGTTTGTGCACCAGCAGACTCTTGAAAAGATCCAAAATCATGACTTTGTTTTTCAAAAACAATTTTTGCTTTTCCTTGCGCCATTACCGAGTTAACTGCAACAACCAACGAAAGCACCATAAAAACTTGTAAAATTCGTTTCATTTTATTTATATTTTAATTTTGTGAGTTAATGCTAATTACGAAAACAAATGTAAGCATGGTTTTTTAATCCACTTGTTAATCTAATACAATATTTTGTTAATGAGTTGTTAACCGTTCCTATCTACTAAAAAAATGAGTAGTTTCGCTATCAACCAAAAGCATATATGAAAGGCAAAGCACTAAAATACATTATTTTACTGGCTACAATTTCCATTGCAGGTGTTTTTTTAATCCAGTTTTCTTTTATTCGAAGTTCATACACCATTTCGGACGAACAGTTTAAAGAAAGTGCAAGTGTGGCGTTAAAAGAAGTCGCCTGGCAAATTATGCTGGCAACGGGAAGTACTGCTAATTTCGATAGTATAACTCCTGTTGAAATTCTAACAAGTAGCAACTATCTTGTAAATGTGGGTGCTGCAATTGACAAAGACTTACTGAAATCGAACTTAATTCGTGAATTAAAAAAGCATGAAATTTACTACGATTTTGAATTTGCCATTTTCAATCCAGGTGAAGAACAAATGGATGAAGGCACGCTGGTTTCTCAAGATTCTGAAGAACAACTTTCATTGTACGAATTTCCCACAAATAAAAATTACACAAACTACTTTGGAATACATTTCCCTAACCGTACGTCGTATTTTAATGCACGACTTTCTATCTGGTATTTTCTTACCGGACTATTGGTCTTGGTGGTTTTCTTCTTCGGATACACACTGTCCGTAATAATTAGGCAACGACAACTATCAGAGGTTCAGAAAAATTTTATAAACAATCTTACTCACGAGTTAAAAACTCCTATTTCAGCAATTTCGCTTTCGGCTAATGTTATTAATGACAAAAAAATACTGGAAAACCCAAAACGTTTATTTGAATATACCCAAATTATTCAGGAACAAAACACCCGACTATCGAAGAATGTAGAAAAAGTTTTGAATCTGGCTTCCATTGAAAAAAGCCGAATAAAACTAAACCTGGACCAGCTTGATGCTGAACAATTTTTATTAAAAACCATTGAAACTTTTAAACATTCCAGCTCGGGACAAAAAGCTACAGTTACAACACAACTTAGTGAAAAACCGCATGCTATTTTAGCCGACAAATTTCATTTTGCAAATTTGCTTATAAATATTCTTGAAAACGCTGTAAAATACTGCGAACAGGATCCCGTAATCCAAATAAAACTAACAACGCGAAAAAATACATCTTTATTAAGTTTCGCCGATAATGGTATCGGCATTCCACGTGAGTTTCGGAAAAAAATATTTAAGAAATTTTATAGGGTTCCCACAGGAAATGTGCACAACGTAAAAGGATTTGGACTTGGGCTCGATTACGTTCATAAAATTGTTAAAGCCCACAAATGGAAAATAAAAGTTGAGGAAAATCCAAATGGAGGAAGTATTTTTACACTTACTATTCCGAATTAAATTATGAACGACAACGAATTTAAAATATTACTGGTTGAAGACGATGACGCATTGCGCTTTATCGTAAGAGACAATCTGGAACAAAATAACTACCTGGTTATGGTGGCTGAAGACGGTGCTATAGCACTCGACCTTTTTAATACTAACAGTTTCGATTTGATTATTTTGGATGTGATGTTGCCAAAGATAGATGGATTTCAGGTAGCCGAAAAAATCAGAAAAACAAACGAACAAGTACCTATTATTTTTCTTACTGCGCGCAGCATGACTGAAGACAAAATACTGGGACTTACCATTGGTGGCGATGACTACATTCCAAAGCCATTTAGCATGGAAGAATTGCTACTGAAAATTAAAATATTTTTGAGGCGAAGCCAATCGCTGCCAATTACAAATGGTTCGGCTTCCTCAAAAATACAAATTGGCAATTTTGTTTTTCTTCCCGATGATTTGTCGCTTTCTATTAACGGAGATACACGTAGTTTAACCTTAAAAGAAGCAGAACTTATTCGATTTCTTGCAGAGAATATCAATAAAGTATTAAGCCGAAATGAAATATTACTAAAAGTTTGGGGCTCCGATGATTATTTTCTGGGTCGTAGTCTCGATGTTTTTATTTCGCGCTTACGAAAATACTTTAAGGCCGATCCCTCTGTAAAAATTACAAATCTGCATGGTATTGGATTCCGTTTTTCAGTAAAAAAAGACAGTTGACAGGCATACAAACGCAATAATTTTAAAAAAATGACAATAGCACAACTACTTATATTAATTGTAATTGGGATTATATCGGGGTTACTTGCAGGTGTTTTTGGAGTTGGAGGTGCAATTATTGTAATTCCTGCACTGGTATTTATCTTAGGTCTTTCGCAACACGAAGCGCAAGGAACAAGTCTTGCTTTCATGCTTCCTCCGGTTGGTATTCTGGCTACCTGGAACTACTGGAAAGAGGGGAATGTAAACTGGAAAATAGCCTTGGTATTATCGATAACCTTTGTTTTAGGTGCTTATTTAGGATCGCGTTTTTCGTTAAATATTTCTGATCGGGCATTACGAAGGGCATTCGGAGTGTTGTTAATTGTAATGGCTATAAAAATGATATTCTCGAAATAGCTAAATAATTGGTTTTGAGTTTAAAATGTATAATTTCGCTTTTCTGAGAAAAAAGTGTTCAACTTTTTGGCAGAATTAAAAAAAGCACTATTTTTGCAGTCCGAAAATTAATAGATAACAAGTAAAACTTTATAGAAATGAGTAAAAGAACATTTCAACCATCGAATAGAAAAAGAAAGAACAAACACGGGTTCAGAGATCGTATGTCAACTGTTAGTGGGCAGAAAGTAATTAAAGCCCGTAGAGCAAAAGGCAGAAAAAAATTGACCGTTTCTGATGAGCCAAGACATAAAAGATAGTTAGTATCTTTCAAGACTTTTGCGGGAAGGTAAAGAATATAATTCTTTACCTTTTCGTGTTTCTGGATATTTGCTATTGGACTGAAGTCAAGAAAAAACTCACATTATTCCCAAAAGGAGCTAGTCAAAAAAAACTGGATTATTACTGTGCTTTGCCAAACTACGTAATTTCACGTACATTACTCAACGGCATCTCAACTGCCAACAAATTAGTATTGAATATTGTAACATGCAAAACAAGATAAGCAAAGCTCTGGAAAAGAATCTTAATATTGAACAAATACGATTTATTTAATATTTGGCAATTGATTAGTGGTTCTTTTTCTTTCAACATACTTTTTTTGCCTTATTTTTGTTTCCTTATTAAAGACCGATAGAAGAAATGAGTTTAAAAAAATTCTTATTTAGCCGTGCGTTTTTACTGCATCTGTCTCTCGCAATTGTTCTGGTAGCGCTAATACTATTTGGCACCATGAAAGGCTTAAATTGGTACACCCATCATGGTATATCTTATCCTGTTCCAAATTTAACCGGGCTTACAGTTGAAGAAGCAACGACTAGCGCACAAACCAATCACTTAAAAATTGAAATAATTGATTCTGTTTTCAATAAAAAATACGAACCGGGAACTGTTGTGGACCAGCAACCCATTGCCAATTCAAATGTAAAAGAAAACCGCACCCTTTTTTTAACAATAAATTCTTCGGAACCCGAAAAAGTGATTCTGCCTAAACTTACCGATATTTCTTTTCGTCAGGCGCGAGTACTTGTCGAAAACAGTGGTTTATTTATTGGCACAATTTCATACGAAGCATCGGAATACAATGATTTGGTTCTCGATGTTCAGCAAGATTCCGTTTCAATTCAAAAGGGCGAAAAAATTATAAAAGGAAGTACAATCGACTTAATTGTTGGACGCAGCAAAGGCAACCTTAAAACACCTCTGCCCAACTTAACTGGTTTTTCGTTAGAAGAAGCTTTGGCTACTTTAACTGGAGCTAAACTTAACCAGGGCGTACAAATTTACGATAATACGATACACACAGCCGAAGATTCGCTAAATGCACAAATTTGGAAGCAACTGCCCAACCCAAAATTTATAAAAACAGTCGACCTCGGCTCATCAGTCGATATTTGGCTAACTGTTGATCCGGATAAAGTTAACAAAGCCTACGAAAGATAATATTACAGATATGGAAGAATTTGAACAAGATAATGAAGAGCTGGAAGAAGGTGGTTTGTACGAGCACTATAAACTTACTGTCGACGCCGGTCAGTCTTCCATTCGAATAGATAAGTTTCTGTCGAACCGAATTGAAAACGCTTCAAGAAGCCGCCTTCAGGCAGCAGCAGATGCAGGCAACATTTTGGTTGACGGGAAATCGGTAAAATCAAATTACAAAGTAAAACCCAACCAGGAAATCGTTATTGTAATGGATTATCCGCGTCGGGAACTAAAAATTATTGCTGAAGATATTCCCTTAAACATAGTTTACGAAGACGATGATTTAATGGTCATTAATAAACCACCCGGTCTGGTTGTTCATCCGGGTCACGGGAACTACAGTGGCACACTGGTTAATGCACTCGCTTATTATTTTAAAGACCTCCCACTGTTTAATAGTGAAGATCCACGCCCCGGACTTGTACACCGAATTGATAAAGATACATCGGGATTAATGGTTGTGGCCAAAACCGAGCAAGCTAAAAATAAATTGGCGCTTCAGTTTTTCGAAAAAACAACCGAACGCCGTTATCATGCTTTGGTTTGGGGAAGTTTAAAAGAAGACGAAGGAACCATTACCGGCAACATCGGGAGAAGCTTAAAAAACAGACAGGTTTTTACGGTATTCCCGGAAGGCGATTATGGGAAACACGCGGTAACACACTATAAAGTTTTACGAAGAATTGGTTATGTAACTCTGGTCGAATGTCGTTTGGAAACGGGACGCACTCACCAAATCAGGGTGCATATGAAACACATCAACCATACCCTTTTTAACGACTCGAATTATGGTGGCGATCAAATATTGCGTGGAACTACATTTAGTAAATACAAACAGTTTGTACAAAACTGTTTTAAAGTACTGCCTCGCCAAGCTTTGCATGCAAAAACTTTAGGTTTTACTCACCCCACTACAGGCGAAAAAATGGTGTTCAATTCAGACTTGCCCGAAGATATGACAACGGCCATTGAAAAATGGGAAAATTATATAGCGAACAGAAATGAATAATACAACCAAACCCAATATTGCTGTAATCGCAGGAGGCGATTCTTCTGAATTTGTTGTATCGGTAAAAAGTGGAGCCAATGTTTTAAAAGCAGTTGATCCAACAAAATTTAATCCATGGCTAGTTCAAATGCAGGGAAAAATCTGGGAAGTTTTTCTGGATGACAAGAAGATTGCCGACATTGATAAATCTGATTTTAGCTTTCAATTCAACAACGAAAAAATAAACATCGATTTTGCTTATATCACAATTCACGGAACACCCGGGGAAGATGGAATTCTACAAGCCTACTTTGAATTACTAAAGATTCCCTACTCTACGTGTAGTGTACATTCTTCGTCGTTAACATTTAATAAATGGATTTGCAACAACTTTTTACGCAATTTGGGGGTATTAATGGCCAATTCAATTAAATTGAATAAAGGAGCCACAATTAATGCAGAAGCCATAGTTGAAAGTCTGGGGTTACCATTATTTATAAAACCAAACGCCGGCGGATCGAGCTTTGGTATAACCAAAGTTAAAGAAGTTACCCAAATTGAAGAAGCCATTAATAAGGCCTGGGAAGAAAGCAATGAAGCTTTGATTGAACAATTTATTGATGGGAAAGAATTTACATGCGGAATTGTAAAACTAAAGGGTGAAAAAATAGTTTTCCCCATTACCGAAGTTCTTCCAAAAAACGAGTTTTTCGATTTTGAAGCAAAATACACACCGGGAGCTACAGAGGAAATTACACCGGCTCGCTTACCCGAAAATCTGTTCAAAAAATGCCAGCAACTAACTGCTGAAATTTATGACATGTGCGAATGTTCAGGCATTGTGAGAATCGACTTTATTTTGAAAGATGAAAAGTTCTATTTTCTGGAGGCAAATACCACACCGGGCATGACTGCCACGAGTTTTATTCCTCAGCAAATTGCGGCAATGGGAAAAACTTTACAAGAAATAATTTCGCAAATTATTGAAGATAAGCTGAATTAACAATTGTGGATAACCCCGGTTAAAAATACTTACAAATTTAACTTGTTAGCGGAAGTGTAATTGTATACTTTTGAACCTCATTTATGTCAAAATTCTAACTATTTTTTTTATTCTTGATAAGGTAAAATATGGCTGAACGTAGAAAATCGAACCAACAAAAACAACAATCAACACTTGATCAAATAAATGCCCAATACGGAAAATTACCGCCACAAGCTATTGAGGTGGAAGAAGCCGTTTTAGGTGCATTGATGCTTGAACGTGATGCTTATGTTACCGTGGCCGACACCATCGACACCAACAGCTTTTACAAAGAAGAACATCGAAAAATATTTGATGCCATTAAAACGCTTTCAGGGAAAGAGAAACCCGTTGACCTTTTAATGGTTACTCAGGAATTAAAAGACCGCGAACAGTTGGACGAAGTGGGTGGTCCTGGTTTCATAACCCAGCTAACTCGTCGTGTAGCTTCAGCTGCTCACATCGAATTTCATGCGCGTATTATTGCTCAAAAATTTATGCAGCGTGAACTTATCCGGGTTTCTTCCGAAATTCAGGCTAAATCATACGACGACACCGTTGATGTTGACGACTTACTTGACTTTTCGGAAGCTGCATTATTTCAGGTTTCCGAAGGAAATATTAAGAAAGAAACCGTACCAATTAAACCACTTCTTAACCAAGCCGTACTACAAATTGAAAAAGCCAGACAACAAAAAGATGGGCTAAGTGGAGTACCTTCAGGCTTTTCTGCTGTAGATCGAATTACATCGGGGTGGGAACGTTCCGCCCTGATTATTCTGGCCGCTCGTCCGGCGATGGGAAAAACAGCCTTTGTACTTTCTATGGCTCGAAACATGGCTGTTGATCACCGACAAGCAGTAGCCTTTTTCTCACTTGAGATGTCATCGTTACAGCTGGTAAATCGTCTGATTTCAGCAGAAACAGAATTGGGTGGTGAAAAAATTAAAACCGGAAAACTAGAGGATTACGAGTGGACACAACTCAACCAACGAATTAAAACGCTTGATACTGCACCTATTTTTATCGATGACACTCCTGCCCTTTCAATATTTGAGTTCCGGGCAAAATGCCGTCGGCTTAAAATGCAGCACGACATCAATATTATAATTGTCGATTACCTTCAGTTAATGACAGCCGGGACTGATAGCCGCGGAAGTCGTGAACAGGAAGTAAGTATGATATCTCGATCATTAAAAGCCATTGCAAAAGAATTAGACGTACCAATTATTGCACTCTCGCAGTTAAGTCGTGCAGTTGAATCGCGCGAAGGAAAACGCCCGCAGCTTTCCGACTTGCGTGAATCAGGAGCGATTGAGCAAGATGCAGATATTGTTTGTTTTATTCATCGTCCTGAATATTTTGGCATTACCGAAGATGAATCAGGAAACTCATTATTAGGAGTTGCAGAGCTCATTATTGCCAAACACCGTAACGGTGCCACTGCCGATGTTCATTTGAGGTTCCAGAAGGAAATGGCAAAATTCTCGGATATGGATCCACAATTCGGCAACGATTATCAAGGAGATGTAAAAACCCTTCCATCGGCCATGAATACCGATGATGACATGTTGGATGCAGGAATGAAAACCAATCAAGGATTCGATTCACAACATATTTCAACCAGCGACGCACCATTTTAAAGTGAACCAAAGTAGTACTTAGTTGTATTGCTTTCAAGTATCAAAGATTAATTCTTTATGATTCAGAAATTTTAACACGTGCCGCGGTTTATCTCGTGGCCTGTTCGGGATTAAGTTATTATCTTGTGCCCTGAATCATATAATTTGATTGCAATTTGAAAGAAATGAAACTAAGAACAATATTACTCTTCCTGTTATTTATTCTTGCACTTCAGGTGAAAGCAGTTCATCTGCTTATTCCAATGGATGAAACACAAAAAGACCATTTAAAATCGTATGGGATAACGTATTGGGTTTTGGGAAAAGACATTGAAGTAAAATGGCTGCTCAACTACAGAGGCGGTAGTTTTTTAATGCAGTATTCTCCTGAAATTGAAAATGAATGTGTGGTACGCGGTGTTTCTTTCGAATCGATTACCGATGCAAAGGCTTCGGCCATTTTAAATGAGATTGCCCAACCCGATGTAAATCAGGATGCAGTGGCCATGAACAAAGCACCTAAAATTGCCGTGTACTCACCGCCCAATAAACAACCCTGGGACGATGCAGTAACACTGGTTTTAACATATGCCGAAATAGATTACGATATTATTTACGACGAAGAAATAATAAATGGAGAACTGTCCGACTACGATTGGTTGCACCTTCATCACGAAGATTTTACAGGACAATTTGGAAAGTTTTGGCGCTCGTATCAACACATGCCCTGGTACCAGCAAGAAGTTAAAATAAACAAAGAGCTTGCTCAGCGAATGGGTTTTATGAAAGTCTCGGAGATGAAATCGTTTGTAACACGTGCAATTCAGAAATACGTAAAAAATGGAGGCTTTTTATTTGCCATGTGTGCCGCTACCGACACCTATGATATTTCGTTGGCAGCGGTGGGTATCGACATTTGTGAAAACATGTTCGATGGTGATCCAATGGATGCTAACGTAGACGAAAAACTTGATTTTAAAAATACCTTTGCTTTCGAGAATTTTAAACTTGAAAAAAATCCGTACCAATACGAATTTTCAAATATCGATGCTACCGATCACCGACATGTAGCCCGCGAAAACGATTATTTTACCTTATTTGATTTTTCGGCAAAATGGGATCCCATTCCAACCATGCTTTGTCAAAACCACCGCAACCTGATAAAAGGTTTTATGGGGCAAACAACAGCCTATAGGAAAGAAGTT
>JBFFMM010000102.1:0-9678 GCA_041554075.1 Draconibacterium sp. | reverse complement strand
CACGCCATCCAACCAGAAATCCAGGGAAGTTACCCCAGCGGCGGTCAGGAGGGAATTTTAGCGAACCATCGCGACGAAGCAATGCTTCTACTAAATATTTACCTGCGAAACTGTAGTTTACACGTCCGATCCATGATTTACGTGCGTAAATTCCCATGGTACCCCAGTTGTCTTTATCTTTATCAGCACCCGCATCAAGCGTTTGTACCACATCTGAGATATAGTATCTACGGAAAGCACCAAAATTATTCCAACTCTGATCAATTTGTTCGTACGCACCAAATACATTTATCGAGTGGTCTCCAAATTCGCGGGAGTAATTGAAATTGACGTTTCCTAATTTGCGAATATTTCTGCTGTAATCTTCAACAAGTTCCGGAGCAGAATAACCCCTCAAGGAAGGAGTAAGATCCATATTGGTTATGAAACCTTCTGAGTCGTATTCCGCCGAATCCCAGTTCTCAGTATAAAGAGTCCAGGGCTTACGGAAACGTTTTCTGTACCAGTTTGATATATCATAAGTATAATATCCGCTAAGCGTTAATCCTTCCACCATTGGCGGAGTGATAGTAGCTTTAAAAGTAAACTGATTTTTATAATCATTCTGATCATCAGTACCACCTTCAAAAGTAGAAGTAACAACAGGGTTATCACCATACTCAATATCCGGACCAGGCAATCCGTTTGGCCAGAATGACCAGCGGGTTGGAAGCAGACGGGTTGATTGACCGTAAATTGCGCCGGCTCCTTTTGTTGGATAGAGTTTGTGATTTAAAAATCCTGCATAATCAATCGATGTGCTTAACCAATCGGTAATTGGCATATCCAATTTTGCACGTAAATTGTACTGCTTGTAATTGGTTGATTCTTGTTCGTAAATGGCTTCTTCGTTTTTGTATCCCAAAGACACATAATAGTGCATTCCGTTTGAACCACCATCCACACTAAAGTTGTGCTTGCTGGTTGTAGTCCAGTCGGCAACTAAGTCGCTTACCCAATCACTATTTGGATGTTTCCAAGGGTCTCTTCCGCTGTAAAACAATGCAATGTCTTCGTCAGTATACGTACGGTTACGGTTTTCGTAATCCTGGTATTCACTTAACATGGTTGCATAATCGCCCGCATTGGTAGCTTTAGGAAGAATGGTTGGAGTCATAAATCCTTGATAGAACTGGTAGTTAAAACGTGGTTTTCCGGTTTGACCTTTTTTGGTGGTAACCAAAATAACACCGTTTGCTGCAGTAGCACCGTAAATTGCTGCCGATGCATCTTTTAGTACCGACACACTTTCAATGTCAACAGGGTCAATGTCGGTCAATGAACGACCGGGAACTCCATCAACAACAACAAGAGGTGCTGTGTTGGCATTGTCGTCACCTAAAGTAGTACGTCCACGAACCAGAATTCTGGCATTACTTTGCCCTGGTTCACCAGTAGCCTGAATACCTGTAACACCTGACATACGACCTGACAGCGTGTTTGAAATGTCGGCAGCAGGAATAGATTCGATTTGTTCACCGTTAACGGTAGAAACCGAACCTACAACATTGGCTTTCTTTTGTGTGGCATAACCCACTGCAATTACTTCGTCCAAACCAATCGATTCTTCTTCAAGAGTTACATCAATGGTTGTTTTTCCGGCAATGGCAAGTTCCTGTGTTTTCATTCCCACAAAAGAGAATACAAGTACTTTGGCATTAGCAGGAATACCACTCAAGTTGTAAACCCCATCTAAGTTGGTTACAATACCAACTGTGGTTCCTTTTACAATAACCGAAACGCCCGGAAGTGGAATTCCAGCTTCATCGGTAACGGTTCCCCGAATGGTTTTTTCCTGTTGAGCTTCTGCAGGAGTTACTGACTTTGTTTCTCCTTCAGCAGGAAATACAATAACCTGACGATCGATTACGCGATATTCGAGGTTGTGTTCAGGAAGAATTTCATTAAGAATTTCTTCAACACGTGCATCCTCGGTACTAACGGTAACCTTTTGCTTGTCGTTTACAACGTCGTTGTTGTAAACAAACTTGAACTCACTTTGGTCAGTGATAGTTTGAAAAACTTCTTTCAAGCTCACTTTTTTCATTTTCAGGTCGAATTTAACCGTCTCTGAATAAGTACTGGCTTGAACGTTGATTACTATCGCCAATAGCATTGTCAGTGTTAGTCCTGAAATGTGGCGAAGTCTTTTCTGCCAACCCGAGGTACGGGGTAGCATTTTTTTAACGCTTTGTTCCATACAAATAATGGTTTAGTTTGTTAAACAATAAAAATTTAGTTCATCTCATTTTGAAAGCTGGGAAACTGACCCTGTTTCCCAAACTTTCAGTTTAATTGGTATAGGTCTTTTTTGTGTGGTCGATATATAATAGTATTAGTTTTTCGATTGTATGAATATTCCATTGTTTGTGAATTTGTAACTAAATGCATGTGCTTCAGAAAGAACTTTAATAATTCGTTCAAGTGATTCTTCTTCAAATTCAGCCGAAAATTTTAGATTTCCAACAATTGAATCGGCAATGAAAATTCTTGAGTGAAATTTTCTTTCCAGCTTTTTAGTAATACTAAACAGGTCTTCATCGTAAAAACGAAGAATTCCGTCGCGCCATTGTGCCTCTTTTCCCAAATCGGTATGAACGACTTTAATGTTTCCTGTATTTAAAGTAAAATAAGCTCTGTCACCCGGCTTAAGAATATAGTTTTTGTTCGCTTTTGATTCTGCTTGAATTTGTACTTTCCCTTCATATAGGGAGATTTCATGTACTTCGTCGGTAGGATAGGCAACAACATTAAAATGTGTTCCCAACACCTGAGTTCTTAAATTACGTGTTTGCACTTCAAAAGGTTGCTCTTCGTTATGAGCAACTTCAAAATAGGCTTGACCAAATAATTTTATTTCTCTTTTGTTGCCAATAAATGGTTCGCTGGCTATTAATAACGAACTGGAGTTTAACCAAACTTTTGTACCATCACTTAACGTAACCTCCTTTACTTCTCCGGGACCACATTCATATTCATTTAATGCCAATTGTTGTTTTGGCTTAAATAGCTGGAATGCCGAAAAACTTAACGAGAGTATCAATAAAATTGAGGCAGCTACTTGCAGCGATTTCCAGTTTTTAATTCCTGAACCAGCTCGATATGTGACTCCAAGCTTTTTTTCCGTTTTCTCAATTATATTGTGATCTTTTTGTTTTGGAAAGTAGTTTTTCCAGAAGGAAAATAGGCTTAAAAAGCCTGAACGTAAATTGTTGTCTGATTCGAATTCCTTATCCAGAAGTTCTTTCTCATCTTCTGTAATATCATCGTTCAGATGCTTAACCAAGAGTTTATAGATGTGGTCTTGTTCTGTCATTTTTTGTCTTTCTCACTTTAAAGACGCAACGACATTTAACAATACCTATAAAAAAAATAAAATTTTATGATAAAATTTAAAAAAGGCTGGCTCGCTTAAGCGGATTGTTCGATTTTTTCGACTTTTTCTTAATTCCCAGTGCTTCTGTAATCTTTTTTACAGCTAGTACCAGATGGTTGTTAACTGTTTTTTCCGACACTTCCATTACCTCCGCAATCTCCTTGTGTTTTAGTCCGTTAATTTTGGCTAATGTGAATGCAAGTTTGCATTTTGGAGGAAGTGTATCTATTGCTTTGTGAATTTGAGTTAGTGCTTCCTGATTTAAATCTTCGTTATCAGGTCCATCAACCGGAAGAAACATAAAATCGTTGTATTCGTCGAGTAGTACAATTTTATTATTTCTTATTTTTCTTAAATGCGAAAGACAACCATTCTTTACACATATAAATAAATAAGACTTTAGGTTGTTAATTTTCGAAATTTCAGCTCTGTTTTTCCAAAGCCGAACGTAAACATCACTAACTATTTCTTCAGCAACTTCTTTATCACGCAAAAAGCCCATAGAAAAATGAAGCAATTCATCGGATGTCAATTCCATCAACTTCCTGAATTCTTTTTGATTACCTTGGGAGATTAATGATTTGCCTTTCAGATTGTTAAGCATTCAATAGTTTAGTTTTGTTAATGCTTTCCGTAGTTCCTACAAAAAGTGTTAGTTAGACTTTTTAAAATTAAAGAATCTGAATTTGATTCCAAACGATAATTGTTAAAAATTCTTTAATTTAGAATTAATACAAATAACTGACTTGGTTTATTCTGCTGTCAATTAGAATGTTATGCTTTTTATGTCGCCATAAACTCTTAATTTTGGGTGTTCTGCAAATGATCTGAATTGATAAGTCTTTCCTTGCTTTGAAAGTTTGGAAATGGTTCTGAAAGTCCCCTCAGATATTTCTTTGGTTTCGGTTTCATTCCATTTGTCACTATACAATTCCTCAACAAAACCAGCATATTCACGATACTGAAATCCAACTTTTACAATTTCTCCTTCCTCCGATTTTGTAATTTCGCCATTAAAAACCAATCTCTCATATCCACGTTGTAAGCTAATTTCCGCGTTTAGTGTCGTAACAATTGGCGGATTTAAGGCGGGTTGTGCATTGGTTATTTTTAATACTACCGGATTTGGCCATTTATGATTGTTGTAAATCCTTTGTGCGCGAACACACGAAATATGCAGGCCGTCTTCTTTTTGCTCAAAATAAGTTGTAGCATCTGTTTCGGGGTTGTATTCAACCAGTTCGCCTGCATGTCCTAAAACGCTAACTATAGTATTGCTGCTTGCTTTAACCGATTTGATTACAAACTCCTTACGTTCTCCCCGTTTCCAATCCGGAATTTTTGTTAAAATGGCATATACGGTTTTTTCTTTTGGTTTCCAGGTAAACCAAATATTTTCTTCACTTGGTAAAATCCATGGGCTTACTTTTTCAATACACTCTACATTTATAAAATTCCACGCAGCTAACTCTCTTAATCGTTCTTCTTGTTCAATGGGGATTTCTCCATTGGGTTTAGGCCCAATATTTAGTAATAAATTTCCTCCTTTAGCACGTGTTTCAATTAAAAGCTCAATTAATCGGTTTGCTGTTTTGTAACTTTCATTTGTTGGTTTGTATGCCCATTGTGTGCCCATGGTTATGCAAGCCTCCCAGGGGTCATCCGAAGTAATTCCTAAAATACTTTGTTCCGGGGTTTTCATTGCTCCACGTGTTACCACAATATTGGGTTGTAATTCCCATACAACTTGTTTGCATTTTTCCTGAAGCGGACCTTCGCCGCCATCAAAAAAAATTATATCAATATCGCCATATTTAACCATTAACTCCATATTCTGAAGTTCATTTAATTCGAGGTATTTTTTCATGATAGGGTCGGGAAGCGGCTTAGTGAATTTTCTGCGCACCTGCTGTCCGTTTTCGTGTAAAAAGTTAAAGTCTTCGGGCGAGAAGTAAAACCCAACTGCCAATCCTGCATCACGGGTTGCATTCACATACTCTGCAAGCAGATCTTTTCCATATGCTGTATTCATGATATTAAAATCGGTAGTTTCAGTATCCCACATACAAAATCCGGAATGGTGTTTTGTAGTGAATACAATGTATTTCATACCAGCCAGCTTGGCAAGGGTTGCAATTTCAACTGCATCAAATTCTTTAGGATTAAAGGTTTTTGGCAGGTCGTTCACATAACGGTTTAAATAATCATCCGATGCTCCTGCCATTGAATGGCTAATTACTACTCCCAGCTGACTGTCGAAACTAAAATGAATAAACATACCAAACCCAAGGTTTTTAAACCATTCAATACGTTCGGTTTTGTTTAAGTTCAGTGGCTTTGTTTCCAGGTTCTCTATAAATTGGGCAAAAAGAATGTTTGTGGTTATTAATAAACTTAATATAAGGCTTAGTTTTTTCATATCTAATTCTGTTTGTAGATCTAATGGAATTGCAATGTACTATTTTCTTCTTAGCTGTTTGTTTTATTTGAATTAACGCAATGTTCTTATTGTTTATTATGGGGTATCCGATCAACACCCGTAAACTAATGCCCGGTGCAGAGCACCTAAATATTTGTTGCAAATTCATGAATTCTTATTGAAGGTGCAGCGCACCGTAACAAAAAATCAAAATATATTGCGGTGCTCTGCACCTTTGGGTCTGTTGATGCATTTATGACTACAAATATTTCGCAGCTCTGCTGCCAATTCAATTTATATTTTAACCAATTTTATCACGGGCAATGATCGGATACCCCATTTTGTTTATTACAACTATCTATCGAATGATTAGTGCCCATAAAATTAGGAAATATATATGTTCAGTTTTTGAGTTTGATCCAAAAGTTACGCAATTTATAATTCTTTAGTGAATCTAATAAGAATAGTATAACACTTCAATAGGATCATTAGAAATGAGTATAAAATCATACATTTGTAAGACATAGGACAAATAGTATCGTTAATAAAGTAAAATATGTCCTTAAATTACTAAAAATGGATCCGGAAATATTTAGCAAAATAGGAAGTAAACTTACCTTAAGTCAGAAAATAGAAAGACGATTAGAGGCGGCCATACGTGAAAAGAAATTGCCGGTTGGCTCAAAATTACCAACAGAGCGCGAACTTTGCGAATCGTTTGGGGTGAGTAGAACGGCTTTGCGCGAGGCTTTACGACGATTAAGTGCACGCGGTCTGGTAGAGATAACTAAAGGTAGCGGAATGACGGTGACCGGGCTAAAAATTGATGACGCTGTTCAGAACCTGAATTTGTATTACGACATGCAATTTGATCACAACCTGATTGCACAAATAATTGAAGTACGTCGCCTGTTTGAGCCGGAGATTGCAGGCTTGGCAGCGAAACAGCGCAATCAAAACGACTTGTCGGATATTCAGGACAACATTGAATTGTTTAAAGTTTGCAATCCGGATAACATTCAGTTGGAAGCTGATTTAGACAATAAATTTCACTTGTTGATTGCCAAAGCTACGCATAACCCGATTGTTCAAATTTCGATGGAGCCCATTTATTCATTGTTACCACGAATGCGAAATTTAATTTACGCCAATGTAGAAGGTGAAAAAGACATTACTTTGGAATATCATTTGAAAATTTTTGATGCCATCAACAAACAAAAAAGCCAAGATGCCTCTTTGTTAATGAAAGAGCACCTGCGACGTACCATGGATATTTATAAAAAATATTTGAGTGATTCGTTTTAGGAATGTGAACACCTTTATTGTGATAAAGTCAAAGTTTTATAGCTAAATCTTTTTTGTTGTCTAGAGTTAAGCTTAAGTAATTAACGCTTCAAAATCGAATTAAAATATTTATATTATAAATTTGTAATACAAATTAGTTTTATAAAACATGATCAACCCAAGTAAATACTTTTTTTTAATCGTACTTCTTAGCATGATTTCTTGTTCTAAACAAAATAAAAACGAAATTTCAGAACTTGTTTCAGATATTCAACAAAGGAATATCCCGGATCAACGACTTCTCTATTGGGATGTTGAGATAAAAACCGGCTCTGATTCGACAATAATTAGTGGTGCAACTGTTTCAGAAAAAGCGTATTCAGAATTGCAAACACTTGCTGTTGAAAAAGCTGCTATTTTAAACGTTGAACTCCTTCCAACTGACAGGTTCAAAGAAAATCCCTGGGGAATTGTAACGTTATCGGTATGTAATATTCGTGGAAAGGGAAGTCATTCGGCCGAACTGCTAACGCAGGCTCTTATGGGAACACCGGTTAAAGTATATCAAAAAGTGGATGGTTGGTTTCTGATTCAAACTCCCGATCGGTATTTTGGCTGGGTTGACGATGCTGCAGTTACCTTAAAAACAAATGCGGAATTAGCGGAATGGCAGAAATTGGATAAGGTATTATTCAATAAACAAAGCGGTTTGGCCTATTCCAAATCCAATGAAGACAGCCCGATGGAATCTGATTTAATACTGGCCGATTTATTGAGTTTTACAACTTCTGAAAATGAGTTCTATAAAATACTTTTTGCCGATGGACGAGAGGCTTTTGTAAAAATAGAAGATTGTATTACTCTTGATGGTTGGAAAAACAAAAGTTTATCGCTTGAGAAGGTTTTGTTAACTGCAGCTGATTTTAAAGGTCTTCCGTATTTATGGGGAGGAACATCTGCTAAAATGGTTGATTGCAGTGGTTTTACTAAATCAGTTTTTTACCTGAATGGGGTTATCCTTCAGCGCGATGCATCGCAGCAAACACTTTACGGAGAGTTGGTTGAAACGAAAAATGGATACCAAAACCTTCAGTCCGGTGATCTTGTTTTTTTCGGACGTAAAGCAACTGAAAATGAGAAGGAAAAAGTGACACATGTTGGCTTGTGTTTGGGAAATCAGGAATTTATTCATGCTTCAGGTAAGGTTAGAATAAACAGCCTCGATAAAACAAGTGAAAATTATACGGAATATTATGAATCGGCTTTTGTTCGTGCCCGGCGTATTGATGGAAATATTGACGGCGTAGGAATAGAATGGATTGTTGACAATGAGTTTTACAGAATGATTTTGTCAGAATAGCAGAAAAATCGAGCCAATAAATACCTTAAATCTACTTGAATGAAACTTAGTTTTCGACCATATGAACTTCAATTAAAACATGCTTTTACATTGGCAACCAGCTCTCGAACTACCACTCCGGTTATGTTGGTTGAATTAGAATATGACGGGATAATTGGCTACGGTGAAGCATCGATGCCACCCTATTTGGGCGAGTCGCACAAAAGTGTGGCGAAGTTTTTATCGAAAGTGGATTTGACGGGTTTTAACGATCCGTTCAGAATGGATGAAATACTGGACTATATTGATGGTATTGAAACTGGTAACCGGGCGGCCAAAGCAAGCATTGATATTGCCTTGCACGATTTACTTGGAAAAATAATGGGGCAGCCCTGGTATAAAATATGGGGATTAACACCTGAGAACACCCCAAATACATCTTTTACGATAGGTATCGACACGCGTGAAATGATAATTGAAAAGACCCTAGAAGCAGCTGATTTTAAAATTCTTAAAGTTAAAATGGGTCGTAACAATGACCAGGAATTGATTGAAGCAATTCGTTCGGTTACCGATGTGTCTTTGTGTGTGGATGTAAATCAAGGTTGGAAAGACAAACACCAGGCCCTGGAAATGATTTATTGGTTAAAAGAAAAGGGGATTGTTTTTGTCGAACAACCCATGCCCAAAGAGCAAATTGACGATATGGCCTGGTTGACAGAAAACAGTCCATTGCCAACCATTGCAGACGAGGCATTTCAACGTATTCACGATATTCCAAAATTTAAAGATGTTTATACGGGCATCAACATTAAATTGATGAAGAGTACAGGAATGCGCGAAGCAAAAAAAATGATTGAAGTGGCGCGTGCTTTAGATATGAAAGTGATGATTGGATGTATGACCGAAACTTCATGTGCGGTTTCGGCAGCTGCTCAACTTTCTCCACTTTGTGAGTGGGCCGATTTAGACGGTAACTTATTGATTTCGAATGATGTTTATGAAGGGATGAAAGTGATTGATGGTAAAGTTATTTTAAATGACTGGCCAGGAATTGGTATCAGAAAAATATAAAATAGAACCATCATTTTATCTTACTAATAGTGCGATTCAAGTGTGTCAGATATCGTATTGTTTTATAAATTTGTTGACGAAATGCGGGAGTAGCTCAGTGGTAGAGCATCAGCTTCCCAAGCTGAGGGTCGCGGGTTCGATCCCCGT
>JBFFMM010000101.1:0-9731 GCA_041554075.1 Draconibacterium sp. | reverse complement strand
GGTCTTACAAGTCAGACCTTTCGCCCACTTTCCTGCGGGTCTGACAGCTCCACCTGCTCCTCGTCTGCGCCGTGGGGTAAGTACCATGTAGTTTGTAACGACAATTTGCTGCCCCCACTGGCGCGATTTTATAAATCGTGCCTCAGCCTGTAAGGCGGAATAAAGTTAAGACAGCATTTTTTTGTTTGTAACAAAAAGATCCCGATTGCAAACCAGAAGCTGCGGGGGTAAATGAATCCGGAGGATTCAAATGGGTATAGCAACCGAAGGGGTAGATGGAGGTACGACTCCGGCCGGAGTCGAACGGCCTTATACATTTAATTATCTTACTTATAATTTGGCGTTTCGATCATCCCCATCTTTTTGTCCACACGCGAACAAAAAGGTATTCGCTTCGTATATCAAAGGCAGAGTTGTTAAAGTCAGAATCCAATACACAGGTACTCTAATAGTATGTAATAAAAGTAGATTATTAACTAAAATCAATGGGTATGAAAAAAAAATGGAAGATTATTTTGTGTGCTTGTGTAGCTGTGCTAAGCGTGTTTATCTGGGGAGTTCTCTTTACAGGATGTAATTTTACAGACGATGATATCCCGGTTGTAAACAAAGATTCACAAGTAGTTCTTAAAAGCATGTCGATTTTGCCTGAGTTCCCCGGAGCAGGAGCTTTTGGTGTAGGTTTTACAAACGAATTCCTCGCCTTCGAAACCGGAAAAGTATTCACCTATGAAGGCGAAACTGAAGATGGATTGGAAACAGTCGTTGTTGAAGTAACCAACGAAACAAAGGTAATTATGGGAGTTACCACAACTGTAGTGCGCGACATTGTATTCCTGGATGGTGAAATGGTGGAGAAAACCGACGACTGGTATGCAGAAGACAGTGAAGGTAACGTATGGTATTTTGGAGAGTACAGTGAAGAGTGGGAAGATGGCGAATTAGTGAGTACCGAAGGTTCGTGGGAAGCTGGAGTAGATGACGCACTGCCGGGAATATTGATGCCTGCCAATCCTAAAATGGGGATGAAATATCAGCAGGAATACTATGAAGATGAAGCCGAAGACATGGCTATGGTCATAAATCTTAACAAAACGGTTGAAATTAATTATGGAACTTTCGAAGGTTGTTTGGAAACCATGGAATGGACTCCACTTGAACCAGGAGAACGTGAGCATAAATTTTACAGCCCGGGCATGGGCCTTGTTTTGGAATTACAACCGAAAGGTGGCCGAATAATGATCGAATTGATTGGTATTGATATGCCCTGACCATTAAGGTTCGCTTCTATATCAAACAAAAATTGCCTGACTATTTATGGTCAGGCAATTTTTGTTTGACTACTCCCATATTTTCACCAAACTGTTTCCCCTGTTATAATAATTAAATACCTTTGGCGTTTTACAAAAAATAGCAATCGCGCATGAAGCGAAAAATATACTTTGTATTTGTATTTAGTTTAATGGTTTTGGCCGGAAAGGCACAAATTGGTGGTGAAAATACCTACCAGTTTTTAGAGCTTACCAACTCGGCACGTATCGCAGCTTTGGGAGGTACACAAATTGCTATCCTGGATTCCAGCGATTTAAATCTTGCCTACAACAATCCCTCGTTATTGCATAAAGAAATGGCCAACCGTGTTTTGGTAAACTATGTAAATTACCTCACCGACATTAATTATGGCTATGTTTCGTATGCCAAATCATACGAAGGCATTGGTAATTTTGCAGTGGGTATGCACTACATCAATTACGGTAAATTTGATGAAGCAACCGAAACCGGCGAACTTACCGGCACTACTTTTAACGCTGCCGAATATGCTTTAAACCTGATTTATTCGAACAGTTACAAACGCTTAAATTATGGTGCCAATTTAAAACCCATACTTTCATCATTCGAAAGTTACCAATCAATAGGTATTGCTGCCGATTTTGGCGTAAACTTCAGTAGCAAAGGCGGAAATACAACTGTGGCTCTGGTGGCCCGAAATTTTGGAACTCAAATTACAACCTACTACGAAAACGGAAACCGCGAAAGTATTCCTTTTAACTTACAGGTGGGAATCAGCAAACGTTTGGTCCATGCGCCGGTGGTACTTTCGGCTACCATGCAACACCTCAACCACTGGGATTTGGCCAGCCCCGATGAAGAACCTGACTTTGACACTGAAACCATTTACGATAGAAACGAAAGCTTTTTAAAACAAACCATGCGACATTTGGTTTTGGGAGTTGAAATTTTGCCTTCTGAAAACTTTATTTTACGTGTGGGATACAATTACCAGCGCCGACAAGAGTTATTGTTCGAAGAAAAAGCTTCACTGGTTGGCCTTTCAACAGGTTTTGGAATTAAAATAAAACGTTTCCGACTCGATTATGGAATTTCTCGTTTTCATTTAGCAGGCTCATCAAACCTGTTTTCGTTGTCCATTAACCTGAACAATAATTTTTAGAAAAAGACTATATCCTCTTAAATAAATTCCCCATCTTTGTTCCAAATTATGAGTGAGAAAAAAATAATAATTGCCATTGATGGTCACTCGTCGTGTGGAAAAAGCACGATGGCAAAATCGCTGGCCAAAAAACTGGGTTACATTTATATCGATAGTGGAGCTATGTATCGTGTGGTTACTTTGGTTGCCCTTCGAAAAGGTTGGATTGCCAACAAAGTTCCTGATGTAGAAAAGGTAATTGCAGGTCTTTCCGATATTAAAATCTCCTTTAAATGGGATGAAAACCTGGGCCAGAACACCACTTTTTTAAATGGCGAAAATGTAGAAAATGAAATTCGCCAGCTTGAAGTTTCACAAAATGTAAGCCCCATAAGTACCATTGCCGAAGTGCGTCACGAAATGGTTCGTCAGCAACGTGCAAACGGCAAAAACAAAGGAATTGTAATGGATGGCCGCGATATTGGCACAGTGGTTTTTCCGGATGCTGAATTAAAAATATTTATGACCGCCTCTCCGGAAATTCGGGCACAACGTCGTTACCTCGAACTCAGCGAAAAAGGAGACGATGTAAACTTCGAAGAGATTCTGGCAAATGTGGAAGGCCGCGATAAAATTGACTCAACACGTGCTGTTAGTCCGTTAAAACAAGCCGATGACGCTTTGATTTTAGACAACAGCAACTTAAGCCGCGAAGAACAACTGGAATGGACAATTAACAAAGTAAAAGAGATAACGGAGGAGAAATGATTGTTGAAATTGACAGACGATCGGGGTTTTGTTTTGGTGTAATTAATGCCATTAAAGCAGCCGAAGACGAACTTAAAGAGTCGAACCAATTGTATTGTTTAGGCGACATTGTTCACAACGGAATGGAAGTAGACCGTCTGGAAAAAATGGGGCTTAAATCAATTACAAACGAAGAATATTTTACGCTGAAAAACTGCAAAGTACTTATTCGGGCACATGGCGAACCTCCTGAAACCTATTCATACGCTGAAGAAAATAACATTGAATTGATTGACGCTACCTGCCCCGTAGTACTTACCCTTCAGGAAAAAGTAAAAAGATCGTATACACAAAACGTTCAACAAGAAGGACAAGTAGTAATTTTTGGAAAAAAAGGCCATGCTGAAATTGTTGGATTAAACGGGCAAACCCATCACAATGCCATCATCATAGAAGGTATCGACGATGTGAAAAAGATTGACATGAACCGCCCGGTTTCTTTGTATTCGCAGACTACAAAACGGATTGAAGATTTCCACGAAATTGCCAAAAGTGTAAAGGAAAACATTAAACCCGGACTGCCCGTTGAAATAAAAGACACCATTTGCCGTCAGGTATCCAACCGTGTACCTAACCTTAAAGAGTTTGCCACACGATTTGATTTAGTTCTTTTTGTAGCCGGCCAAAAAAGTTCGAATGGAAAATACTTATTCACCATTTGCAAGGAAGTAAACGACGCCACCTATCGCATTTCAAAAATCGACGAAATACAAAAAAATTGGTTCCAAGGAGTTGAATCGGTTGGAATTTGTGGTGCAACATCAACACCCAACTGGCTGATGGAAAAAGTTGCCGATTGGGTAAAAACGAATATTGCTTAACTGAACTTTCATCTTCCAATTCCAATTTTTACACTACTTTTAGACAAAGTTTTTTTTCTGTTTACATGCCTGAACTTTTTGCACAAGTTATATTGCCTTTGTCGTTACACGATGCCTACACTTACAAAGTGCCGCCGTCGTTGCAAAACGACATTGCTCCCGGCAAAAGGGTAATTGTTCAGTTTGGCAAGAAAAAAATGTATGCAGCTCTGGTACTTTCGCTTTCTACAGAAACAACCGAAGACTTTGAAATTAAAGAGGTACAGCAGATTTTAGATGAACACCCGGTAGTACTTCCCGAAAACTTTAAACTCTGGCACTGGATCGCCTCTTATTATTGCTGCACTTTAGGCGATGTTTTTCGGGCCGCTTTGCCCACCGGATTGAAACTGGAAAGCAAATCGAAAGTATTTATTACAGGCGTTGAAACACAAATTCAGCTTTCGTTAAAAGAAGAATTGATCATTCGTCAACTTGAGCAAGACGTTTCGCTTTTAGCCGAATTGGAGCGTAAATTGGGCAGGGATTTTTCGTTTGCAGCTCTAAAATCGTTGATGAGCAAGCAATTGATTTATGTTGAAGAAAAAGTAAATGCCAAATACAAACCCAAAACAGAAACCTTTGTAAAATTACATCCTGAAATAAATTCCGAAAAAACATTAACCGAAAAAACAGAAACAATTAAGCGAGCAAAAAAACAGGTACAACTACTTTATCATTTTTGCTCAGCAACCAATGCTTTCCAAAAAGATCAAATTACTGAGATTCCTAAAAAAGAACTTTTACATGGCACCAGTTATTCTTCGGGCATTTTAAAAGAATTGGCCAAAAAGAAAATTCTTAAAGAATACCAGAAACAAGTTTCGCGAATTGAAGAAGACAAAATCGATCAGGTTAGTATTAATTTATTAAATAAATACCAGGAAAAAGCACTTGCTGAAATTAAAGCCAAATTTGAAACCAAGCCGATAACTTTAATTCATGGAATTACGGCCAGTGGTAAAACTGAAATTTATATCCATTTAATCGATGAAGTTCTAAAAACCGGGAAACAGGCCTTGTATCTTGTTCCTGAAATTGCACTGACAACGCAAATTATTAAACGTTTAAAAAATGTTTTTGGAAACAAAGTGGGTATTTACCATTCGCGCTTAAACAGTCAGGAGCGAGTGGAGATTTGGGAAAAAACCTTACAATTTCAACAAGAACCGGGAAAAGGGTACCAGGTAGTTTTAGGTGCGCGCTCGGCGGTGTTTTTACCCTTTTCAAAATTAGGGTTGGTTATTGTGGACGAAGAACACGAAAATTCGTTCAAGCAGTTCGATCCAACTCCACGCTACAATGCCCGCGACATGGCGGTTATTCTTGGTCTTCAAAACCAGGCAAAAGTATTGTTGGGATCGGCAACACCATCATACGAATCATACTACAATGCACTGGCCGGAAAATACGGATTAGTAAATTTACTGAAACGTCATTCAGAAATGGAACTGCCCGAAATTATTGTTTCCGATTTAAAACGAGCCTACAAACGCAAACAAATGCGCTCTATTCTCGCTCCCGAATTATACGAATTAATGGAATCGGCACTTGAAAAAAATGAGCAGATTATTCTTTTTCAAAATCGCCGCGGTTATTCGCCTTATGTCGAATGTTTTTCCTGCGGAAACATTCCGAAGTGCAGCAACTGCGATGTAAGTTTAACCTACCACAAATACAAACGACGACTAAGTTGCCACTACTGTGGATTTAGTTATCAACTCCCCGACAAATGCGACGAATGTGGTTCGCCGGAAATAAAAACCCGCGGTTTTGGCACCGAAAAGATAGAAGATGAGATCAAACAACTTTTCCGAAATGCTCGAATTGCTCGAATGGATTTGGATACTACACAATCGAAAGATGCATTTTCCAAAATCGTAAAAAAACTGGAAGACCGCAAAACAGATATTTTAATTGGCACCCAAATGGTTACCAAAGGGCTCGATTTTGAACATGTAAGTGTGGTGGGAATTTTGAATGCCGACAACTTGATTAATTTTCCCGATTTTAGAGCACACGAGCGTGCCTACCAACTTATTTCACAGGTTAGCGGGCGCGCAGGCCGCAAACACAAAAGGGGAAAAGTGGTTGTGCAAACTTCGCAACCTGAACATCCATTAATTGATCTCATTCAAAAACAAGACTATCAGGCAGCCTTAAATATTCAGTTTGAAGAACGAAAGCTGTTTAATTATCCGCCCTTTTTCAGGCTGATAAAAATTATAGTTAAGCACAAAAATATCGACACCGTTAACCGAGCTTCTAATCAACTGGCTCAACTACTAAAAGAAAACAAGCACTTAATTGTTATGGGTCCTGAGTTTCCGTTAATTAGTCGTATTCAATTGTGGCACCAAAAAGAAATCTGGATAAAAATCGACAAAAAGCTAAATCTCGATCTGATAAAAAGCAGAATTGTAGCGGCATCAAAAAATGTTAAAAAGCAGCCGTCGAATAGTAACTGTATGATTAATATAGATGTTGACCCCTACTAAAGATGGTTTGGGAAGGCAATTGTATATTATTTTGAGCGACGTCATTTTTCTGGCATTGTTTTTTTTGTAGTTTTGTGGCTTTAACACCATTTTGTGGATACTACGACAGTAAATCAAATATTCGAAAAGTTTAGTGAAATGCGTGCCATCGTTATTGGCGATGCAATGGTTGACACTTATTTATGGGGGAAAGTAGAGCGTTTGTCGCCCGAAGCTCCGGTGCCAATTGTTGCGGTTACTAAACGAGAAAATCGACTGGGAGGAGCAGCAAATGTTTCGCGTAATTTGCAAGCTTTAGGAGCCGTACCTGTGCTTTTTTCAGTAATTGGCGACGACGAAAAAGGAAAAGACTTTCAGGAATTATTGGAACTTCGAGGAATCGGTAAAAATGGGATTTATGTTGACAACACCAGAAGCACGACGGTAAAAAACCGGATTATTAGTAATGGGAAACATGTTGCCCGGGTTGATGAAGAATCGACTGAGTATATTTCTCCTGAAATAGAAAAATGGTTATGCGATGCCATTCTTGCCGAAATAAATTCACATCCGATCGACGTTATCATTTTTGTTGATTACGACAAAGGAGTTGTTACTCCCACTCTATTCGATACAATTAATAAAATTGCTATTGAAAAAGGCATTTTGACAGCTGTTGATCCCAAAAGAAGAAACTTTAAAAACTACAAAAACGTTTCGCTTTTCAAACCCAATTTTAAAGAATTTGTTGAAGGCACCGGTTTATCAATTGCAAAAGACGATTTGGAAGCCATAAAAAAGGCAGCCGATGAATTCAAGAAAAAACAAAATTTAAAATTAATTTTTGTTACGCTGTCTGAATTAGGAGTTTTTATCAGCAACGGCGTTAAAGAACAGTATTACCCGGTAGTAATTCGCTATATTGCCGACGTGTCGGGAGCTGGCGACACGGTAATTAGTGTTGCGAGCTTAGCTATGGCAGCCGGACTACCACCCAAAATCATGGCTTTAATGTCGAACCTGGCCGGTGGTTTGGTTTGCGAAAAACTAGGAGTTGTTCCAATCGACAAAAAACAGCTTCGAAAAGAGATGAAATCTCAAAAAATTTAATACCCTTTTCTATTCAATCCCAAGCTTTTAGTTAATTCATAAACATACCGTTGATAAAAAAACGAATGTGGTTTATGGTAAAATGTTAACTTTGAAACCACTCAACAAAAAATACGACGCATAGATGGGAAAAATTATTTCTTTGGCAAACCAAAAGGGAGGAGTTGGGAAAACCACAACAACCATAAACCTTGCAGCCAGCCTGGCCGTTTTAGAACAAAAGGTACTAATTATCGACGCCGATCCACAAGCAAATTCGACTTCGGGTCTTGGATTCGATGTAAAGAATGTACAAGCAAGTATTTACGAGTGCATTGTGAATGAAGTTGAAGCGAAAAATGCGGTTTTACATACCGATATCGAAAATTTGGATTTAATTCCGTCGCACATTGATTTAGTGGGTGCCGAAATTGAAATGCTAAATATGCCTAACCGTGAGAAAGTCCTCAAAAATGCACTCGAAGGATTAAAGGAACTTTATGATTTTATTTTTATCGATTGTTCTCCATCGTTGGGATTAATTACAGTAAATGCCTTAACAGCAGCCGACTCAGTTATTATTCCCGTTCAATGTGAATATTTTGCATTAGAAGGGTTAGGAAAACTTTTAAATACAATTAAAATTATCCAAAATCGTTTGAATCCAGAATTAGCGATTGAAGGCTTTTTGCTCACCATGTACGATGGCCGCTTAAATCTTTCGAATCAGGTTTACGAAGAAGTTAAACACCACTTTCAGGAAATGGTTTTCGACACGGTTATTCAGCGTAATGTTAAACTTAGCGAGGCTCCAAGTTACGGAAAACCAGTAGTGTTATATGATGCCAGCTCAAAAGGAGCAATAAATCATATGAACCTGGCACGCGAAATTTTGCAGCGCAACGACATGACTCAAATGTCGAAGGAAGAAAATAATGTTGTTATAAATTAGGGAAACTATGATGGTTAAAAGGAATGCATTGGGAAGAGGACTTGGCGCACTTATCGATGATGCTGAGAAAATGCAACAAGGTGCCGGGCTTGATGAAATAGAACTCATTAAAATTGAGGCTAATCCTTTTCAACCCCGCTCTAATTTCAACGATGAAGCACTGGCGGAACTTTCGGCTTCCATCAAAGAATTGGGCCTTATTCAGCCCATTACTTTGCGTAAAGTTTCAGAAAATAAATACCAGATTATTGCCGGCGAACGCCGATTTAGAGCATCGCAACTGGCAGGGTTAACAAAAATTCCGGCCTACGTTCGTAAAGCTAAAGACGACGGAATGCTTGAAATGGCATTGGTTGAGAATATTCAACGTGAAGATCTGGATTCCATTGAAATTGCCTTGAGTTATCAACGTTTAATGGACGAGCTCGAATACACACAGGAAGAGCTAAGTACAAGGGTTGGAAAAAAACGCTCGACCATTGCCAACTACCTTCGTTTATTGAGATTACCAGCTGTTGTTCAAAAGGGTTTAATTGATAAACATATTTCGATGGGTCATGCACGGGCAATGATCAATATTGAAGATTCAGAAACTCAAATAATGATTTTCGAGCAAATTATTAAACACGGTTTTTCTGTTCGAAAAGTAGAAGAAATAGTCCGCAATTTGAGTATAAGTGAAGAAGGTTCAACCGAAAAATCGATAAAACAAAAGTTTCCAAAAGAATTTAAAGTTATTAAAACTCAACTCGACAAAATCTTTAAGGCGCCTATCGATTTTGCCATGAATGAAAAAGGGAAAGGAAAAATTACGATCCCTTTTAATTCGGAAAAAGATTTGGAAAGAATTGTTAAAATAATTGAAAATCAAAAATAAAGCTTAACAATCACCCAAAAGGTGTGGGTATTTTCTATTTTTGCGCAAAATTTGTAGTGTGATATTAGGCAAAGTTTTTCCTAAAATAGTACTCCTTTTACTCCCTTTTTTTTTCGTGTATAACACGAAAGGGCAAACTGTTGATATTGATTCAACCAAAATTGTTGAGTTGAATGCACAGTCCGAAATTGTTCACTCGCCACGAAAAGCAACCATTTTATCGGCTATTTTGCCTGGT
>JBFFMM010000100.1:0-9846 GCA_041554075.1 Draconibacterium sp. | reverse complement strand
TGGTTCCATCAATTGTTGCCAACGACTTGCAAGTGGAACATAAAGGGCAAACCATTGATGTAACTTCTTTGCTCACCATCACAAACGACAAACGAAAACCAATTGATAAACTACTTTTTAGCTTGAACGTTGGGTTGAAAATGAAGACCCTGAAAATTAATGGAAAGGAAACTTCCTTTTTACGCGATAAGCATTTGATTATTATTTCTGACAAAGCGAATTTACAACCGGGCGATTCGGCTAAAGTTGAATTCTCGTATTCGGGAAGTATCGATGAAACCTATTGTTACCTCGACATTGAACCGGAAACCATGCAAGAAAAATATGGCAAATTTGTGCTAAATGTTGATAAACGTTATGCTTTTATCGAACCCAACTATGTGCTGCTTACACGCGAAGCCAACTGGTATCCAAAAACAGGCGTTACCTACAGCGATAAAGATGTAAGCTGGTTCCAGCCCGAGTTTGTAAATTATACCCTTCGGGTAAAAACCACCGAAGGATTACAAGCCATTTCGCAAGGAAAAATTAACGAAGTTTCAGCTGGCGAATTTAGCTTTGAAAATGAAACTCCTTTAACTCAAATTTCACTCGCCATTGGAAATTACAAGCAAAAACTGATGCAGGAAGACAGTGTTGATTTTGGAGTATGGTATTTTGATGGACATGATTATTTTTCTGAAGTTTTTCCTGAATCGAAAGATACTATCTCGTCAGTTATTGTTGAAAAATTTGAGGACTTTAAACGCACCTACAACCTTGAATACAATTCGCCACGGCTTTCAATAGTAGAAGTTCCGGCGCAGTTTAAAACCTACGAACGTATGTGGACTTCTATTCAGGAAGCGATACAGCCCGAACAGGTTTTTATTCCCGAAAAAGGGTATTTAATGCGTGAAGCCGATTTCGAAAAGCAAAAAGAAAGAATGGGTAGATGGGGGCATGGTGCTTCGGATATGACCCCGCAGGACAAGGAACTACGTGTGTTGGGCGATTTTATGAGCAAGTTTACTACCGAACTTGAAACCGATCGAAATTGGGGACGTGGTGGTCAAATGGATGTTGTACAGTCGGGAAATCCATATTTTATTTTCCCAATGTTGTATAATTTTCAAAATAATATTCAGTCGGATAAGTGGCCAATTACCAATCGTATTTTCGAAGCTTATCTAAAAAATCAAGCCGTTGATATGCGCTCGGTTTTTATGAGTAGCATGAATGGTGAAAGTCCTGATGTAGTGGCAAATATTGCACTTCAGGATATGACTTTTGAGGAAATTCTAGCTGATCCGGAACAAAAGGATATTGTTAGCAATGTAATAAAGCTGAAAGGCGATGTGCTATTTTCAAAGATTCAATGGAAAGCAGGTCAAGAGGAATTTGAAACTTTCTTACGAAAGGTTTTGCACGATAATCGGTACAAAAACATTTCGTTTGAAGAATTTGATAAACAAATATACGAAGCCTTTGGAATTGAACTGATACCCATGATGGACGACTGGTTTAATGCCAAATCCTTGCCGGGTTATTTAATATCACCGATAAAGGCAGTTAAGGTAAAATCGGGCGATGCCATGAAAACAATGGTTTCGGTAAAAGTTACAAACTTTTCAGAGGTAGAAGGTTTGGTAAAACTATCGTTTCGTATGGGAGGTGGCCCCGGTGGCGGACGAGGAGGCGGTATGGGTGGCAGCGATGTCATCGACAATCTGATTTTTCTTGAAGCCAATCAAACCAAAGAGTTAAGTTACCTGCTCGATGGAGATCCCCGGATGGTAATTTTAAATACCATGACTTCGCAAAATGTACCGCAAACCATGATGGAGTTTTTCCGTGAGGTGGAAGAAGATTTGAAAGCAAAGCCTGAAGAAGGAGAACGCATTTCAGATGTGCCAGTTCAAACAAAATTGGCCAATGAATCTGTTGTTGACAATGAAGATCCCGGTTTTGAGTTTACAACAACCGAAAACATTAGTTTGCTTGAAAAACTAATTATAAACGAAGAAGAGACAAAACGAAAATACGAAGGCATAAATTGGTGGAGACCGCCTAGTAACTGGACGGCAACAACCAATTCCGATTTTTATGGCGAATACGTGCGCTCGGCTCGTTATATTAAAGCGGGTGTTGGCGATATGAAAGCAACCTGGAATGTTCCGGTTAAAAAACCCGGGTATTTCGATGTGTATTTTTATTTGACAAAAATGCGTGGTCGGGGCCGCGACAGAAACGAGGAAAAGGGGAATTATAACTTTACAATATATGGCGAGGATGGCCCGGAAGAGGCAGCTTTGGAAGTTCAAAATGCTGAAAACGGTTGGTGTCATTTAGGTTCGTTTTATTTTGGCTCTGATAAAGCGGTAATTGAATTATCTGATAAAACAGACTTACGCTATGTTTTTGCCGACGCGGTTAAAATTGTTGAATTGTAAGAAACACGGAAGTATTCTTAAATAAAAATGGAAGTATCAGCCAATCGAATGAAAGGCACGTTTACAAAAAATATACAATAATAATAGCATGAAAAGAACAAAAACCAAACGATTGCAAGTGCTTATCCTCCTTGTGTTTTTTATAGGGATAGGAAACTTTGCAGTTCAGGCACAGGAAACCTTAACACTGGCAAAAGCGCTTAGTATTGCCGAAACCGGCAGCCCCGATCTACAACAATCACTTCTCAATTTAGAGCGATTTCAGAAAAATTTAGAAGCACAGCGAGCTGCCTTAAAATCGCGTTTTTCGCTTGAAGTAAACCCGGTAAATTATAGTAATCAACGAAGGTTCGATACCAGGGTTTCAGAGTGGTACACCAACGAAAATTTCGAAACCAGTACCTTGTTCCGTGTCGCTCAGCCCATTCTTTTTACAGATGGAACAATATCGTTAACCAATGAATTTGGTTGGTCGAGTAACAAATCTACTTCCAACGACGTTCAAAGCGAGGTGTTTTTTAATAATCTTTACCTGAATTTAAATCAGCCACTTTTTACCTATAACCGGTTGAAATTGCAGTTAAAAGAGTTGGAGCTGAATCTTGAGAATGCAAATATAAACTATGCGATGCAACGTTTGAATCTCGAAAAAAATGTGACTCAATTTTTCTATAATGTATATATGTCGCAAATGAATTTAACCATTGCCCGCGATGAATTGGTGAATACTCAAAAAAGCTACGATATTATTGTAAATAAAGTACAGGCAGGATTAGCTGCAAAAGAAGAGCAATACCAGGCCGAATTAAACCTGGCTACATCGAAATCCAGTCTGCAGGATGCCGAAGTAAGTTTTGAAAACAATAAAGATCAACTGAAACTATATCTTGGAATGGATTTGTTTGAAGATATAATGATTTTGGCCGACATTAGTGCTAACCCGGTTCCGGTTGATTTAGACAAAGCCATTGATAACGGCTTAAATTCACGGATGGAACTTCGTCAACGCGAAATTGATGTTGAAACCAGCCAGTTCGATTTAATTACAACCAAAGCATTAAACGAGTTCAGAGGTGATATGAATTTGCGTTTTGGGTTTACCGGCGATAACAAAGACCTGAATTTGATTTTTGATAATCCAACAAAAAGCCCTTCGGTTTCGCTTAGTTTTAATATTCCTATTTTCGATTGGGGCGAAAAAAAGGCTCGAATCGCAGCTGCCGAAGCAGCAATTCAGTCGCAAGAGTTAAATCTTTCGGAAGAAAAGAAACAAATTATTATTGGCATTCGACAAGTGTATCGCAATTTGCAAAACCAGTTGAGCCAAATTGATATAGCCAAACAAAACGAAAGAAATGCCCAGCTTACCTATGAAATTAATTTAGAAAGATATGAAAACGGTGATTTAACAGGGATGGATTTAAACCTTTATCAGACACAGCTTTCTGAAAAAAAGATTTCCTATAGTCAGGCACTTATCAATTATAAAATAGAATTGCTAAATCTTAAAATTCAATCCTTATACAATTTCGAAACCGGCGAAGAAATTATTCCGGCTGAACTTTACCTAAACGAAAAGAAAAAATAACAAGAAAACCGTACAACCATGAAGAATATAAAATTACTTATCCTTGGAGCCGTTGTTGCAGTGGCATTTTCGTGCAACAATCAACAATCGTCAGAAACCACTGATTTGGCAGTTCCTGTTTCAATTGAAAATGTAAAACTTCAAAGTATTCAACAATATATTAATACAACCGGAACGGCCAAGGCAAAAGCAGAAACCGAACTTTTTTCTGAAATTTCGGGAGATTACAGACTTTTGAAAAATCCAAAGACAGGCCGTAAATTCCAATTGGGCGATCGCGTTCAAGCGGGGCAGGTAATCATTAAGCTCGAAGATGAAGAATATGTAAATGGCATCAACATCGAATCGAGAAAAATGAATCTCGACATTTCGGAACAGGAATATGAAAAACAAAAGTCGCTGTACGAAAAAGGTGGAGTTACTTTGCGCGAACTTCGTAATTCAGAGGTGTCGAAACTAGATACAAAAAATGCCTACGAAGGAGCCAAATTGCAACTGGAAAAAATGGAAATTGTAGCCCCATTTTCAGGAGTAATTGTTGCCTTGCCTTATTATACTGAAGGTGTTCGTGTTGCTTCAGGGCAAAGTATGGTTAGCCTAATGAACTACGATCAGATGTATGTGGACTTTAATCTTCCAGAGAAAAATATTTCAGAAGTAAAAATTGGGCAGGAAGTTGTGGTTACCAGTTATACGCTTACTGAAGATACACTTACCGGACGTGTTTCCGAGCTTTCTCCTGTAATTAGCAGCGAGACACGTACTTTTGCCGGAAAACTTCAAATCGATAACCCTGAGCTAAAACTGCGCCCGGGAATGTTTGTAAAAACCGATATTATTACTGCACATAAAGACAGTACAATCGTTATCCCAAAAGATATTATCATGTCGGGCTCGCGCGGGAAATATGTATTTGTTGTAGGCCGAAACAGTGCAGCCGAAGACCGTCGAATTACAACCGGAATTACAAATCAGGATGAAATTGAAATTCTGGAAGGATTAAAGCCCAACGACCGTTTGATTATTAAAGGGTTTGAAACGCTTCGCGATAATTCAAAAGTTAAGATTATTTTATAAAATGCCGGACACTTGAAGCACGAAGTTGGAAGACTCTTCGTGCTTCAAGTTTCGAGCTTCTAACTTTTTTAGTATGAAAAAATTAACGCAATTTTCTGTCAATTATCCGGTTACCGTGCTTATGGTAGTTCTTGGAGTTGTACTTCTGGGCTACATCTCGTACGATAAATTGGGGGTTGACCTTTTCCCCGACCTGAATTCGCCTCGCATTTTTGTTGAGGTTACTTCGGGCGAGCGGCCACCCGAAGAAATGGAGCAACAGTATGTGAAGAATATCGAAGCACTTGCCATTCGCCAGTCGGATGTGGTGCAGGTAACTTCTACTTCGCGTGTAGGTTCGGCTCAAATTACGGTTGAATATGCCTGGAACAAAGATATGGATGAGGCTTTTCTGGATTTACAGAAAGCTTTAACGGCACTGACGCAAAACTCTGAAATCGATGAGCTTAAAATAACACAGCACGATCCGAATACTTCGCCGGTAATGATAATTGGTTTAACGCACGCCGAAATTAATGACATGAACGAGATCAGGAAGGTGGCTGAAAGATACATTCGTAATGAACTGGTGCGTTTGGAAGGTGTTGCCGAAGTAGAACTTTCGGGTCAGGAAGAGAGCGAGATAATTATTGAAACTGATATTTATCGTTTGGAAGCACAAGACCTTTCGATGGATGATGTGGCTTCACGGATTCAGAATTTTAACCGAAACGTATCGGGAGGACAAATTAGCGATATGGGCATGCAGTACATTGTAAAAGGTGTTTCGATGCTGCAAACCGTTGACGATTTTGAAAGTCTGATTGTAGGTTATAAATTGGTTCGTACTCAGGTAGAAGGACAATCTACTGCTGAAATGGCACCGGTTTATTTAAAAGATGTGGCCACGGTTTCAATTGGAAATAAAGAGCCTGAAAACATCGTTCATATCAATGGCGAACGTTGTGTTGGGCTGTCAATTTATAAAGAAACAAAATACAATACAGTAAAATCGGTTGAGCAGATTAACGAGGCACTTGTGGATATTGAAAAGGCCTTGCCGGGTTATAAACTTACCGTGGTTACTAATCAGGGACGATTTATTAGCGATGCCATTGGCGAAGTACAGGAAACTGCTCTGCTGGGAATTCTTCTGGCAGTAGTTGTTTTGTTTGTTTTCTTGCGTCGTTTCGGAACCACAATGATTGTAAGTATTGCAATTCCAATTTCAATTATTGCCACTTTCAATTTAATGTATTTCAATCACCTCACCATTAATATTATGACACTGGGAGGGCTCGCGCTTGGTGCGGGTATGCTGGTCGATAATGCCATTGTGGTGATGGAAAATATTTTCCGAAACCACGAAAATGGAATGAGTGTGCGCGATGCGGCTATTTTGGGTACTTCGCAGGTGGGTGGAGCAATTACTGCATCAACATTAACTACAATTATTGTTTTCTTACCTATTGTATATTTACATGGTGCTTCAGGCGAGCTGTTTAAAGATCAGGCGTGGACAGTGGCATTCTCGCTACTTTCTTCCTTGGTTGTTGCCATCTTTCTTATCCCAATGATGTACCATCGCTTTTACCGCAACAAAAAGTCGCCTTCAAAAGCCAAATCGGTTAAAATGGGCGGTTATGCGCGTTTGCTCGAAAAAATATTGAAAGTGAAATGGTTGGTAATTCTTGTGTCAACTGTTGCAATTGGTGCGTCACTACTACTGGTACCCTATATTGGAACAGAGTTTATGCCCAAAACCGAAACAAAAGAGTTAACCATTGATTTAAAATTGCAAGAAGGGACCGAACTTCGTCGTACTGAATCTACAGTACGCAATATCGAGGATATTTTAATTGATTATTTAGGAGATAACCTCGACAAAATTTACTCACAAGCAGGTCCGTCATCCGGAATTGCCGGCAACGAAAGTTCTGTATTTCAAGGTGAAAATACGGCCGAAATAAAAGTAATCTTAACAGCGGAATCTACCATCTCAACAGAGAGTGTGGTGAGAACAGTTGACCAGTTAACAGCAAATATTCGCGGTTTGGAGATTTCATTTTCTCAGGAAGAAAGTGCACTGCAATCGATACTTGGAACCGATGAAGCACCCGTTATTGTTGAGGTGCGGGGCGAAGAGCTGGATGAGATTGAAAACATTGTAAATCAGGTGAAAGAAAAAATGCTGACGGTTAATGGCTTGTTTAATGTGCAAACATCGATTGAAGATGGTGCTCCGGAAGTTGAAATCAGAGTGGATCGTATGCGCGCCGGAATGTACAATATCGATATCAACACTGTTATTACACAAATCCAAGACCAGTTGGAAGGTAAAAGTGCCGGACAATTGGAAAAAAGTGGAGAAATGCAGGACATTACGATTAAAGTTCCTGAAAAAGGAATTGACGAAATAAATGCTTTTCTGATTACTTCAGGTGAGCAAGTGTTTCGTTTAGACGAAATTGCTGATATTTCGTATGGTGTTTCTCCAAAAGAAATTTTTAGAAGAAACCAAAACCGAATTGGTAAAGTAACTGCTCAATTGCAAAAAGGTATAGCACTCGATCATGTGGCATCACAAATTCGGGAAGCAACTTCAACCATCGATTTATTACCCGATTATCGGGTTATGGTAACCGGTGAAGAGGAAAAACGTCAGGAGTCGCTCGATAATCTGGTTTTTGCAATGTTGCTCTCAATTGTGTTGGTTTACATGGTTCTTGCTTCACAGTTTGAGTCCTTGATCCATCCGTTTACAATTTTGCTTACCATACCTCTAGCCGTTGTGGGTAGTATTCTCATTTTCTTTATTATGGGAAAAACATTCAATATTATGGCCATAATTGGAATAATTATGCTGGTGGGTATTGCGGTAAACGACTCCATTATATTGGTCGATCGGATTAATCAATTGATTCGGGAAGGAATGGATCGGAAACAAGCAATATTACAAGCCGGACAACAACGTATTCGCCCAATTATAATGACCAGTTTAACAACTATTTTAGCACTTATTCCACTTACTATTGGTTTTGGCGAAAGTGCTTCGCTTCGGTCGCCAATGGCACTGGCCGTTGTGGGAGGGTTGGTAACTTCAACTCTGTTAACATTGGTAGTTATACCGTGTGTTTACGATATATTGGATAGAGTGCGCAGTTTTTTTGTGAAAGAGAATACCACTGAGGAAGTTGTAATTAACGAATAGATGAATGGCAGACGATAAGGGATTGGTTTCGAGTTACAGGATTCATGTTGCAGGTTGTTCTTCCTACTTCCAACTTCGTGCTTCCAGTTTAACTTTCTCCGGTCTTCGGTCTTCCGACTAATTTTACACACATGAAGTTTATCATAGAAAGAAAAATATTCATCAGTATGCTGTTTCTCGGGCTTACCATGCTCGGTTACATTTCGTACAAACGGCTGCCGGTTGAGTTGATGCCCAATGCCGAGCTTCCCATGCTCTTTGTCCAGATTCAGTCGCGTATTGAAGTGGATCCAACATACATGGAAAACCAGGCGGTAATTCCAGTTGAAGGGGCCATTAGCACAATGGAAGGAATAGAAAGTATGGAGTCGTTTATCAACAATCGCTCAGCTTCTATTCAGGTAAATTTCCAGCAAAACGTTAACTTTAAATACACTTTCCTTAAGCTTCAGGAAAAAATTGACCTCATTGCTTCCGACCTGGACGATAACTTTATTGTTACCGTTAATAAGGTTGACCTTGATCAGCTTTCCAACCAGTTTATGGAGCTTCAGGTTAGAGGCAGTGGAGGTGTTGACAGGGTACGTAATATTGTTGATCAGGAGATCGCCACCGAGTTTGAGAATGTGGATGGCGTAGCATCGGTAACCGTTTTTGGAGGAAAAGAACGATCAATTGAGGTGACTTACGATGCAGCTGCTTGTGAAGCTTATGGAATAACACCTTCACAAATTCAAAGTGCCATATCAAGCAATTCGCGCAACCGTACTTTTGCCGGTTATTTGCACGATTCCAATAAACAATATTTTGTACATGTTACTGCCGAATATGAAAAGGTTTCAGACATTGAAAATATTGTTGTTGGCGAAGGCCCCATTTATTTAAGCGATGTTGCCGATGTATTTTTTGGGGTAAAAGAAGAAACTTCAATCAGCCGTATTAACGGATTAGATGCTGTTTCGATGCTGTTGGTAAGCGATTCGCAAGCCAATTTAATTGAATTGTCGCACAGGGTTCAGGATGAGATTTTGAGGCTAAATGAAAAGTTGGCTGCAAAAGACATTGAGATTGTTGTACAAACCAACCTGGCCGAAACCATGGAGAAGAACATCGACCAGATTATCGATCTGGCTTTAGTTGGTGGGTTACTGGCAATTTTTGTTTTGTGGATGTTCCTGAAGAATTTCAAAATTGTATCGTTTATTGCATTGGCAATTCCAATCTCGGTATTTACGGCTTTTAACTTGTTTTATGCCTTTAATATTTCGCTGAATAGTTTAACTCTGGTTGGACTGGTTCTGGCAATTGGAATGCTGCTCGATAATAGTGTTGTGGTGCTTGAAAATATTTACCGGCTTTCGGGGAATGGAATGAGTGCAGGTAAAGCGGTTACACAAGGAACAACAGAAGTATGGCGGTCGATTGTTGCTGCCACATTAACTACAATAACCGTTTTTCTTCCCTTTGTTTTTTCAACCGATTATATGGTGAAATTATTGGGAAATCATGTTGGGGTTTCCATTATTTCCACACTTATAGTATCGTTATTTGTGGCACTG
>JBFFMM010000099.1:0-9986 GCA_041554075.1 Draconibacterium sp. | reverse complement strand
GAGAATTGTTTTCCATCATAAAAACCACCACCATCAATGCCAAAATTTGCGACTACTTTTTTGGTTCTTGGAGAATTAAAGTGTGATCTAAACCCCCAAAAAGAGTAATCTCCGGCTTCTACAATAATATCGTCGGGTAAATGAAAATCGTATAACACACCTTCCTTTATATAGCCATATGAAAGAAACATTCCATAGCCGCTTTTTAGATCCATTTTGAACTGCGGTGCAATTTCCATTCTCTCTATTTTTCCATCTTCAATACGTTTTGTCATCTCAAAATCAGTTGCCACAGTATAGTTGAAAATAGGAGATTTTTCTCCTGCAATCCAACCATATCCCAAACTACCTCTGATCTCGTGAATGTTGTTTATAAAAATAAATCCCGATTTCGGGTTAAAGTTTTTTCCCCAATAAGCATATTTACCTTCATATAAAAACCCTTCTTCCGATCGGCGCTGTAATTCAATTGAGAAAAAAGTTGGATCAAGTGACATCAATTCAGCATCAATTGATTTATCCTGAGACTGTGCCAGTTTAATGTTCAGGTAATCAAAATCCGTTATTTTGAAAATACCGTCTAACCCGTAAGCAACATTGTAGTTTCCGTCAAAATCGATGCGGGATGTAAGAATCGCTCCAATATATGAACTTTCGTTTATGACCTGTTTTCGCAACCTGGCCACACCAAAATTTTCGGCAGGTGTTCCGTTAAATTCAGCCGTATTCATATCCAGAAAACCTACATCCCATTTCCCTAATCGGCCAACCAATCGTGCACCTCCATAAATTGAAACAGGTTCTCCTTGTGCAATACCAATATTCCGGCTGTAAAACAGTTCCTGTGGTCCACCTAATTCATAGGAGAAAACTCCTGAACGTTCCTGAAAGAATAGTCTTTTTTCGGAAAAGAAGAGTGAGTATCTGGTTAAATTTACTTGTTCATCATCAGCTTCAACCTGTGCAAAATCTGTATTTACCGTAAAATCCAGAGTAAGGTTATTGTTCAGGTTATATTTTACATCCAGCCCTCCGGTAAACTCCGGATCATCATTTTTAAGGTAGTTATCACCAGTTTCATTCAATTCGTAACTTCTGGTAGTTCCACCCAATACATAAGGTGCAATATAAACCGGATTGCGCTGTTTTATGTTCTCGAATACAACTGTTTTTCCCATGGAAGGACGAGTATTGGCACCACGGCCATATTTTGTATCAATGGCAGGGTAGGTGTCAATTTCATTATTATGGCTAATATTACGATTAATCACCAGTCCCATTTTTGTGATATCGTTAACACTTTGGAATCGCAAACTGGAGAATGGAATCCTCATCTCTACATGCCAGGCATCATCGGTAGTAACGGTTTTTACATCCCAATACGAGTTCCATGTGTAATTTTTATTGGATCCCGGCCCTGGACCGCCACCTTGTCCATCGTTCGATATTGTATAGTCGATTTTGAGGCCTGATGGCATCGTAAAAAAACCAAGTGCGTTTTCATTATCGTTGTATGAGTCAATTAGTATTCCGAAAGCATCGGAATTTTCAGATTCCTCGTCTCGTTTTTTACTACTTGAAACGATATCAGCTATGTTCTCATAATGTAAAATGGCACCAATCCACAGATAAGTATCATCGAATGTAATATACACTTCACTTTTTTCGGAAGGCTGATTATTATACACCGGAAAGTGCATCTTCATTGGAAATTGCTGACTTAGTTTCCAGGCAGGTTCTGTCACTTTTCCATCAAATTCGAGTGCACCGTTTAATGGTTTAATCTGAATTTCTTCCTGAGCTTTGATGTTGATGGTTAACATGAAAAAGCAAAATAGTAAAAAGCCGACTTTTTTCATTTTTAACAATTTAGGTGAGATGATTTTTTGGTAGTTAATAGTTTTAAAATAGTGAATCAATTCTATTTAAATAATCAAATAAATGATAACCAGAACAAATCCGATAGCAGAAATGTAAATTCCGCGTCGTAACATCTTGGTTCGCGATTTAAACATAAAGGGAGCCGACACCGCCAAAAACAAGAGCAGAAAACCATAAATCAGGTTTATCCAATACATTTTGTTGCCACTTATAACTTTATGTAGTCCAGTTAATTTATTTAAAAAAGCAGGAAGCTCTTTGGAAATATATTCCAGTTCGCCTGTTGCCTTATTGTATGTTCCATTGGCAAAATAAAGTATATCACCTTCGGTTTTGCTTACTTTAAAATCTCTCATTCGCAGAACAGCTCTCAACTCTGAAGCTTGTTTGCCCGGTTCTATGGTTTGCGAAACTTGTTTTTCTTGTTTTAAAAAATCGGTATCTCTAAAAATCAGAACGATTCCACTCAAAGCATAGATCAATGTTAGCCCTATCATAAAAAAGCCAATGTCGCGATGCCATGAGCGCACCGACTTGATCATCTTATTTTTTCTCTGTCCATCATTCGTTTCTTCTTTCATTTTTCCCATCGTTCAATCATTTTATTTTGTATCGTTTTTCACTTAGACTTGAAAAAATACGATGAGATGAAATAGTAAAATGAAACATCAAAAATCAGGGGTGAAATGTTACTATTCGATACTAAAGTGAAATAGTTCCGGGAATCTAATAACCAGTAGATTTAACCAAACCATTCTTTAAATTCGCTGACACGGGTTCGGCTAATGAGAATACGTTCAGAAACGGGCACTTTCAGATTTACCGACAAGCGGTTGTTGAACCAATAATCAACATCTTTTACTGCCTCTTTTGAAATAATAAATTGCCGGTTGGCACGGTAAAAATCAACGGGATTCAGTTTATTCATCAATTCATCAAGCGTAGAATCCAGGTTATATGTGTTGTTTTCAAAAGTCCAGGCAAAAACATTTCCACTGTTGATATAGAAATATGCAATATCGGTAACCAACAATGGAACCATTTTATTTCCTTTTACCGGAATAAGGAAATGCGATTTGTAAGTTTTTTTTTCTGTTAATGAAAGAATGAGTTGTTGTATGTCGGAATCAGAATTTGTTGTGCCGACAAGATTTTTCAGTTTTAACATGGCTTTTTCGACTGCCTCTTTTGAAATGGGCTTTAAAAGGTAATCGATACTGTTTACTTTAAAAGCATCAATGGCATAATCATCGTAAGCCGTGGTGAAAATAATGGGACAGCTAATATTTATGTGTTTAAAAATTTGAAAAGCAGAGCCGTCGGCAATGTGAATATCCATAAAGATAAGTTCCGGCTGCTGGTTATTTTCTAACCAATGAACAGTAGCTTTGATGCTTTCAAGAATCTCTATCACATCAAAATTACCAATCTCGTTTAAAACACTTAACAGTTGTCTGGCTGCAGGTTTTTCATCTTCAATGATCAGTACTTTCATTGTATTAGATTTTAATTAGTGGCACGTCTACCGCAAAATCCAAATCATCTTTTGCAATCTGAATTTCGTAATCGCCCAGTAAATGATATAATTTGTTCAGGTTCGTTAGTCCAATCCCTGTTCCATCTTCGGGCGTGAGTTTCTCGCGTATTTTATTTTTAACCTGAATCGTTTGTTCGTTTATCGATTTAATAACAATTTGTAAAGGAAAATCCTTACTAATCTCGTTGTGTTTTACTGCATTTTCAATCAGTGTTTGTAAGGTCAAAGGCGGAAGTGACAAGTGCAAGGAGTGCTCATAAATATCAGTTTGTACCGACAAGTTGGTTTCGTATCGCATTTTTAAAAGGAAAATATAAGAATGTACAAATTCCAATTCTTCTCCGAGGCTTACAGTTTTCCATTTGTTACTTTGTAAAGTGTAGCGCAGCACTTGTGCCAGATGAGTAACGTACTGATCGGCCAGTTTTGGTGATTCCTGAAGCAAGGTTTTTAATGCAGTTAACGAGTTGAATAAAAAATGTGGACTCACTTGGTTTTTCAGCGATTCGTACTGGCTTTGCAAACTTTCGCGTTTTAACATTTCATTCTCCAGTTCAATGGTTTGTTTCTGATACATAAGGTGAATAAAAAATACACATATCAAAACCAAAATCATGGCAAAAATATTTCGCGACAACAATTCTTCTTTGTGTCGGGAAGTATCAACATTAAAATTTAAAAGCCCTTTTAATTGCAAAAAAGCATAAATAAGAACCAGTGTTACCGCAATAGTTACTGAAAGTGCAAGAATCAGTTTTTTCAGGTTTAGTTTTACATGTGGCTTAAACGGCACAAGAAGAAAATAGTTGAGCAGAAAAATGGTGTACGAAATCAAAAATGTAACCGACAATTCAAAAACTACAAATGCCGGTGAGAAATCTTCAACATGATGGCTAAACCCATTGTCAAAAAATACCACAGCAATCAGCGAAAAATGAATAGTCAAGCTAATAGCAAGCGACAGAAGTGCTGAAATAACGCGATATCTTTTTTCAATGTTTATCCACATAACACCAAAGATAACAGAAGGCTTTAATCATTTTCTACTATTCAAGTTGAAATGCTCATAAAGCCAGTTAAAGAGTTGTTTTTTGTCTTTAAATTGTAAAGACTCATTTTATGACTCTTTCTGCAAAAAAGGTGAACTTAAATTGCTTACCTGCCTTTTTTGTATTCAAACCAATTGTAATCGGCATTGGCTTCAGAGAGTTCTCCGTTTCCTGTTGCGTACAGACCAACATAAACACCGGTAAAAAAGCCAACGGTTTCAGTAGCTAAAAATTTGGCATCGGCAGTTTCAATATCGGTGTAGTTTTCATTTTCCTGCGCATAAGAAAAAGTAAACGTCGATTTTTCTCCTTTCACTCTTAAATTAACAGGACCTGATTTTAGCTCAATTGCCTCCGATTTGTAAACCGTTCTTCCAAACTGCAGTTTTACCTGTAACATTCTTTTTCCATCTTTTTTGCTAACCATTACATCGAAATGTGATCCGTTATTCAGCAGTATCATTCCGGCTTCTTCGTTTTCATTTTCAGGATCAAATTCCAATTGAGTGCTGGCTGTAAAATAAAAATCGGTCAATCGTTTACCAACAAATGTAGAAGTGGTATTTGTGCTCATTGTTTCGGCTGCTCCTTTTAACCTCAGGTAGCCTTCTCGTTCGGTAAGCGAATAGTTGTCATAAATAGGGAACTTCACATAATTCCACTCAATTGGAAGTTTATCAGTGTCGAAATCTACTTTTGCAGGATCAGCAGCAACCGGGTTTAAAGGAAGGGTGGGGCAGGTCATTTTAGGAGTGGCTGTTCCGTTTCCGTTTACCACCGGCCAACCATTCTTGGGCCAGGTAACCGGAGCCAAACAGGTTTCGCGACCAAGAATATGGTGTGTTTTATCCGATATATTTCGATATCCGTGAAATACAATCCACCACGAATTGTCGTGCGCCTGAATAATATCGGCATGCCCAACGCCCTGAATTGGATTTCCCTGACCGGCAGCGTTGGCGTGCGCCAGAATCGGATTTGCCGGATTATCGGTGTATGGTCCCCAAATGTTATTGCTGCGAGCAATGGTTTCCGAGTGTGCTTCTTCTGTCCCTCCCTCAGCAGCCATCAGGTAATAAAATCCATCTTTTTTATAAATGTGTGGTCCTTCCGAATATCGACCACCGGTGCCGTACCACACTTTCTTACCTACCGACATTTCTCCTGTTGCTAGATTTATTTCCGATAGAATAAAAGGCGACGATATTACATAGGTTTTACCATCTTCGTCAAAAAACAGATCAGGATCGATTCCCGGTAAATCTTTTAACCAAATCGGATCAGACCAGGGGCCGGCCGGATTGGTGGCAGTTACATAAAAATTTCCTCCACCAATTATGTTGGTAGTAATCATATAGAAAGTGCCCTTGTTGTAGCGAATAGTTGCCGCAAAAATGTTGATTCCGTTGGGAATCTGCTCTTCACGATCTAAACAATAGCCAATTTGTTCCCAGTTAACCAAATCTTTGCTGTGAAAAACCGGAACACCAGGGAAGTATTCGAAGGTACTTGTAATAAGGTAATAGTCATCGTCAACTCTGCAAATACTTGGGTCAGAATGAAAACCGGGAATGATCGGATTATTGTAGCTTACTTTTTCACCTGGATGCGGATTGGCAGCAAAAGGATTGTTCCGTTTGATGCCAAAACTATAATTTTGAGCATTTGCCGGTAGAGTAAAAATGACAAGTAAAAGAAAGATAAGTTGTTTCATGGTTAAAGTTTGAAATATACAATTGGGTTCATCATATTGTTTAAAATACTATAAGTCCAAAAGTAAGAAATTATCCGAATTTTAATTGGTATTTAAAAACTTAATATGCCCAAAAGTATTTTCACCAAAAGTTTGGTTTACCAGCTCCCGTTAAAGCCATTGTTTAAAGCCTTCTGATAATTTTCAAGGTTAAATTCATACAAAAAAGGTGATTTATGAGCTCCTCCTTTTTTCCTTTCCCCAAGTTTGTTAAGAATTTTGTATGAAAGTATTTTTCGTTGAAAATTGCGTCTGTCGAGCTCTTTGTCCAATATTGTTTCATACAACTTTTGCAACTCGGGCATTGTAAATTTATCGGGTAAGAGATTGTATCCAATGGGCTGATAGCGAAGCTGTACACGTAAAACTTCAAGTGCCTTTTCAATAATTTTCCGATGGTCCAATATGTAATTATCCTCCTCTTTTATATTTTTCCAAGTACAATTTATTGAAAAAGCGTCGTGAGTAGCATTTACTTTCGTAAAATCAACCAAAGCATAAAAGCCGACAGAAATAAATCGTTTCGAGAAAAAATCGGCATGAAGTTCAGCTTGATCAAAGGGGATATGTGGTTTTTGCGGATCAAAATTAGAACGAAGAGGATCGCTAAAAACTTGAAATTGTTTTAGAAAAATTTTATCTAATCCGGTTCTAATTTTCAATACCCGGTTGGCAGCCTCTTCCATTGTTTCGTCTTTTTTTAAAAACCCACCGGGAAGTGCATTCTTGAGAGTACCTTTTAGCTGAAGTGTTAATACCTTTAATTCATTATCGTGAAAACCAAATATAACACAGTCAAGTGAAATATGATCGAGCAATTCATTTGTGTCAAGAAAAATCTCCTCCAAAACCTTGTCGTGTTAAAATAATTTAGAGTTACAAAGTAAATGATTTTTCTTGTTTTTTTGTGGTGTAGAATAAATTATTTATTATTGTGTTTGAATGACACATAAAGCTGTTGTATTGTAATGCGTAGAAGTGTTATGAGAAATGCATATTGTAGCTAGTACAGTATAGTCATATATATAAATCAATAAAAACTAACTTTTAACATGAGACTTATTCAACTTAAACAAATTCAGAGTTTACTGGTAATTTTATTACTGGTTTCAAATTTGTCGTGGGGAACAACACCTATAGAAAAGAAAACGAAAGACATTGTAAAATCAATGACTCTTGAGCAGAAGGCTCAGTTGGTAATTGGCACGGGTATGTATTTTCCTATGCCCGATTCTATTAAAGCAAAAATGCCACCTATGTTTGGCGGCGGTCCAAGAGAAGCGACGCCTTACAATAACATGGTAGATCACATCAGAACCTATCTTCCGGGAGCTGCTGGAAATACTTCAGAATTTCCGGAATTGGGTATTACATGTCAGGTATTATCCGACGGACCTGCAGGATTACGTATATCACCAACCCGGGAAGGAGACAATCAGACGTATTATTGTACTGCTTTCCCAATTGCTACCGTTCTAGCATCGAGTTGGGATACAGAATTGGTCGAAAAAGTAGGACAGGCAATGGGTAACGAAGTGCTCGAATATGGTTCAGATATTCTTCTTGCTCCGGCACTAAATATTAAGCGCGATCCTTTGTGTGGAAGAAATTTTGAATACTATTCTGAAGATCCACTGGTTGCCGGAAAAATGGCTGCAGCTATGGTAAAAGGTATTCAGTCGAATGGCGTTGGAACTTCAATAAAACACTTTGCAGTAAATAACCAGGAAACAAACCGTATGTCGGTTAATACAATTGTGAGCGAACGAGCATTGCGCGAAATTTATTTAAAAGGTTTCGAAATTGCAGTTAAGGAATCGGAACCATGGACTGTAATGTCGTCGTACAATAAGGTAAATGGTGAATATACTTCGGAAAGTCACGATCTGCTTACAAAAATATTACGCGACGATTGGGGATTTAAAGGATACGTAATGACTGACTGGGGTGGAGGTAGCGATGTGGTTACCCAGATGATTGCAGGAAACGATATGATTCAGCCGGGTTCTCCGCAACAAATTGAAGGTATTATTGAAGGTGTAAAATCAGGAAAACTCGATGAAAGTATTCTGGATAAAAATGTGGAAAGGATACTGAATATAATGCTTGAAACTCCACGTTACAAAGCATATAAGGTATCGGGTAACCCAAATTTGAAAGCACATGCCGAGGTTACACGTCAGGCAGCTACCGACGGAATGGTTTTACTTGAAAACAGAAACGGAGCACTTCCGCTTTCAAATAATGTAAAAAAGGTAGCCACATTTGGTGCAACTTCGTTGGATATTGTAGCCGGTGGAACAGGTAGCGGTGATGTAAATGAGGCTTATACCATTTCGATGTTTGATGGATTAAAAAACAATGGGCTAACACCTGACAGTGAATTGGCTGATGTATATAAAGATTACATAAAAGCAGAAAAAGCAAAAGGTAAAAAGCCAAACAATCCTCTTGCAGCTTTTATGGGCGGAAAAGAACCGGTTGAAGAAATGGCTGTTTCAAAAGATTTGGCCGTTAAAATGGCTGCTCAAAATGATGTAGCATTAATTACGATTGGACGTAATGCAGGTGAAGGTGGAGACCGCAAAGCAGAAGCAGGCGATTTTTATTTAACCGATGTTGAAAAAAATATGATCAGTATAGTTACTGATGCTTTCCACAAAAAAGGAAAAAAATCGCTCGTTATTCTGAATATTGGAGGAGTAATTGAAACAGCAAGTTGGAGTACCATTCCGGATGCCGTTTTGTGCGCATGGCAACCTGGTCAGGAAGCGGGTAACTCAATTGTTGATGTACTAAAAGGAAAAGTAAATCCTTCAGGAAAATTGGCTGTAACTTTCCCAAAATCGTACGATGATACACCAACTTCAAAAAATTTCCCCGGCTACGCAATTGAAGGAGACAAAGATGATGCGGCCGATATGTCGGGCTTTTCTTTTATGCGCCGTGTTCCCTGGGAAGTGGTTTATGAGGAAGATATTTACGTGGGATACCGCTACTACAATACATTTAATGTTCCGGTGGCTTACGAATTTGGATACGGATTATCATATACCGATTTTGAATACAGTAACCTTAAACTCAGCTCCGATGAATTTGATGGAAAAATTACCGTTTCGGTAACTGTAAAAAATACGGGTAAAGTTGCCGGTCGCGAAGTGGTTCAGATTTATGCAAGTGCGCCTGATGGAAAACTGGAAAAACCGGAGGAAGAATTAGTTGCTTTTGGTAAGACAGCGTTGCTTGCTCAAGGTAAAAGTGAAACTTTAAAATTTGATATCAATGCAATGGATTTAGCATCGTTTAACGAAGCAAATTCAAATTGGATTGTAGAAGCCGGTTCTTATACTGTAAAAGTGGGGGCTTCGGCAATTGATATTAAAGACAAAACCACATTTACCGTAGCCAGCGAAATTGTTGCCGGAAAAACAACAAAAGCAATGGCGCCAAACAGAGACTTTAAACGACTTTCAAAATAAAGAAGAATTGAAAAACTTCCTCCTGGCCTGAAAAACCGGGGGAAGTTTTTTCATTATACAGTCTGTTACTCCTTTTTGGGAGTATATTGTAAAATTAAGCCAACCCAACTTACCTATGAAAAACCGTATTCATCTTTTTATCTTACTAATTGGATTGAAACTTTTGTTTGTTTCATGTGAAAATGAGAAAAGTGTTACAATTAACGAATATGTAAACACCGATAAAGGCCTTGTGAGTGGCGTGTTTGATAGCCATTCAGGAATAACAGTTTTTAAGGGAATTCCTT